>DASVPH010000201.1:0-10683 GCA_036382945.1 Casimicrobiaceae bacterium
CCCGCACGTACCCCTGTCAACGCTTCGACGGTGCCCTCGCAGGCACCTCCGCATGACTCGGGGCCGGTGTGGGTCGCTACGCCTTCACCGTATGAAGCTTTCATTCACAACACCTCGCCGGTTTAGCCGGCGCACAAGGAGTCATGTATGGATTGGACCAGGCCGCGACGCGCGAGGGCGTGTCGACCCGCGAGCTGCTGCGACGGTGTGTCCTGTTCGTTCATGGTTCGACGATCGCGACGAATACGGTCCTCGAAGGCAAGGGTGCACGAACCGCGCTGATCGCAAGCGAAGGCTTCCGCGACGCGCTCGAGATCCGGCGTGGCCAACGCAACGACCCATGGAAGCACAGAACGCCCTATCCACCCGTGCTCGTGCCTCGCTTCCTACGGCGACCCGTTCGAGGGCGTATCGACCGCGGCGGCCGGCAACGCGAGCCGCTGCAACTCGGCGACGTGGATCTCGCCCTCGAGCGGCTGCAAGGCGAGTCGGTCGAGGCGATCGCCGTGAGCTTGTTCAACAGCTTCCGGAACGACGAGCACGAGCGCGCGGTCATCGATCGCTTGCGCTCGCGCTTCGCGGGGACGGTCTGCGCATCGAGCAACGTGGCGCCCGTAATGGGCGAATACGAGCGAACCTCCACCACGGTTTTGAACGCCTATGTCGCGCCGCGCACGCTCGCCTACCTGCACAAGCTGCAGGAAAGGCTCGACGCGCTCGACCTTGCCGTGCCGCTCCTCCTCGTGCAGAGCAACGGCGGCGTCGTGTCGCTCGGGGAGATGGGGGGAAGACCAGTCACGTTGCTGCTCTCCGGACCTGCGAGCGGCGTTTCCGCGCTGGACCACTACCGCGCGGCCATCGGGTCGGACGAGCTCGTATCGATGGAAATCGGCGGGACCAGCTGCGACGTCATCCTCATGAGCCGTGGCAAGGTCGCATTCACCGATCTGCTGGACATCGGCGGCTACAAGTGCGTCACGCCTGCCGTCGATGTGCACACGATCGGCGCAGGCGGTGGAACGATCGCGCACGTGGACGCGGCAGGATTGCTGCAGATCGGTCCGCAGGGTGCCGGCGCGCGTCCGGGTCCGGCGTGCTACGGGCTCGGCGGCCAGGACGCGACGATCACCGATGCGCAACTCGTGCTGGGCAGGCTGCACCCGGGAGCCTACGCCGATGGCGCGGTGCGGATCGATCCGACGCTCGCCCGCGCTGCCGTCGAGCGCAACGTTGCAGCGCCGCTGGGCCTCTCCGTCGAGCGCGCGGCGAGTGGCATGGTCGAGCTCATGGACCAGAAGCTGCTGCACGCGGTGCAACGGATGAGCTCGGAGCGTGGCCACGATCCGCGCCGACTGACGCTCGTCGCCGCCGGCGGCGCGGGACCGCTGCACGCCATCGCCGTCGGGCGGGGGCTGGGATGTTCGCACGTGTATGTGCCGCGTCTGTCGGGTGGGTTCTGCGCGCTCGGCATGCTCAACGCCAACGTGCGTCATGATTTCTTCCGGATGCACCTCGCCGAGCTTGCCGGCGATTTCGCAACCGGGTTGCAAGCGGTATTCGACGCGATCGAAACCCAGGCGCGCGAAGCGCTCCAGCGGGAGGGATTCACCGGCAGCGCGATCCGGCTTGCACGCGCACTCGATCTGCGCTATCGCGGCCAGCAATGGGACATCACGGTGGAAGTGGATTCCGCGCTCGATCGGGCCGCGATCCGCGCTTCCTTCGATGCCGAGCATGAGCGACTCTTCGGCCATGTCCAGCCGGATGGCATCATCGAGATCACCAAGGCGCGCGTGACCGGGGTGGGCGTGATCGAATCGCTGCCTCGACAAGAGCACCCGCGCGCGAGCGGTGCGCCTCGTCCGCGCGATCGCAGGAACGTGTGGATCGATGCACGCTCCGGCTGGTGCGAAACCCCAGTCTACGAAGGCAGGGTGCTGCAAAGCGGGTACGTCATCGACGGCCCGGCAATCGTCGACGAGCAGACGACGACGGTGCTGATCGGATGCGGCGACCGGTTGACCGTCGACGCCAGCGACAACTACCGCATCGCGCTTGGAACATGACCCACGCGAGCGAGCGCGACCCGATCGTGCTGGCGCTGGTGCAGAACCGGCTCGACCAGATCTGCCGTCAGATGGGGTGCGTGATGGTGCGCACCTCGCGCAGCCCGATTTTCAACCAGTCCCATGACTTCTCCTGCTACGCGACGGACGGAGCGGGCACCATCGTGTCGCAGGCCGACGGAATTCCCATTCATACCAGCGGCGGCGGATTCGCGGTACGCGCGCTGCTGCGCGCGTTCGCAGGAAACATACAATCGGGCGATGCCTTCCTGCTCAACGATCCGTACGTGGCGGGAGGGAACCATCTGCCGGACTGGGTCATCGCACGCCCGGTGTTCGCGCAGGATCGATTGCTCGCGTTCGCGTGCAATCGCGCGCACCAGTCGGACATCGGCGGTGGCGCCGCGGGTACCTACAACCCCAAGGCCACCGAGATCTTTCACGAAGGCATCCGGTTGCCGGTGCTGAAGCTCGTCGAGTCGGGCCGCACGCGCGCCGACCTTTGGCAGCTCCTGATGATCAACACGCGCTGTCCCGATCTGCTCGACGGAGACTTGCGTGCCATGCTGGGGGCGACGCAAGTGGGCGCCGACTCGATCGCAGGCATGGCGCACGAGCACGGAACGACAACGACGCTCGACCTCTTCGACGCCATTCTGGACCACGCGGACCGTTCGATGCGTGCGGCGTTGCGTGCGCTTCCGGACGGCGTTTATCGCGCCGAGGAGCGGTTCGACACGGATTGCTTCGAGCCCGCCGACATCGCGCTGCGGGTGACGATCACCAAATGCGGCGAAACGCTCGAAGTGGACTTCACGGGAACCGATCCGCAGATCCGCGGTTTCAAGAACTCGTCGCTCGCCAATACGTACGCCGCGGTGTACGCGGGGCTCGTCTCGTTTCTCGAAGCGGACATCCCGCGCAACGAAGGCACGTTCCGCAGCGTGCGCATCGTTGCCCCCGAGGGCTCGATCGTGAACGCGCGCTCACCCGCGCCGCTCACGATGTGCACCGTCTTTCCGGCGCAGGAAATCATGCACATGGTCTGGTGGGCACTGGGCCAGGCAGAGCCACGGAACGCGATCGCGGGCTGGGGCAAGAACATGTTCCCGGTGACATCGGGACAGGGTGCGACGGGCACCTGGGTGATGTATCACTGGGGCGGATGCTCGGGGGCCGGCGCGGTGCGCGGCCGGGATGGCTTCAACCAGATGGGACCGATGGTGACACTCGGCGGGCTCGTGATCCCGAATGCCGAGACTTACGAGCAGCTCTATCCGGTGCTGGTGCGTCGGCATGAGCTGCGTCCGGACGGAGGCGGTGCGGGCGAGTTCCGCGGCGGTACAGGTGCGATCTACGAAGTCGAGGTGGAGAACCCCGCCGAATATTCTTTCCGCGGCGAAGGCGTGCTGCGCCCGACGGGCATCGGCGTACAGGGTGGTCGCGACGGCAGCGTGGGCGCGCTGGAGATGACGCTTCCCGACGGTTCGCGCCTGGTGCCCGAAGCCTATGCGTTGCTGCAATTGCCAGCGGCGCGGTTGTCCATTCGCTCGCCCGGAGGCGGCGGATTCGGCGATCCCCTCGATCGCGACGTCGAGGCGGTCATGCGCGACGTTCGCGACGAGCTGGTGAGCGTGCAAGTCGCGACCGACGCGTATGGGGTCGTGGTCGCAGACGATGGCATAAGCGCGGATCCTGCCGCGACCGCGCGACTTCGCAGGCAGCGACGCAACCGGTCCGGACCGGAGGAAAGGGAGCGGTGATGGCGGAACAACGACGGCACGATCTGCACACGCGCGCAAGGAGGAAGACCATGCAGTCAGTAAGAACGTTGAAAGCGATGATCGCGACTGTCGCTTGTCTCGTCATCGTTGGCGGCTTCTCGGATCGTGTCCTGGCACAAGGCCTGCCGGTCACCAATAAGGTGCCCGCCACGCTCACGCCGATACGCGTGATGGTCTACAACGGCGCGTATACCTCGCTGCCCGTGCAGATCGCGAAGGACCTCGGTTTCTATCGCAAGTACAACCTGGATGCCGAGCTGATCGTCGTCAACTCGGGGCCGGCCGGTGTCGCCGCGCTGCTCGGCGGCAGCATCGACTTCATCGAGCCTCCCACCGACCAGATCATGGAGAACGTGGTCAAGGGAACCGACCTGAAGATCGTCGTCGGCAACGAGGTCAAGAACTTCTACAACCTCGTCGTCAACACCAACGTGCCGCTCCCGCACGCGGCGCAGGGCTATCCGGCGATCATGCAGGACCTGAAGGGGCTGCGCATCGGCGTCAACGCCCTCGGCGCGACGACGCACCTCATGACCAACGCGTTGTTCCGCGGCGCCGGGATCGATCCGGCAAGCATCACTTACGTCGCAGACGGCTCCTCGAACACCGCGCTGGCCGCCTGGCAGGCGGGTCGCGTCGATGCGCAGATGGCGTTCACCCCGTTCGTGGAGATCACCCAGGCGCTGGGCAACGGACGCTCGGCGATCGACATGAGTCGCGGCCAGGGACCGGCCGTGCTTCAGAAGCTCGGCGGCGCGTTCGAGGCGTTCTCGGCCAAGGGCTCGTACATTCGCGAGCATCCCGACGTGGTGAACGCGTTCATCAAGGCGCACATCGACTCGATCACGTGGATCAAGGACCCGAAGAACCGTGCGAAGCTGATCGAGGAGATCGGCAAATTCGTGAACACGTCGGTCATCCCCGCCGACAAGCGCGAGCAGACGCTGGCACTGATGATCGACAACTACAGCACGTTCTTCGGCTATACCGTGGATCGCGGCGCGATCGAAGCGTGGAACGAGTACTTGCTCGAGAACAAGCTGTTGTCGAGGGCGCTCACTGCGTCGGACGTCATCTACGAGGGCGCGCCCAAGCCCTGAGCCGTTCGATGGCCGACGTGTCGACGGTCGAGGTCGCCGTGCTGGTCGAGGCGGTGAGCCACATGTACGCGCAGCGCGCACGCGTCGTGCGTGTGCTCGACGGCATCTCGCTTGCGATCCGGCGGGGCGAGTTCGTCGCCCTGGTCGGGCCGAGTGGCTGCGGCAAGACGACGCTGCTCGACATCCTCTCGGGTCTCGTGCCATTGCAGTCGGGCCGGGCGTTGCTCGCGGGCACTCCGCCCAAGCCGGGACGTCGCGATACCGCGCGCATGTTCGCGCGCGATGCGCTGCTGCCCTGGCTGGGCGCCTATCGGAACGTCGATTTCGCGGCGCGCACTCGTCGCGAGCGGGGCAACGATGGAGGCCCCGCAATCCGGGCCCTGTTGCGTGACGTCGGGCTCGAAGGCTTCGAGGAGGCGTATCCGCGCCAGCTTTCGCAGGGCATGCGCCAGCGGGTCGCGCTCGCGCGCACGTTCTCCCCCCAAAGCGAGCACATCTTCCTCGACGAGCCGTTCGGCGCGCTCGATGCGCAGACCAAGCTCGTTCTGCAGGACAAGCTGCTAAGCCTCTGGGAACGCTTCCGCAGCACCGTCGTGCTGGTCACGCACGACCTCGCCGAAGCGGTCGCGCTGTCCGACCGCGTGATCGTGATGTCCGCCCGGCCCGGACGCATCGTCGCCGATGTCGCGATCGACCTGCCGCGACCGCGGTCGGTACGGGCGCTGCAGAGCCTGCGCGAATACCACGATATCTATGCGCATCTGTGGCAGGAGCTGGAGTCGGCGGCCGGGACACCGAGTGACAACGCGCCCTGACATGACGAGTGGTCTCGCGGACGCGCCCGGCCAAACCGGGCGGCGCGCGGCCTCGTTTGCGCTCTCGCACCGCAGCCGGATCGTGCTCGGCCGTCTCGTGCTGCTGGCAGTCGTCGTCGGCGTGTGGGAAGCCCTCGCGCGCAACAACATCGTGCCCGCGGCCTTCATCGGGCAGCCGTCGGTATTCCTGCCGTTCCTGGTTGCCAAGATCGCCGACGGTTCATTCCTCCTCGGCATCTGGGAGACGCTGACGGCGACACTCGCGGCCTTCGTCATCGGCGGCGTGGCCGCGCTCCTTACCGCGCTGGTGCTGACTGCATCCCGCACGGTCAAGGAGCTCGTCGATCCGTTCATCGATGCGATGAATGCGCTGCCTCGCGTCGCCCTGGTGCCATTGTTTATCGTGTGGTTCGGACTCGGCACGCTGTCGAAGATCGTCTCGGGCATCTCGCTCATGTACTTCATCCTGCTCTACAACACACTGGCCGGCGCGCAGTCCGTCGACCCGGATCACATCCAGCTCGCGCGCAGCCTCGGCTTGTCGAGACGGCGCGTCTTCGGCAGCATCGTCATCCCGACGGCGGTGCCGTCGATCTTCACCGGGCTGCGGCTTGGTCTCATCTACACGCTGCTCGGCGTGGTCACCGCGGAGCTGATCGCCGGCGGCAAGGGGCTGGGAAGCCTGATCAGCTACTACTCGAACACGTTCGATGCCAATGGCGTGTTTGCGGTGCTGCTGGTGCTCGTGTTCCTGTCGTACGTGCTCGCCGGAATCATGACGCACGTCGAGCGGCGCCTTACCCGCTGGCAGCGCTGATTCGGCGACATCCACCTACTCGATTCGGAGCGCTCGTGCGCAAGAGTTTGCCCACCACCGGCCTTGCCCGCGACGCGATCTTCGCGCAGCTCGACGCGATGGCCACCCGCAATGCCGACTGGCGGCGCGGCCGCGTGCCGCTTTACGTCTTCAAGGGAAACGATCAAGCCACCGATATCGGTCGCGACGCATTCCTGCAGTTCTTCAACGAGAACGGCCTCGGCGGCAAGCGTGCCTTCCCTGGGTTGAAGCAGATGGAGGACGACGTCATCGGCATCGGCCTGACGCTGTTCACCGCGCCCGACGAGGCGGTCGGCTACTTCACCACGGGTGGCTCGGAGAGCATCATTGGCGCAGTAAAAGCGTGCCGCGATTTCGTTCGCAATCGAACCGGCAACCCGCGTCGCCGCGGCAATCTCGTGATGCCCTACTCGGCGCACCCCGCATTCACCAAGGCTGCGATGCTGATGGACCTCACGACGCGACGCGTCCCGGTCGGCGCAGACTACCGCGCCGACGTCGCAGCGATCGAGCAGGCGATCGACGACGATACGTTGATGCTGGTCGGCTCGGCACCCTGTTTTCCATACGGCACGATCGACCCGATCGAGGACCTGAGCAGGATCGCACAGCAACGCAACGTCTGGCTGCACGTCGACGCTTGCGTCGGAGGCTACATCGCGCCCTTCGCAGCCAAGGCAGGCTATGCGATTCCACCGTTCGACTTCTCGATCTCCGGCGTCATGTCGCTGTCCGCCGACCTGCACAAGTTCGGCTTCTGTCCCAAGCCCGCCTCGACGATCTTCTATCGCTCGGCGGATGCGGCGGCGTGCCAGCCGTTCGACGTGGACGAGTGGCCGGGCGGTCGCTTCGCGACCGCGACGGTCGTCGGCACGCGACCGGGCGGTGCAATCGCAGGGGCGTGGGCGACGCTGCATGCGATGGGGGAGCAGGGTTATGTCCAGACCGCGCGCAACATCCTGGAGCTCGCGCGCGCTTACCGGCGCGACATCGAGGCGAGCGGGCTTCGCATCGTCGGGGAACCTGACCTGTCGATCCTCGCGTTCACCTCGGACGAGATCGACATGCAAGGCGTGTCCGACGGGATGGCGCGCCGGGGCTGGATCCCCGGCGTCGTACGCCAGCCGTTCGGGCTGCACCTGATGCTCTCGATGCTGCACGCACCGGCCCGCGAGGATTACATTCGCGATCTGCGCGAAGCAATCGGCGAGGCGGGCCATAGCGGGGGCAGGCCCGCGGGCATCGATGCGACGTATTGAGGGGACGATCCGCCGGATCTCGGGCGGGCGGTAATGCAAGCTCACCTGGGGAGATGGCAGGCGGCGTGCCGCTTGCGTCACGTGCGCAACAGGTGGCCGCCGTGCTGGGCCATTTCGGCTCGGCGAATCCACAGACGCTCGGCAAGGCGCTCGGCACCTTCGCCAAGGCGTTTGGCCGCAACGTGAAGACGGACTTCGCGACCGTGGGCGGCGGGCGGCGGGCCGCAGGTGCTCGCGGCGATCGCGGGCAACAGCACCTCGCCGATGGTCGTTGGCTTCGCACAAGGCATCAAGATATCGATCGTGTACGTCGAGAAGTACATCACCGACAGCGAGTGCCTCGCGGTGCGCAACGGGATGCCGGCATCAACTCGATGCGCGACCTGAAGGGCAAGACAGTCGCGGTCCAGACTCATCGGCACCGGCTCGTCCTCGACGCTGAGCTCATCGACGTCGCCGGCCTGATTGGCTGATGGCGGTTGCTGATGACTCGTGTGCTCGTCGCTCGATTCTGCCGATGCGACTGCAGTTTGTGACGAGGACTCGGTCGCCGCAGCGCCGCAGCGCCGCAGCGCTCGCGATCGCGCTTAACGCCAATTGCTCGACCTCGATGCACTTCGCTGCCCCAACCAACTTCCTGACGGCCCTCTCGCTCACGCCCAGGCGTTGCGCGATCGCCCGATTGCTCAGCCCCTCACTCTTCAGCCGCTCGATGCTATGCAGCCGCTTGCTGCGGATACGCCGTCGACCGCGCCGCCAACCCTCCGTTCGGCCCAGCGCGGCCATCCCGCCCTGCGCATAGCGCTGCTGATAGCGGCGCACCGTGCGCTCCGATCGCGCGAATGCACGGGCGACCTCCGTCTGCTGGGCGAATCCCGTCTCGACCAAGAACACCATCGCGTAGGCTTCTGCCACTGCGTCACCAGCGCAATAGTGATGCACCGGCAGACCCGCGACCACGATCAAGCGTTGATCTTCTTCGACACGCAAGCTGCAGCGCGCGTTGATGATTACTGCGTTTGACGACGCCACGCACGGCAGCGCGAAAGCTAGCTGGGCGCTCATGGCCCACGCTAAAGCGGACAGGTTTGGGTTCGCAAGCTCCTGAGAACAATCTTCGTCGCTTCAGCGCGTTACACTTGGCCGATCTCAAAAACCGGACAGGTATTGGTTCGCACCCGGTCGCGAGCAAAAAACCAGCAAATTCAGGCACCATTAACCGGCTATGTCAGGAGTTCTGAATCTACGTTCGTTGGTGTTCGTTGGGATCGAAAATCAAGCGGACTCTCATGAATGCGGACGATTATTGAATATTCTGGACAGAATAGAAAATCGGTGCTAGTTTTTCGCCGAACCGTGCGCGGTAGCCGCGGCGCGGGAATCAGAGAAGCACCTCGCCCAGCGAGGCCATGGATCGGGAAGTCACGTGAACGAGACTCGGCAGGCCGCAGAGGACAGTCTTGTCTTCTGAGCGGCGGCAGCGGGTCGTCATCCCCGACGACATCGCGAACCGCCGCCGACGCGCTGCGCGATCCGGATTTGTCGACCAAGGCGACTCTGCGCTACAGCCCCAACCCCAATCCTCTCCAGAAGGAACATCTCGCCGAGCGCTACATTCGTTTCGGCCGACCCGGCGAGGGGCTGGCATGGCTCGAGGGCGATCGGGGAGGTCATGAGGACCGGCGCGACCGGCTGCTCGCGGAAGCGTACGCAGCACTCGGTGACACGGTGCGTCTGCGGTCCGTGCGCCGGGCCCTGTTCAAGCGGACCGGATCACCGGACGAGTTCGAAGCCTGGCATGGAATCCTGGACCCCGCAGAGCGGGCGGGTACCGTCGCGGACGCGCGCGACGCGGAGCATCGACGATCCGATCACGGGCGCGCAGCTCCTCCTCGCGCTGAAGGATGACCATGCCGCCGAAGCGCTGCTTGTCGCCCGACACGCGAGCCTCAGCGGCGAGCAGTATTACCGACTCGGGCTAGCCACGCGTACTGAACGCATCGGGATAAGGCCCGCGGCCAATAGACATTGCGCGCCTATCCTATTTCTGGGATAATATAAATTAGCGATGGAAACACCGCGGCAGCTGTCGCCAAGACCACTGCGCTGGGTCGCCTCGGCGAAGAAGGACCTCATGGCCATGCCGAGGCCAGTGAAGAGGAAGGTAGGCTTTGCCCTTTACCTTGGGCAGATTGGCGAAAAGCACCCGGCGACAAAGCCGCTGAAGGGATTCGGGTCCGCTGGAGTATTGGAGGTAATCGAGGACTATCAGGGCGACACCTACCGAGCGGTCTATACGGTGCGCCTCAAGCGAGCAGTCTACGTACTTCACTGCTTCAAGAAGAAGGCGACCAAGGGCACACAGACACCGCGGCCAGATTTGGACCTGATGCGCTCACGGCTCAAGGCTGCCCAGGAGACAGATGAGGAAATGTGACTATGACAAAGAGACGCAAAGCCCGGTTGACTACCGGCGTTGAAATTGAGGCGGGTAGCGGCAACGTCTACAAGGACCTCGGGTTCAAGGATGCCGAGGGGATGCTCGCCAAGGCACGCATTGTCGCGGAGATAACACGCATTATTCGGGCACGGCGGCTAACGCAGACCGCGGCGGCAGAGATCCTCGGTCTGAGTCAACCCAAGGTTTCGGCTCTGCTCAACGGGCACTTTCAGGGCTACTCGCAGGAGCGGTTGATCGGACTGCTTAACCGCCTGGGCTGCGATGTGGAGATCATCGTAAAGGCGGCGCCTCGCCGTCGGGCGATGGGACGGGTCTCGGTCGCGTTCGCCTGATGTGTCGCCGGCGACGATCCGCGGTCTT
>DASVPH010000202.1:0-19044 GCA_036382945.1 Casimicrobiaceae bacterium
CGATTGGCGGCGGGTGCGATCGTACTCGCGAAATCGGTCCTTGGAGGGTTACATCATGAGTATTCCATCGCGGGAGCGAGCGCGTGATCGCTCAATAACGGCAGTGCGGAACAAAGACCACGCGAATAATTGCGGACCACACGATCGCCACCGGCTCCATCTTCAGCGCCCCGACTTTGTAGCGATAGAGCAGGTCGTTCAGGCAGTGATCGAGCTTGGACACCATGATCAGCACTCGCGCCGGTGCGCGGCGTCGTGCATCTCCCAACTCATCGCCAGGCGCGCACCGATCGGCGCGAACGCCGCTTCGAGCGCGAGGCGCTCTGGGGCCCATTCCAGCCGCTCGAACAGCACGCGCATCATGAAGCGGCCGGTGTCCGGATCGCCGAACTGCGCGCTGTCGATGATGTTGCACTCATGTTGTGCGAGAAACGTCCCGACGGCGCCGACGATCCCCGGCTGGTCGCGGCAGGACAGCGTCAGGATGAGTTGCGGGTGCGTGGGATGAGTCATCGCAATCGGCTCGATTCGAGTCAGGAGAGACGCATCCGGTCGCCTTGGGGGTCGTAGAGCGGCTGCGGCGCCAGAACCGCCCGCCGGCGCTCGCCCAGGATCTCGACTTCGAACGCGCCGGCTGCATTCGCGAGCGACGCGGGAACGTAACCCAATGCGATCGATTTCGCGACCCAATGTCCGTAGCCGCCCGAAGTGACCCAGCCGACCACGCTGCCATCGTGCCAAATCGGCTCGTCGCCGATCGCGTCCGCGTCGGCGACGTCGACGACCAGCGTGACCAGCCGGCGCGTTGGTCCTTTTTCCCTGTCTCGCAGGGCGGCCGCGCGGCCGATGAAGTCCGGCTTGCGCAGATCGACGAAACGATCAACGCCGGCTTCGAACGGCGTATAGATCGGCCGGAATTCGCGCGCCCAGTTGCCGAAGCTCTTTTCCAGCCGCAGCGAATTGAGCGCCCGCGCGCCGAAATGAGCGAGCCCCAGGTCCGCGCCGGCGCTGATCAGCGCCTCGTACAGCGCAAGCTGGCAATCGGCGGCGACCCAGATCTCGTAGCCCAGCTCGCCGGTGAACGAAATGCGTCCGACGCGCGCCGGCAGCATCGCGACCTCGGTCTCGCGAAACGACAGGAATGGAAACGCATCGTGCGACACGTCGTCGGCGCACACCCGCGAGAGCAGCTCGCGCGACCTCGGCCCCGCGATCGCGAAGCCGAGCAGCTCGGTCCGCAGCGACCGGACGCCGACGCCGGACGGCGGGAGGTGCGCCTCGAACCAGCGCAGATGGTATTGCTCGGCGATGCCGGAACCGAATGCGACGAAACGGTCGCGGCCCGTGTTCGCGACGGTGAAATCGCCGATCAGCCTCCCGTTGTCGTTGAGCATCGGCGACAATGCCAGTCTGCCTTCACGCGGCAGGCGGTTCGCGAGCAGCCGGTCGAGCCACGCCTCGGCGCCAGAACCGACGACCTCGTACTTGGCGAAGGTCGAGATTTCGGTGAGCCCAACAGCGTTACGCACCGCGCGGCATTCGGCGCCGACGGGGCCGTGCGCGTTCGAGCGCCGGTAGGTGACGTCCTCGCGCGCTGCAGCGCCTTCTGGCGCGAACCATAGCGCGTGCTCGAGCCCGTACGACGCGCCGAAAACGGCGCCGCGCGCCTTGAGCCGGTCGTACACCGGCGTCATGCGCAGCGGCCGCGCCGCCGGTAGCTCCTCGTTGGGAAAGCGGATGCGGAAGCGGCGCGAGTAATTCTCGCGCACCTTGGCGTTGGTGTATGCGATCGTCGCCCAGTCGCCGAAGCGCCCGACATCCATCGCCCAGACGTCGAAGCCGGGGTCGCCGTGCGTCATCCAGTTCGCCAGCGCGAGGCCGACACCGCCGCCCTGGCTAAAGCCGGCCATCACGCCGCAGGCGACCCAGTAATTGCGTAAGCCCCGAATCGGCCCGATCAGCGGATTGCCGTCGGGCGCGAACGTGAACGGCCCGTTGATGACCGTCTTGATTCCCGCGCGCCCGAGCGCGGGGAAATGCCGGAAGCCGACTTCGAGGCTCGGCGCTATGCGGTCGAGATCCGGCGGCAGCAGCTCGTGCGTGAAATTCCACGGCGTTTCGCGCTCGGCCCAGGGCACGCCCGCCTTTTCGTAGGTACCGATCAACATGCCTTTGCCCTCCTGGCGCATGTAGATCTCTCCTTCGAAATCGATCGCGTGCAGCATCTCGGTCGGCGATGCGATCACCTCGGGCATGTCGTCGGTCACCAGGTACTGGTGCTCCATCGCGAGCACCGGCAATTCCAGTCCCGCCATGCGCCCGACCTCGCGCGCCCACAGCCCGCCCGCATTGACGACGTGCTCGGCGTTGAGCGTTCCCTTGTCGGTAATCACGTCCCAGGAGCCGCCAGGCCGGGCCCGCAAGTCGGTGACGCGCGTGAAGCGGTAGATTTCCGCTCCTCGGTTGCGGGCCGCCTTCGCGTACGCCTGCGTGACGCCGGCGGGATCGACATAGCCTTCGAGCGGGTTGTACAAGGCGCCGATGAACTGGTTCTTGTCCAGCAGCGGAAAGAGCCGTGCCGCTTCGTCGACCGAGACGATTTCCATGTCGAGACCGAGATAGCGGGCGCGCGCACAGGCAAGCTTCAGGAAATCCATGCGCTCGGGTGTGCCGGCGAGATCGATTCCGCCGGTGATGTGAATGCCGCACGATTGCTCGGACGCTTCCTCGATCTCCCGGTAAAGCTTGATCGTGTATTCCTGGAGCTTGGCGACATTGGGATCGCCGTTCAACGTGTGCATGCCGCCGGCGGCATGCCAGGTGGAGCCGGACGTGAGCTCCTCGCGCTCGATCAGCACCGCGTCGGTCCAGCCGGCCTTCGTGAGGTGATAGAGCACGCTCGCGCCGACGACGCCGCCGCCGATCACCGCGACTTGCGCATGCGTCTTCATCACAGCACCTGCTCGAGGAACGCGCGCGTGCGCTCCAATCGCGGATTGCCGAGGAGCTCCGCCGGCGGGCCGTCCTCCACGATCACGCCGTGGTCGGTAAAGTAGACGTGGTGCGCGATCTCGCGCGCGAACGCCATCTCGTGCGTGACCAGGATCGACGTCATGCCTTCCTCGACCAGTTGCCGGATCGTGACCAGGACCTCCTTGCGCGTCTCCGGATCGAGCGCCGCGGTCACCTCGTCGAACAGCATCACCGACGGGCGCATCGCGAGCGCGCGGGCGATCGCGACGCGCTGCTGCTGGCCCCCGGAGAGCTCGCCGGGGTAGCTTCTCTCCTTGCCCGCCAGTCGCACCTTCTTCAGCAGAGCGTAGGCACGTTCTTCGACCTCCGCGCGCGGCTGCTTGAGCACCTGCACCGGCGCCATCATCACGTTCTCCAACGCGGTCTTGTGCGGGAACAGGTTGTACTGCTGGAACACGATCGACACGTCCTTGCGCAGCGCGATCATCTCCTCGTCGGTAAAAAGGCGGTGCACCGCGTGCGGCCCCACGTAGATCTCGCCGCGGTCGACCGCGATCAGGCCGTTGATACAACGCAGAAGCGTCGACTTGCCCGAGCCCGAGGGTCCGATGATGCAGACCGCCTCGCCCGCGCTTACCGCGAACGAGATTCCGCACAGCACCTCGGCGGCGCCGAAGGATTTGTGCACGTCGATGAGGCGCACGAGGGGCGCGCCGGCGGCGGCGAGAGAACTCGGCAAGGTCGCGGGCTCGGGCATCAGCGAGTCGGCGCGCCGGCAATCGGCACGGGCCCGGCGCTTCCGGCGGCAGGAACGTCGATCACCCGAGGCGTGTGGCCGGTAGCCGCAAGGAAGCGCTTGAGGTCGGCGTGCGAGAGGATCAACGTCGCGGTATTGACAAGCGGATGCGCCTGGACCGCCGAGGCTTCCCACAACGAGCGATCGATCACGTACTCGACCGCACCGTCGCCGTCATTGACGAGCGCAAGCAAGCTGACCGCGCCGGGCGCGATGCCGAGATGTTTGTGCAGTCTCTCGGCCGAGGCGAAACCGAGGCGACCGACGGCAAGCGCCGCGCCGAGCGCGCTCAAGTCGACCGCGCGCTCGGCCGGCACCGTGAGCAGAAAATGCCGCGCGCCCTTCTTGTCGCGCAGGAACAGGTTCTTGGTCTTCGCGCCCGGCAGCGGCGGCACCAGGCGTTCCGACTCTTCGACCGTCATCACCGCCGGATGCTCGTGACGGGCGGCGACGATGCCGTGGTCGCGCAGGAAGGCGTCGATGTCGATCGTCGTCATCGGCTCGAGCAATCGGCTCATCTGACCGCGTAGCGCGCTTCGAGACGCCTGGTCCAGAGAGCGATCGGGTAGCAGTAGGCAAAGAACCAGAGCAGCACGTAACTGTAGATCGGAATCAAGAGGTCGGTGCGACCTTCGGCATTGGTGATGCGTCCGGTCAGCGTCATCACTTCGGCGACGCCGACGATCGACGCCAGCGTCGTCGCCATCGTCAGGATCGCGTACCAGTTCATCCACGGCGGCAGCATCCGTTGCACGCATTGCGGAAGGATGATTGCCCACAGCGTTTGCCGGCGCGAGAACGCCAGCGCACGCGCGGCCTCCCATTGCCCGGTCGGGATCGACTGCACCGCGCCGCGGACGATCTCCGCCATATTCGCCATGATCGGCAGCGCCAGACCCAGCGTGGCCTTGATCCAGTCGGGAAACGGAATGGTCGCGCCGCCGACGTGAACCTCGAACGGCAGCAGGAACATCACGAAGAACAACAGCACCAGCCACGGCGCGTTGCGAAAGAACTGGACGACGATCCATGAGCCCCGGCGCATCGGCGCGAGCAGCGAGATGCGCGCGAAGCCGAGCAGTACGCCGGCGACGGTGCCTGCAGCCATCGCGCAAACGCTGATCAGCAGGTTGAACATGAATCCTTTCGCGAGCAGAGGCGTCCATTTGACGAGGAGATCGAGCACCGACGGCTGTGCCGGCGCGGCATACGCGTTCGAGATCGCGAGCGAAACGGTGAGCACCGCCGCCAGCGCGGCCCCCCAGCGTGCATCGAGCAGTCCCTCGGCAGCGCGCCCGCGGGAGGCCGGAAAGCTGACCGGCGGCAGCACCGCGAAGCGTTGCGGCGCGCGCGCAGGAAGAAGAGTGAGCTCGCCGCTCATTGGCCGAACCCGGGCACGCGCAGCCTCGCTTCGAGCCACTGCATCGCCTGGTTGATGATGCCTACGATCGCCACGTACAAGATCAAGAGCACGATCATCATTTCCGGCACATTGACCTGTTCCGACCAGATCTGCGCCGACATGTAAACCAGCTCCGGCACCGCGATCGCGTAGGCGAGCGTCGTCGTCTTGACCAAATTCACGAGGTTGTTGGTCATCGCCGGCATCGTGACGCGCACCGCCAGCGGCAGCACGATCTGCCGGTACACCTGCCAGCGCGAAAAGCCCAGCGACTCACCCGCCTCGACCATCGCCTGCGGGACCGCATCGATCCCGGCGCGCAGGATCTCCGCGGCAAACGCCGTCTCGAGCAGCGTCAGCGACACCAGCGCCCAGCCGAACGAGCCTAGAAGCGGCATCCCGCCGGCCTTCGGTAGCACCGGACCCAGCGCGAAATAGAAGAAGTAAAGCTGGACCAGCGGCGGCGTATTGCGGAAGAGCTGGACGTAACCGGTGACGACGCGGCGCACCGCCGCAATCCGCGAGCCCTGCAGCCAGGCCACGCCGACACCGAGCACGAGGCTCAGTATCAGGCAATACGCGGAAAGCTTGAGGGTGGTGGCGAACCCCTGCAGGAAGCGTGCGCGGTCGTAGGCATCGTAGAAAATCGTGAGCTTGATGCCGCTCGTCTTGTGCAGCCACACGAACCACGCAGCGATATCGTCCATGATCGGCGATCGACCGCACACGATCGGCGCACAGCCCTCGCTGCGCCCCGGCCCATCGGGGTTTAGAGCTTATTTGTATTTCGCTTGTTGCTCGACCAGGAACGGCGACTGCGGAATCCCCCACTTCTTCTCCAGGCCGAGAATGAAACCAGTCTTGTGCCAGTCTTTGACCGTATCGCTTATGTAGGCGGCGAACTTGGTGTCTTCCTTGCGCACACCGATGCCCCAGGGCTCGGGATCGATCGACGGCAGCATCATCGCATAGTTGGCCCACTTGGCATCGCCCATGATGCCGGCGAAGAACGTGGTGTCGAACACGACGCCGACGCAGTTGCCGCCCTCGAGCGCCGACATCGCCTCGGTCACGCCCTTGAACGCGACCAACTGCGCGCCGAACTCATCGCCGGTGCGGCGGTTGTAGTACGCGCCCTGGATCGCGCAGATCGGCTTGCCCTTGAGATCGGCCCAGTTCTTGAGCCCCGAGTTCTTTTTGGCGAAGACATTCGCGGCGCCGGCGTAATAGAACGGCTCCGGGATGCCGACGACCTCGGCCCGGTCGGGCTTGTAGGCCATCGTCGCGATCATCATGTCGATCCGACCCTGCTTCAGGAACTCCATTCGGTTCGCCGCCACGACCGGCACCAGCTCGATGCCGACGCCGAGGCGTTTGGCGACGTCGTTGGCCAAATCGATTTCGAGCCCGACGATCTTGCCCGAGGGGTCGGTGTACCCGAACGGCTTGTAATCGGCCTTGACGCCGACGACGATCTTGCCTTTCTGCTTCACGCTGGCGATCGTGTCGACCTGCGCCCACGCGGCCGATCCGACCAACGTCAATGCCGCGACGACCAGCCACTGCCACAACTTCCCGACTTGCATATTTGCCCCCTGTTGTAGTAATTAGCGCCGCGCGTGTCGAACGCGACCCCGCGAGCGATGATACCTAGCACAAGCTGCCGTTCCGCGTGGCGTCGACGCCCAAACCGTTAATATAAGCGATCCTGCGCCAGATCAACAGCGTTGCTAATGATTCGACCGCCGGGAGATGACAGATTCGGCCCGCTACCGAACAATGACGCTCTGTCGCCGGGTCTTCCCTTGAAATACTCGATCTTTTCGCTGGCCCGCAACGCGCTCTCGCAGCACGGGCGCTGGCCGCTCGCGTGGCGCAGCCCGAAACCGAAGCATGCTTACGATGCGGTCGTCGTCGGCGGCGGAGGGCACGGCCTCGCGACTGCGTATTACCTCGCCAAGGAGCATGGCATCACCGACGTCGCCGTGCTCGAGAAAGGCTGGCTGGGCGGCGGCAACACCGGGCGCAACACGACGATCGTACGGTCCAACTACCAGCTCGATGCGAATGCGCATTTCTACGAGTTTTCACTGAAGCTCTGGGAAGGCCTTTCGCACGAGCTCAACTTCAACGTGATGTACAGCGCGCGCGGCGTGCTGAACCTCGTGCATTCGCCCGCCGACATGGACGCGGCGATCCGGCGCGGTAATGCGATGCGGCTGAACGGAATCGACGCCAGGTTCCTCTCCCGCGACGAGATCGCGGCATGGATCCCCAACATCGACACTTCGCCGTCGGCGCGTTTTCCGATCCTGGGCGGGCTGCTGCAGCCGCGCGGCGGGACCGTGCGCCACGATGCGGTCGCCTGGGGCTACGCGCGCGCCGCCGATGCGCGCGGGGTCGACATCATTCAGAACTGCGGCGTCACCGGCATCCGCGTCCGGAACGGCGCGGTCGAAGGCGTCGAGACCACGCAAGGCTTCATCGCAACCAAAAAGCTCGGCATCGCCGTCGCCGGCCACTCCGGCCACGTCGCCGCGATGGCAGGACTCAAACTGCCGATCGAATCGCACGTGCTGCAGGCGATGGTATCGGAACCGGTCAAGCCGGTGCTCGATACCGTCGTGACTTCGGGCGTCGTCCACTTCTACATCAGCCAGTCCGACCGGGGCGAATTGGTGATGGGCGGCGACCTCGATTTCTACAACTCCTATGCGCAGCGCGGCAATCTGCCCGCGATCGAGCACGTCGTCACCGCCTGCCTCGCGCTTTTTCCGAGCTTCGGCCGCCTGCGGCTGATGCGGACCTGGGGCGGCGTCATGGACATGACGATGGACGGCAGCCCAATCATCGCCAAGTTGCCGGTGCGTGGCCTCTACATGACCGGCGGCTGGTGCTACGGCGGGTTCAAGGCGACGCCGGCGTCAGGCTGGCTGCACGCGTACACGATCGCCCATGATGCACCGCACGCTCTAAACGCCGCGTTCACGCTGGAGCGGTTCGCCGAAGGGCGCATGATCGACGAAAAGGGGGCCGGACCCTATGCGTGGGCGCACTAGATTCTTTATCTCGACGGGGATTGCGGTTGCAGATATCGTGACGCAATTCGCCGCGAGGTTGTCGATGATCAACGCGACGATCGATCGATCGCTGCGCTCGCCGCGAAAGGCCGCCGCGACATGCTGCTGATCCCCTGCCCCTGGTGCGGACCGCGCAACCAGGTCGAGTTCACCTACGGCGGCGACGCGACGGTGAGACGCCCGGCTCCAGACGCATCCGAAGCGGCGTGGGTCGACTGCGTGTATGTGCGCGACAATCCGTGCGGACCGCACGACGAGCTTTGGCTGCACAGTGCCGGCTGCCGGCGCTGGTTCAAGGTTCGCCGCGACACTCGCACGCACGACATCCTGGCGAGTTCGCGCGTCGATCAGGCGCTGCCCGGAGCGCCGCGGTGACGCAACCTTTCCGCTTGCCCGAAGGGGGCGTGATCGACCGCGCGCGGCCGCTTCGGTTCGAGTACGACGGCGTCGCTTGCGAAGGCTACGCCGGCGACACGCTCGCCTCCGCGTTGCTCGCCAACGGCGTGCATCTGGTCGGCCGCAGCTTCAAGTACCACCGGCCACGCGGCATCGTCAGCGCCGGTGCCGAGGAAACCGGCGCGCTGGTGCAGCTCGGGCGCGGCGCGCGCACCGAGCCCAATGTCGGCGCGACACGGCAGGAGCTCTACGACGAACTCGTCGCCGCCAGCCAGAACTGCTGGCCATCGGTACGCTTCGACATCGGCGCGATCAACAACGCGCTGGCGAGATTCTTACCGGCCGGCTTCTACTACAAGACGTTCATGTGGCCGCCGACGCCGAAATGGTGGCTCAGATACGAGTACGTGATCCGCCGCGCCGCCGGCATGGGCCGCGCGCCCGAAGCGTCCGATCCCGACCGCTACGAGCATCGTCATGCGCATTGCGATGTCCTGGTGATCGGCGCCGGCCCGGCAGGGCTCGCCGCGGCACGCGCCGCGAGACGGTGTGGCGCGCGAGTCATCGTCGCCGACGAGAATGCTGCATTCGGCGGCGGCCTGCTCGGCGCGACCGAAACGATCGACGGGCAACCCGCGACGAGCTGGCTCGCCGAAAGCCAGCGCGAACTGACGGCGAATTCCGACGTCACGCTGCTAGCGCGCACCACGGCGTTTGGCTACTACGACCAGAACCTGGTCGGACTCGCCGAGCGCGTCGCCGACCATTTGCCCGAACCGCCGGCATTCGCGCCGCGGCAGCGCTTGTGGCACGTGCGCGCGCGCTCGGTCGTGCTCGCTGCCGGCGCGCTGGAGCGCCCAATCGCTTATGCGAACAACGACCTGCCGGGCACGATGCTCGCAGGCGCCGCCCGCACCTACGTGACTCGCTACGGCGTGAAGCCGGGCACTCGAGCGGTAGTATTCACCAACAACGACAGCGCCTATGCAGCGGCACTCGCGCTGCGCGCGGCGGGGTGCGAGATCGGCGCCGTCGTCGATGCACGGTCCGAAGCAGCGCTCACCGGTGCGCTGCCGCAGCGGGCGCGCAGCGAGGGGCTCTCGTTGATCGCCGGCGCCGCGGTCACGCAGGCGCACGGTAAGCTGCGGGTCCGGGGCGTCGACGTGGCGCCGCTATCCTTCGGTGCGGCCCGGCGCGTCGACTGCGATCTCGTCTTGATCTCCGGCGGCTGGAATCCCGCGGTGCATCTGTTCTCGCAATCGCGCGGGAGGCTGCGCTACGACGAGACGCTGGCGACGTTTCTCCCGGACGTATCGCCGCAATCAATCGTCGCCGCTGGAGCTGCCAACGGCCGCTTCGGTCTCGCCGCCGCGCTGGCCGACGGCCATGCAGCAGGCCTCGATGCCGCGGCGCGCGCCGGCCTCGCCGCAGCAGCGGGACTACGCGCCCCCCAAGCCGCCGACGTCGCCGCAGCACCGCTCTTTCCGCTGTGGGCAGCACCTGCGCGCAGCAAAAGCGCCAAGCGCTTCGTCGATTGGCACAACGACGTCACCGTCGCCGACGTGGCGCTCGCCGCGCGCGAAGGTTACCGGTCGGTCGAGCATCTGAAGCGTTACACGACGCTGGGCATGGGCACCGACCAGGGCAAGACCGGCAACGTCGTCGGCCTCGCGCTTCTAGCCGGTGAGCTCGGCGCGCCGATCCCAAAGGTCGGCACGACGACGTTTCGGCCGCCGTATACGCCGGTGGCGCTCGGCGCGTTCGCGGGCCACGAAGTCGGAGCGCAGGTCGAGCCTACGCGCTATACGGCGATGCACGATTGGCACGTCGAAAACGGCGCGCGCTTCGTCAATGTGGGGTTGTGGAAACGGCCGCATTCGTATCGGCGCGCGGGCGAGTCCGAGGACGATGCGGTGAACCGCGAAGCATTGAACGTACGCACCAACGTCGGCGTCGTCGACGTCTCGACGCTGGGTAAGATCGAGCTGCAGGGCCGCGATGTCGTCGAATTCTTAAACCGCGTCTACATCAACCGCTGGGACACGCTCGCGGTCGGCCGCTGCCGTTACGGCATGATGCTTCGCGATGACGGCCTGGTTTTTGACGACGGCACGACATCGCGGCTGGCGCCGATGCATTACCTGATGACGACGACGACGGTGAACGCCGTCAAAGTGATGCAGCACCTCGAGCAGCTGCTTCAGGTCGAGTGGCCGGAGCTGAACGTTCATGCGACCTCGGTCACCGAGCAGTGGGCCGCCGCCGCGCTGTCGGGCCCGAACGCGCGCAAAGTGCTCTCGAAGCTCGTCGACATCGACGTCGCCAACGCGGCGTTTCCGTTCCTCGCGGTCGGGGAATGCAAAGTTCGCGGTAACGCTGGGAGCATCGCGGCACGACTGTTGCGCATGAGCTACTCGGGCGAGCTCGCTTACGAAATCCATGTGCCAGCCGGCGACGGTCGCGCGATGTGGGAAGCGGTGATCGCGGCCGGCGAAGAATTCGGCATCATGCCGTACGGCACCGAGGCGATGAGCACGCTGCGGATCGAAAAGGGCCACGTCGTCATCGGCCCCGAGGCCGACGGCCGGACGACCGCAGACGATCTGGGGTTAGGCAAGCTCGTGAGCCCCGCGAAATGGTGCGTCGGCAAGCCGTTGCTCTCGCGGCGGGCGTTGACTGCGCCGGATCGCTGGCAGCTCGTCGGCCTGACCGCGATCGGCGGCCAGATCCCGCGCGGCGCGAAGATCGTCGCCGACCCTGACCATGCGCTCCCGAATCCAATGCTGGGCCACGTGACGTCGTGGTGCTGGAGCCCGACCCTCAACGCGTCGATCGCGCTGGGGCTCCTCGCGGGCGGCCGCGCGCGCCACGGCGAAACGCTGTGGGCGGTGTCGCCGCTCGCCGATGCTCGCGTCCGGGTGCGCGTCGGTCTCCCGTGTTTCATCGACCCCGAAGGCGAGCGCGTCCGTGGCTGACGTCGCTTCCGCCGCAATCGGATCGACGGCAACCGGCCACTACGGCGCTGCCGGATCCGGACTTACGCTCCGTGAGGCAACGATCGCAGCCGCCTGGAATGTGCAAGGCGATCCGACACAGCCGGCGTTCGTCGCCGAGGCGCGGCGGCTGTTCCAACTCGATCTGCCGACAGAGCCCGACACGACGGCGAAAAGCGGCGCGCTGGCGGCACTCTGGCTCGGACCAATCTCGTGGCTGCTGATCGCCGGAGGCTCGTCGCCGCTCTTCGATTTCATGGCCAAGCGCGATGCGGTAAATGCGGTGGGCGGCGCGCTGTTCGACTTGTCGGCAAGCCGCGTCGCGTACACGCTCTCCGGCGCGCGCGCGCCGGCGGTGCTGGCCACGGGCTGTCCGCTCGACTTCCATCCGCGCGCTTTTGCAGCCGGCGAATGCCGGCAGAGCCTGTACGGCCATATCGGCGTGCTGATCGACAAGCGCGACGAGACGCCGACCTTCACGCTCCTAATCCCGAGAAGCTTCGCCCGCGACGCGTGGCACGCACTGTGCCTTACCGGCGCGCAGTACGGTTACGAGGTGCGCCCGCCGGCGCCGCTCGCTTGACGTCGGATCTCGCGTCGCCCGCGACGGTTTGCCGACAATCAGTCGACGATCACCGCATCGGTGAGCCAGGGCGCGAGCCGCGAGAGCGCCGGGCGCCACTCCGCGACAAAGATCTCGGCTGCGCTGCGCGCGATGCTCTGTGGCAGGTCGCCGTATTCGCCGCGGCGCGAGACGAGCGTCAGCTCGCGCCCGAATCCCGGGCCCGGCAGAGGCAACGGCACTGCGGCGTTCGGATCCGCCCGCCCTTGCAGCAGGCACAGCGGCGTGATCAGCGCCCAGCCGATGCCCGCGGCGACCATCGCGACCAAGCTGTCTGCCGTATCGATCTCCAGCCGATGCGGCGCCACGATGCCTTCGCGCCGCAGATAACGCTCGATCTGCACGCCGATGTGCGAATCGCTGCTGAATCGCACCAGCGGCGCCGCGACCGCGAGGCTCGCCAACGACGGTTCGCGCTCGGCTTCGCGCAGCGCTCGCGGCAGCAGCAACACATAAGGCTCGCGGAGCAGGCGATGGCGCTCGAGCGCGACGTCGGCTTCCAATGGGTCGGTAGTGACGATCATGTCGAGCCGGCGCTCGAGCAGCGCGGCACCGAGATCGTGCGACAAGCCGGACGCGACGTGAATGTGGACGGCCGATGACAGCAGGCTCTTGATCAACGGCGGACCGACGGTCGCGGCGAACGAGTCGATCATGCCGATCCGGAGCACTTGAGCCTGCGCCCCGGCCTGCTCGCGTACGGTCTTGTAGAGCGTTTCGGCCTCGGCGACGAGCGAATCGCCGCGTTGCCGAAGCGCGACGCCCGCTGCGGTCAACGCCAGCGGACGCCGCTCGCGGTCGATCAGTACCGCGCCGAGGCTATCTTCGAGTTGGCGGACAGCCTGCGACACCGCGGATTGCGACAGGCCCAGCCGCTTCGCGGCCACGGTCATGTTCGCCACGTCGGCGACGGTAAGGAACACCTTGAGCGATTTCAGGTCGAGCACGGCGTAGCGAGGCTTACTAAGTACTTGGTTTCATAAATACGAACACGTATTATGTTGCTAGGCGTGACTGCTTATGGCATGTGGGTGGCGAATTCCCCAATCACGCGGCAAATGGAGTCTGGAATAGACCGTGGCAATGTTGCCGCCAAGCGTGACGATCGAGCGAGGCAGGAGCAGGTGAGGGTGCGCCAGCGCGTTGCGCGGGCGTCGAGCCATCGAGCGAGCGGTGGACACGATACGCATTGTAATACTGCTTGAATTCGCCAAGCTTGCGCGCCAGGTCGACGGTGTTCCAGAAGAATACCCGATCGAGGTACTCACGCCGGATAGTTCCGATCAGCCGTTCGACGAACGGATGCGAGACCGGAGCGTACGGAACCGATTTGATTTCCTCGATTTCGAGGACGCGCAGGTTGGCAGGGGATGGGGCGCGCACCTGGCCAACGCTGCCGCCGCGGGCGAGTGCACGCTCTACTACTGGCGTGAGCGCGGCGCGGAGGTCGATTTCGTGGTCAGAGCGGGCCGGCGCCTCGTGGCGATCGAAGTGAAAAGCGGACGCGCGCCACAGGCCCATCCCGGCATCGGCGCCTTCTCGGCCGCTTTCAGGCCCCAACGGACGCTCCTTGTGGGCCGCGATGGCATCGCGATCGACGAGTTTCTCGCGCAGCCGGTCACGCATTGGTTGCAAGCGGTGCGGAGCTGATCGGACGTAACCGCGCCATGCATCGCCTGCTCGTCGACGGCGTGACGGTCAAAGCTTAGCCGAGCAGGTGGCCAGGCTCGAGCTGTGTACGAAAATGTGCCAGCGTCGTTTTGCGAGCCCCTGCGTTGCACCGCTTCGACTGCTACAGTGAGGTTGCGCGGACGCTGTAAGCAGCTGATGAAAAAGTGGCGGGCACTCAATTGTCGTTGCATTCGACATGTGCTCGTCATCGACCATCATCGACGACTTGACGAAAAGCAGGACGTTCGGCCTCTTACGACGTTCTTCGGCGAGCTGAAGCGTATCTGGCCAAAGAACAAAAAGCAACCGCGCCATTCGACCCGTACAAATTCACGGCGATGGCTGGTTGCTACTGTTTCCGGCGGATACCGACGGCGCGCGCTTCGTACTTCAATGACGGAGCGGAGAGTTCGCGTGTCGCCGACTTTGGCTGCTGCGCCCGATCTGTCGAAGGATGATCCCGGCTGACCAACGTTCCGGCCAATATTCGTGGCGGCTCGTGCGCGGGCCGGCATGTGCGAGTCTGGCATGTGCGAGTCTTGACACGCCCGGTCGTTTGGCGAAACATCCCAAATGCCGCCAAGGTGTTGCTCGTCGTGCGAGCGCAAGTCGCGTACGACGCGCAAAGCTTCCGTTGGCAAAACTGTCGTGAGGCAGTGACGCAGAGCTTCCGGCCCCGCGCCGTGCGCGCGCGGGGTAGCGGGGTTGCCGGCGGTATTCCCGCCGTCATGCTGGTTCGCAGCCCGCCGTGCCGCCGGGCCGAATCCACATCACTGCCTCCGACGAACTTCGTACGAAGGAGGCATTTCGATGTGGCGCCTGCGGCCTTGGATGTTGCTCGGGGTGCTGAGCCTCGCTGCGAGCGGCTGTGCTACGAAGCCGCCGACCGCCGCGCTGGCCTCGACGCCGCCGTCGTCGGGTCTGAAGGCATCGGCCTCCGGGCCGACTTGCTCGCCCTGCGCGGAGCAGACCCGCGAGATCGAACGATTGCGGCGGGACGTCGCGAGCCGGGACGCTGAGCTGTTCGAGCTGCGTACGAATCAACGCGTTCAGGTCAAAGTGTTGCAGCGATCGAACCGGGAGATCACCCGCGCGAAGGTCAAGCTGCGCCGATTGGCGACCCGCGCCGAGGCTGCCTCGTACATCGCCGAGGTGGAGGTCGCGCTGGCGTCCGCGCGTTCGAGACTGCGCCCGGTTTCGACAGTTCCGCAAATTGCCCAGGCAGAACGCCTGCTCGAATCGACGGACGCGCCGTTTGCTCAGGGCGATTATGGTTTGGCCATGGACCGCGCGGCGGAAGCTGAACAATTGATCGCGTCAGCCGGCGAAAATCAGGTCCGGCGGCCGTCCTATGCGCGGTCGAAATCGAAAGCCGCAATTCGGGCGAAGATGCCGTTGAAGGCGCCCATTGCTACCAAGCAGCGAGGACGGCCGATTGGCAAGGCTCACGGCGTCGGATGATGACACCCGAGCCGGTGGCGACAATCGCTACGTCGCGCACTGGACCCGGTTTCGACCCTCGCGCTTGGCCTGATAGAGCTTGTGATCGGCGCGGGCGAGCGCCGCTTCGGGACCGCCGTCTTCATCGCGGCTGTGCGCCACGCCAAGGCTCACTGTTATCGAAATCACCTCGTTGCCTGCGTCGAGGCGGGCGTTTTCGACCGCGAAGCGAATGCGTTCCGCGATGTCCAACGCAGCTTCCAATGCCGTCTCCACCAGCACGAGCACGAACTCTTCCCCGCCGTAGCGGGCCGCGTAATCGATACTGCGGATCGACTGCTTGAGAATCACGGCGACACTCACCAATACCCGATCACCGACGACGTGACCGTAGTTGTCGTTGATCGATTTGAAATGGTCGAGATCGAGCATCAGGACGGCATACGGCTTGTGGTTCCGTTGGAAGCGCGCGAATTGCTCGGTCAGGATATCGTCGAGTTTCTTGCGGTTGTACAGACCGGTGAGACTGTCAGTGACGGAGAGGCTTTCCAGCCGCTCATTCTGCGACTGCAGCGCCTGATTGGCGGCCAGCACTTCGGCGCGGCTGTGGCGCAGCCGGTCCGTCATCAGGTTGAACACGCGGGTCAGGTGGCCGATCTCGCCCGCGGCCTCGTCATGCAGTCGAACGTTCAGGTCACCGCGCGCGATCCCGTCGGCGGCCGCGATCAAGCTGTTGAGCGGCCTCACTATCGAGCGACCCATCCAGTACGCGACAACGCCGACCAGCAGCGTGAGCGCAGCCGTCAGCAACACGAAAAGCTCCAGCAACTTGATCCACGCCGCGAAGATTTCAGCGCGCTCTCGTTCCGCCACGACGATCACCGGCAACGCACGAGGCGCATCGGCAACGGCGAGAACCTCACGCTGATGAGGACCCTCGAGCGTCATCGGTTGACCCGGTTGAGCGCGCAAACGGTACAGCGACCGCGCAGCGAGCGGCACCAATGCGCTCGTCGCGGTTCGGGTGGCGAGCAACGGCCTGCCGTCCGCTGCGAGCAGGATCACCTCTGCGGGCGAGGAGCGCACGTTGTTTTCGAGCCGCGGCTTGACGGCGCCCAGATCGATCATGGCGGAAAGCGCGCCGAGCAGTTCGTTGTGTAGCGAAAGGACCGGCACGACGACGGTGAACGTCGCGGTTTCGCGAGCGTGGTTCCAGTGCGGGCGTTCGACGATGACGCCCTCGGTCATCGCGGTGTTCGGCCAGTTCGTGGGCAACGTGATCGATGCGGGCGTTGGCCCGCTGCTCGCGACGACTTTCCCTGAGGCATCGGAAAGCGTGAGCTCCAGCAGCGGGTCCAGTTTCTTCTGTACCAAGCGAAGATAGAGCTCGACTTCGCGCGGTCCGATTGGAGCGGCGACCGACGACGGCGCCGTTGCCGCCGTCAAGCCGTCGGCGAGAACGTACGCGGTCGACACCGTTCGCACTTCGTTGACCCGCTCCCTGAGCCACATCGTCAGTTCGCTCGAGCTCTCTCCCGCAAGCGTGGCGAGCTCATGGCTCACGTTGTCGGTGATCACGATCTGGTGACGCCAGAACGACAGCATCCCCAGGCCGATCGACGGAATGAGGATCGCCAATATCGCGAAGGTTAGGATCTTGCTGTGGATGCTCTTCACGCTGTGCGTGACTCGAATCGCGTCTGGCCAAGCGCCATGACAATGTCATGGTCGCCCACGCCCCGGCCGCTGTGAACCGACAACCGGCGAATGGCACGCCGCAGCCGACGTGCGGCGGCGCGCAGTGCGCGACCCTGCTTGATGCTCGGCTCGGTCGCGCGACGGAGCGACCCCCTCGGCGATGCGCTCTGCGCCGCCTTTGCGGACGCCACCCGCGATCGCCGCGCTGAGCGACAAGACGATGCAGTTGCGCCGCGCGGCGAAGTGCGGCGCGCGGTGCTGGCGCATCAGCCTCGCTTCGGTCGGCGGACGGCTCGCACTTTCCCCGTGCCGCCGCCGCCGCAGAAGAAACGATCGCCGCCGTCGGACTCGAGCCCCGACGAGTTGACGCCGCGCGGCATCTCGAGCGTCTCCAGCACCTCGCCGGTTCGAGCGTCGACGTGACGCAACTCGCTCTCGTCGCCTTCCCACGTGCCATGCCACAGCTCGCCGTCGGCCCACGTGACGCCGGTGACGAAGCGGTGCGACTCGATCGTGCGAAGGATCGCGCCGCTATCGGGGTCGATTTGACGGATCTTGCGGTCGCGATACTGGCCGACCCACAGCGTTCCTTCGGCCCACGTGAGCCCCGAGTCGCCGCCGCCGGGCGCCGGAATCGTCGAGATCACGCGGCCGGTCTTCGGGTCGATCTTCTGGATGCGGTCCTCGGCGATCTGATAAAGATCCTGGCCGTCGAACGCGGTTCCCGCGTGCGCTGCGACGTCGATCGAGCGCACGGTCTTGCCGCTCCAAGGATCAAAGCGCGATCAGCGCGGCGCCGGCCGCAAACCAGACGTTGTGCCCGTCGAACGTGAACCCGTGCACGTGGTCGACACCCGCAAAGGGTCCGTATTCGCGAATGACTTCGGCGGTCGATCGTTTCATGCTTGCAATCCTAGTCGTTCGGCGGCGGAGCGGGGAGTAACAAGGTCGTCGCGAATCTCGGCACGGGCGGCGTCATCCAGCGACGCGCGCGACCGAAACCGAACGACTGGACCTTGCCTGTTTCGGCGAGCGCGTCGAGCGCACGCTGCACAGTGCGCTGGCTCGAGACGGCCGATCAACAGCAGTCGCCGCGCATCGAGATAGCGGGCATGCGCGGCGTTCACGCGATCGCCGCGTTGCTCGAGCGTCGTGCGCGCCGCTTCGAGCGCCTTCTCGGGCCAGCCGAGGTCGCGCGAGGCGAGCGCGCGCGCCGCGGCCGTGATCATCGAGTCCATCCGAATCCCGCCAAACCTGTCACTCCCACCCTTCGCAGGTTACGGCGCTAAATCTATCGCACGGCGACCAAACGGGGGCGCCGAAACGCGAAAGAACGAGATAGGCGATGAGGAAGCACATCACCGGGACACGTGAAGACTGGCTGGCCGCGCGGCTCGAGCTGCTGGAGGCGGAGAATCGTCGGGCAGCGCGTCTATATCTATCTCATCGTCGATGGGCGCCGGGACGTGCAGACGCTGCTCGCGCGTCGGCTGCTAGAGACCTGAATGGCATCACCGCTGCACCGGCAGTCTCGAGCGCCGCTATAGGGCGGCACGACCAGCGGATTCCTAATCCGCAGGTCGTCGCTTCGAGCCGTTCGCAGGGAGCCAACCGATCAGGATGTTGCCGTGCTTCCCACGGATAGAAAATTCAACGCCAGCACGGAGGGTGTTTCCGGGAAAGGGGTGTCGCCGCGCCCGGCGACGGAATCACGAGCTCGGTGCCGGGCGGCCGCTCGCCGGCGATTTCAATCCCGGCTTCATGATGAAGCTCGCGCACAAGGATTGTCGCCTAGCGCTGCAGATGGTCGACGCCCTCGGTGTCGCCGCACCCGTCGGGCATCAGCACGTCGTAGGCGTCCGCCTCGAGGTAGGGCATGAAGCCGTCGAGCAGCGACATTTCCTCGCAGCCGGCAAGTAGGACTCTGCGTGCGTTGGCGAACCCGCGCAACGCGCGAATCGTTGTCAGCATGG
>DASVPH010000203.1:0-8864 GCA_036382945.1 Casimicrobiaceae bacterium
ACCACGATCATGCACGAGGAGGAATACAATAACCATCAACCCACCTACATTTATCCACAGCCGCTCATTCCAAAAGCGGCACCCGTTCCCGGGTCAATATTCAATCGGCACGGTGGGTCAAAATTCAATCGGCGCGGACACGCAAAACGCCTATCTCTTGCACTGGGACGAGAAGTGGGCGGCGCGACGCATCCACGGTCGGGCCAAGCGTCAGGTCGAAGAGATGTTCCAGGAAGAACGCACCCACCTCAAGGCGTTGCCGTTGGAAGGCTTTCGCTACTTCGAGGAAGGCACCCGCACGGTGGGCGACGACACCACCATTCAAGTCGACAGCGCCTGGTATGCGGCGCGTCCGGCGCGCATCGGTTCCGAAGTGCTGATTCGCCTCTACGAGCGAGAGCTCGAGATCCGCAACGTACACACCCTCGAGCTCATTCGCCGCCATCCGCGCGCCACGCGCAAGGGCGAGGTCAAATTGCCCGACGCGGAGCGCGTGTTCAACCCCTCACGACAAACCCATCAGATCCTCGAGCGCGCCAAGCACATCGGCCCCAACACGCTCGCCTTGTGTCGCGAGCTCTTCGCACAGCGCGGCCGCGAGGCGCAGAAGAGCATGTGGGGCATCGTCGGATTACATCCGCGCTATCCGGCTTGCATCCTCGAGCAGGCTGCAGCGGGGGCACTCGCCCGGCAGAGCCATTCCTGCAAAGCGCTGCGTGCCACCGCCGAGCAGCTGCTCGCCCGGGCCATTACCGAGCTCGACGCTCGCCAGCCGCAACTGCCGCTGGCCAACACCGCCCCGCCGCTGACCCAGCAGCACGAACTGATTCGGCGCCGCGCCGAGTACGCCGAGTTCTTCCACGGCCATGTCCACGATCAACAGGCAACCAGCGCCACCCGAGGAGAAGCCGAGCCATGCGCATGATCAGCGTCGTCAACGAGCAGGGGGCGTCGATTGGTGGCCGGCGCGGCCCGATGCACCAAGCCGGGCGCTTAGAACGGCCTACAAGCGATTCGCTAACCCTGCGGTGTACTCCGGGCACGCCTCCTCTTCCAACGTTTCACCACCGATAGGAGAAACCCCACCATGAGCATGAGCATGATCGAAATCGAACAAGCCCTCAAACAGTTGCGCCTCTCGGGTGTGCGCGCCACGCTGCAGACTCGCCTGCTGGAGTCGCAGGCCGCCAATCTCTCCTTCCTGGAGAGCTTCTCGGCCATCCTACGACGCAGCAATCTCATCACTTCGAACCGGATCATTGAGGACTGGGACAAGTACCTCGGTGACGCTGCACAGGCCACCGCCATCCTCGATCGGCTCATGCATCGTAGTGTGCTCGTCGAGTTTCGCGGTAAAAGCTATCGTCTCAAAGAAGCTGCCGGCCGTCTTGTAAAGGGCCACGATTCCGAGTAACAATCCACGCACTCCTGTCGTCGCACCTGGGGGAATTTGACCTGGCCACAGATGGGGGACTTTCAAGTGGCCACCGGGGGCTACGGCATCGCTTGGGGCGCACTCGGCGCGGCGGAAGCCTGCTGGCACGCGGCGCGCCAGTACACGCTGGATCGGAAGCAATTCGGGCGACCGCTCGCCGCCAACCAGTTGACCCAGTGGAAGCTCGCCAACATGCAGACCGAGATCACGCTGGGGTTACATGCGGTGCTGCGGGTGGGACGACTGCTCCACGAAGGCCGGGCCACGCCGGAGATGATCTCGCTCATCAAGCGCAACTCGTGCGGCAAGGCGCTGGAGATCGCCCGCACCGCGCGCGACATGCACGGCGGCAACGGGATCGCCGACGAATTCCACGTGATCCGTCACGTCATGAACCTCGAGGCGGTCAACACCTACGAGGGTACGCACGACATCCACGCGCTGATCCTCGGCCGTGCGCAAACGGGGATTGCGAAGGTCGGCCGAGGCATCACGCCTTCTTGAGCATGCGCAGCCAATGCTCGGCCGCAAATACCACGAAAAAACGAATGTATGGCTTTTCTTTTTCGTTGCCGTTTTCACTCCCGCCCTGCCCAATGCACTAGGCGGCGCTCGAGTGCGCGGAAGAGCTGATCCAAGCTGTAGCCGAGTGCGGCCATGATGAGCACACCGACGAGCACGATGTCGGTCTGAATGAAATCGGCCGCGGTCAAGGCCATCCAGGCGATTCCGTCGCTGCTGGCGACCATCTCGGCGCCGACGAGCATGGTCACGCCGATCCCCACGGACACGCGCAGGCCCGTGAAGATGCCGGGCAGGCTGGCGGGCAGGAGCACGCGGCGGAAGATCGTTGCGCGACTCGCGCCAAGCGATTGCGCCGCCTGGATCTTGCGGATCGACACGGCACGCACCGCCTGCATCGCGGAGATCGATATCAGCGGGAACAGCGCGGTGATGATGAGGATTATCTTCGACAACTCGCCGATCCCGAACCAGATGATGAACAGGGGAAGCAGCGCGAGTTTCGGGATCGGCCGCGTGCTCTCGATCGGCGGGTCGAGCGCGGCACGCACGCCGCTGTGCATGCCCATGAGCAAGCCGACCGGCACGCCGACGACCACACAGATCGCAAAGGCGATCCCGAAGCGCATCAGGCTTATCAGGAAGTGATGCGCTAGCGTGTAGCCTTGGTAGCCGCTGTTGGCGAGCTTCCAGAACGTTTTCGCGACCGTCATGGGCGAGGGCAGGAACGCCGGAGCGACGAGCGGCGGCCACAGACCGCTCCCGGTCACCGCGAACCAGGTCCCGAGCATGACCGCGAAGGAGCCGAGCCCGAGCCAGCGATCGCGCCGCGCAGCGCGACGCGCTGGCGGCAGGTCTTCGGTGAGCGTCTCAACGGCGTCGGTCACGTTGGCCGCCTCAAGCCACTGTCTCCTGCCGGTGCGCTTCGAGCGACTCCTGGCGCAGCAAGCCGACAATCGCACGCTTGGCTTCTGAGAAGGCAGGCGTCGTCGCGATCAGCGGGTCGGCCTCGCGCGAGAAGCTGCATGCGAACGCGGCCTTGATGCGTCCGGGCCGCGCGGTCATCACCACCACGTGGGTGGCGAGGAAGAGCGCCTCCTCGATGCTGTGCGTGATCCACAGGATCGTCTTGCCGGTGCGCCGCCAGATCGCGCGGATTTCTTCCTGCAGCAGCTCGCGGGTCTGCTGGTCGAGCGCGGCGAAGGGCTCGTCCATTAGCAGTACCTCGGGCTCGTTCGCCAGCGCGCGGGCGATCCCGACGCGCTGCTGCATGCCGCCTGAGAGCTCGTACGGATAGCGCTTGGCGAATCCGGTGAGTCCGACGAGCTCGATGTACCTGCCCGCGATCTCGCGCGCCTCGGCAACGCCCTTCCCGAGGGCGCGCGGACCGAAGGCGACGTTGTCCAGCACGCTCATCCAGGTGAAAAGTGCGCCCTGCTGAAAGACCACACCGCGCTCGGGCCCCGGGGCCACGATGAGCTTGCCGTCGAGCGTCGCGCAGCCGCTCGAGGGCGCTTCGAAGCCGGCGACGATGTTGAGCAGCGTGCTCTTGCCGCAGCCGGAAGGGCCTACGATCGTCACGAACTCGCCAGCGCCAACGGCGAGATCGATCGGCTCCAGCGCCTGCACAGCATCTGTGCCCGCGCCGAAGCGTTTGGACACCCCCTCGACGACGAGCTTCGCCGCCGCACGCCGCGAAGGCGCAGCTAGCGCGACGGGTTGGATCGTCATCGGGCTATCAGGTGAGCCAAACGGCCGTCGTCCGCGCGAACGAACCCAGCGGCGTTCCAGGCCTTACACCATCTTGGCGAGGAACGTCGAATCGACGAACGGCACCCAGCTCGGCGGAACCGTCGCGAGCTGCCCGGCGGCCTTGAGGAACTCCGCTTGCGACTGCAGCGTGCGCAGCACACCCGTGTCCTTGGCCCCGGGCATCCCCATCCACTTGTCGGACGCCTGCTCCTTCACCGGCACCGGGTGGAAGGTGTTGATGTAATCCATCGTCTTCTCCGGCGTCATCTGCAGGTACGGCGCCAGGACCTTGACGACTTCCTGCGGCTGCTTCTCGTACATGGTAGCGAGCCGGTCGTATTCCTTGAGATAGGCGAGCACGAGGTCGGGGTGTTTCTGCTTGAACTCGTCGCGTACGACGATGCCGTCGAACACCAGCGTGCCGCTCGCGGCCAGGTCGCCAGTCTTGAGCAGGATCTTGCCGTTGTCGGCGACAGCATCGCCAAGGATCGGATACCAGATGTACGCTCCGTCAATGTCCTTGCGCTGCCAGGCGGCGAGGATCGAGTCGGCCTTGATGTTGATGAGGGTCAGGTCGGACACGGTAAGCCCAGCGTTCTTGAGTCCGGCGAGCATCGCGAAATGCACCGAGGTGTTGAAGGGCAGGCCGATCTTCTTGCCCTTCAGGTCCTTCATGGTGTTGATGCCGGCGTCCTTGCGCACCACCAGGGATTCGCTGTCGGTGATGTATTTCTCGACGAAGACCATCGACATCTTGACTCCTTGCGCGAAGCCGACGACCATCGGCGAGGAACCGACGTTGGAGATGTCCATGCTGTTGCCCGCCATCGCGGCGACGACCTGGTTGCCGGCGCTCACCGTGACGAAATCGGTTTTGACATTGGACCCGAAGGCCTTGGCGTACGCGCCGTTCGCCTTGCCGAGCGTCTGCGGATTGGCCGACCCAAAGTGCCCGAGCACCACGGTCACCTGTTGGGCGAAAGCGCTGCGTGAGCGCAGGAGTGCACCGCCTGCGAAAGTTGCGACACCCATGTTGAGCGCGAGCTTGAGCGCGTCGCGGCGAGAAAATCGTTGGTTCATCGCATCCTCCCGAGTCGGTTGATCGATCGCTAGTACGACACATCCATCTTCGCGGCTGTACCACGCTCGCCGCGCACCTGCGCAACCGTCGCACGGAGATCATGCAGGTAATCGTCCTTCGCCGCTGCGTGCAGCATCGACAGCATCAGATGCATCGCGTGCGGCTCGCGTACAAGCCCCGGCAGCCACCCCTTGGTCGCCATCACCTCGGCCACGCGCAGCATGTCGATTACGCGCGAGGTGAAGCACAGGATCGACAGGTCCGGGGCGCCGACGACTTCGAGTCCGATGGCCTCGATGCCGCGCCGGTACCCCGCGGTGAGATCCATGATCGCGCGCGCCGTGTGCACATAGCCCTGCTCGCCCATCGCCTGCAGCGTCGCCCACGCGCCGGCGACCGCGCCCCCGGGGCGAGTGCCGACCAGCGTCGCGGTCGCGAACTTGCCGCCGGGCCAGTCGTCCATCTCGAAGGGTTGGCACGCCGCACGGTCGCTGCTGCGGTAGAACACCGTCGATGCCGGCTTTGGACAGAAGCCGAACTTGTGAAGGTCGGCGGACAGCGAAGTCACACCCGGCACCGCGAAGTCGAATTCGGGAACCGGGTAGCCGGCCCTCTTCGCGAACGGCGCGAGGTAGCCGCCGACGCATGCGTCGACATGCAGCCACAAGCCGCGCTCCTGGGCGAGCGCACTCAGCTCGATGATCGGATCGATCGTGCCGTAGGAGAAGCACGGCGCCGAGCCGACGAGCATGAGCGTATCCGCGTCGATCGCTCGCGCCATTGCCGCGACGTCGGCGCGATAGTTGGCGGCGACGGGAACTCGCTTGAGCTCTAAGTCCATCAGCCGAGCCGCCTTGGTAAACGCCGGGTGGGCGGAATACGGAACTACGAGATTGCCCCGCTGCCCTTTGCGGCCACTCTGCCCACGCGTCCAATCGCGGCAGGCCTTGACCGCGGCGATGATGCTCTCCGAGCCGCCGGTCGTGAAGAACCCCGCCGCGTCGTCGGGCGCGTGGAACAGCGAAAGGCCCATTGCCAGGATCTCGTCTTCCATGCGCTTCAACCCGAAGAAGGCGCGCCTGCTGCCCAGCGCATTCTCCGTGAAGAACTCCAGGAACGCGTCGCGTCCAAGCGCGGCGATCTCGTCGTTGGCCTTGAACACGTACAGTGGCACGCGGCCGCGCCGCCAATCGACATCGCCTGCGGCGAGTGCCTTCATCCGCGCGAAGATCTCAGCGCGGGACAGCCCGGCGGCGGGAAGGGCGGGGCGCATGGAGCGACGCGGACGATGGAACCGAACGCGATCGAACATGCCGGACCACCCGGCACGCGTCAAGTGCCATCAGCGCCTGCGCGATGGAGCCAGCCCGGGCGTCGCTACGCCCAGTGGCCGGCAAGCATCGTTGCGCTCGCCAGGACTTGCCCTAACCCATCTTCGACAATAGCGTTTTGAAAGAGCCGCTGTTTCAAGACGTTACGATGCCGGCGAGCGCGTAGTGACACGCGATGGTGCCTGTCGGACGTTGGCGGTATCGATTCAACAGGCGCGCAAGGTCGGCGGTAGCGCGACCCCGCAGGCCTGAAATACCTTGCCTGTGGTTCCCTGGGTTTCGGTGCGTACCACGTAGCCCTTGCCGTCGAGGCAAATCTCGATCTCCTGCAAGCCGTCCAGATCCCGGATGACATCGGCCCATTCGAGTGTCCAGCCGCGCCGTTCGAGACGCTGTTCCAGTTCCTTGCGCAATACCAGCGCCAGGAAGATACAGAACACGTGGCCGCGGATGGTGTCGTCGACTTTGTGAAAGATCGGGCGGGTGGCGAGTTTGCTCTTCATGGTGCGAAAAATGGCTTCCACCATCCACACTCGCCGGCGAACTCGCACTGCGGCGCGTGGCCCGCTATGCCTGGGCGCAGCTGCTCGCGCGCATCTATGAAGTCTTCCCCCTGCTGTGTCCCCTGTGTGGCGCCGAGATGCGGATCATCGCCTTCCTCACCGACCCCGCGGCCGTACGCCCAATCCTCGCCCACCTCGGCGAACCCACGGCGCCACCACGCATCGCGCCGGCCCGGGGCCCGCCGGTTTGGGACCTGCCCGATGCCGGGCCCGGCGCCTTCGACCCGCAGCGCGCACCGGAGTACGAATTCGATCAACGCGTCGCCTGGTAACCCCGATCGTCGACCACCGTTCGCGCGCGACGCCGGGCAGGCGTGTGCCGACCCCCGCCAGGCGCGCGATGCGCCCAGTCAAGACCTGCTACGCTGCTCCCGTGGGCGCGTCGTGGCGTTGGATCTACTATCCTTTATCCTTAACGTTCGACCGTGCACGTTGCTAGAAGCGGTCGCTCGCCGACACGGCCGACCCACAGCGGACATTTCTCGCGATCTGTCTCTCGGAAGTCAAAGATGGCATTAGCCGAAAACTGCATGCTATAGAAATGAAAACGGCGCCCACAAGCGCCGCAATTGCGTTGTTCGGTGCGCTCAAGCGCGACGCCGAACGCGCCTCGTTGCGAACAGCCCGAGTCCACCGAGTGCAAGGAGCGCGAGCGTTGTCGGTTCGGGGACCTTGGTAACCGGCGTGAGCGAACCCGTGAAGGTAAGGAAATCGAAAGAAGTCGCCGTCGTCGAGTAAAGGAAGTCGAAGAACACCGGATTCGTCGACACGTTGTCGATGACCAAACCCCAGTCGTTGGTACCGGGGCCGACGCCGTTTACCGTGCCCACCAGATCGCCGAAGACCAACTGATCCGTTGCGTTGACGTACGTTATCCCTCGGCCCAGCGTCACGGAAACGTCGAGGCCTGTCACGGTAAACCCGGTGGTGACATCGGCGAAGCCGACCGCGTTGTCGAAGCTGTAGGTCACTGTGCCCGTCACCGGATCGAACGGCGCGCCCAGTCCAAAGCCCGACGCCGTGACGTCGAAGTTGCCGCTGATGATGGTCGCTTGCGCGGGTGCTCCCAGGGCAGCAGCCGCCACAATCGCCATCCCGATCGCCCACGACTTGATGCTAGCTGCCATACGCCTCCCTTGGCAAAACGGACGCATTCGCCGAGCAATTCTTGTGCCTCGTTTGCAAATCAGTCGCTTAGCCGCGAGCGCCGTCGAAACTGTCAAGCCGGCCGACATTCGGGTGCGCTGCTTGCTGCGGGTAGCCGCGACTCCGGGTCCACTGCTGCCAGCGTTGGGCGCGTCAAAGCAAAATGGCTGCTTCTGTTAAGGGTTGTGCGATGCCTGCCCTGACGCGCAGACGTGCGAGTTTGCGATGACGCCGCGCGGGCAGGCGTAGTACAAGCCCCGAGGGAGGAAACCGCGGCATGCCCCGATGCTGTTCGGGGAAGCTAAGCGGCTATGGGGATTTGACGGCTTGCGTCGCGCCCGATGGCGACAACCGGTCGATGAATCGGCGGATGACATCGAGCCGCGGCGGGATGGCGAAGAGGCGAGGCCGGCTGCCGGGATGATGCGGAGGCCGAGAAGGCACGGTCCGGCCGCGTAAGACCGAAGCGTCCGCTATCGGCAGTGGCCGATGCAAAGCGGACGGACAGTTGTGGCACCCGATGCCGGTGATCATGCTGCGGCTCGCAATGTCAGCGGCGCACGGATCGGTTGCCCGCGGGCGAAGATCTCGATGATGCTCATCGCCGCGCCACAGTGCGGACAGATGAAGGTGGGCTGGACGTTGGCTACGGGTGCTTCGGTCGACTGCGGTTCGGCGACGGGGACGACGTGCAGCTGTTCACGCACCCGGGCGAGATGCTCGCGGCGTTCGGCATTGGCGAGCAGCCCGTAGTGGCGGATGCGGTGGAAGCCGCTGGGCAGGACGTGTAGCAGGAAGCGGCGCATGAACTCGTCAGCGGCGAGGGTCATCGCCTTGTAGCGGGTCTTGCCCGTGGCGCGGTAATCCTTCCAGCGGAAGGTGACGCCGCGTTCGTCGAGCCCAGCGTCGTCGCCGAAGAACTGCAACTGGCTGGCCCGGTGCGCGGCAACCAGTTCTTCGAGGAAGCGCCGACGGAACAGCCGCGATAGCACGCGCACCGGGAGGAAGAAACCCGGGCGACAGGCGACCCAGCG
>DASVPH010000204.1:0-8836 GCA_036382945.1 Casimicrobiaceae bacterium
GAAGCACGGCGACCAGGTGGAGGTCGCGGTCGATTCGAACGGCCGCGATCTGGTGTTCCGCGATGTGGTCATCCGCACCGATCCCCGGTTCGTGACCGAGATGCACATCGACACCGACGAGGCGAATGCCGCCCATCTCAACCACGGCGGCGCGGGAGAGCTGGCTCCGGTCGAGGGCTGCGCCGCCCGTGTCACCCACTGCCACACTCCGGCAGGAAGTGTGGCAAAATCATGCTGCCTCAATGAACCCGGGGAAGAGGATGCGAGGGTGGCGTGAACGGCTGATCATCACCACGCTGACCGCGGGCCTGGAAAAGAGGCATACGTGGAGCATCGCCGGAAGATGCATCCCGGGGAGCCGATCATGAGCCACGGGGAGTTCTTCCGGGAGCGTCAAGAGGCACGCTACGCGGTCGGCAAGGGCAAGGTCTGCTGCTGAGGAAGACGGAGCGCAATTGGACCGGCGTGGTCTCGGGCCCAGGCGAACCCGCAGGGATCGAGCGTCGCAAAAAGGAAACTTCAGCACCACCATGCGACAGGCAGATTTCACCCCGATCGTCGACCTGGTCGCGGAGCCGGGCACCGGGCCGGTGCGCGAGCGGCGGCCGGTCTATGTCGATCTGCTGCCACCCTGCAATCATGCGTGCCCAGCCGGCGAGAACGTCCAGGCCTGGCTTGCGTTGGCCCAAGCGGGGAAATACCGCGAGGCCTGGGAAACGCTGGTGCAGGACAATCCTATGCCGGCCGTGCATGGGCGCGTCTGTTATCACCCGTGCGAAAGCCTCTGCAATCGCAAGGACCTCGACGATGCCGTCAGCATCCATGCGGTCGAGCGCTTTCTGGGCGACCGCGCCGCGCAAGAGGGCTGGTCATTCAAGATCGACGCGCCGCCCAGCGGCAAACGAATTCTGGTCATCGGTGCCGGACCGAGCGGACTGTCGGCCGCTTATCATCTGGCGCGGCTGGGCCACACGGTCGAGATTCACGAGGCGGGACCATTGCCCGGTGGCATGATGCATTTCGGCATTCCGGCCTATCGGCTACCGCGCGAGGATCTGATGCGCGAGATCGGGCGCATCGAGGCGATGGGCGTCAAGATCCTCGTCAACCACAAGGTCGAGGACGTATTCGTGGAGAAATCCACCGGAGACTTTGATGCGGTTTTCGTCGCCATCGGCGCGGGTATGGGGAAACACGTCGATATCCCTGCCCGCGATGCCGTGCGGGTGCTGGATGCCGTCTCGCTCTTGCACGACGTGAGAGCCGGCGAGGCGCCACGTCTCGGTCGTCGCGTCGTGGTTTACGGCGGCGGCAATACCGCGATGGACGCCGCGCGCACGGTAAAGCGCCTCGGCGCCGACGAGGCGCTCATCGTCTATCGGCGTGACCGCGCGCACATGCCGGCCCACGCCTTCGAGGCGGACGAAGCGATCGAGGAAGGGGTGAAGATCAAATGGCTGACGACCATCAAGGAGGTCGTCGGCCCGGACCTCACCGTCGAGATGATGGAGCTCGACGCCAACGGTCGCCCGTATCCCACGGGACGATTCGAGACGCTCAGGGCCGATGCGATCGTGCTCGCGCTCGGCCAGGAGACCGACAGCGGCTTTCTCCGACGCGTGCCGGGCATCGAGGTGGCGGCGGATGGCGTGGTGACGGTGGGCCCCGATCTGATGACCGGGCATGCGGGGATCTTCGCCGGCGGGGACATGGTTCCGGGCGAGCGGACGGTCACGGTCTCGGTCGGCCATGGCAAACATGCGGCGCGGCAGATCGATGCCTGGCTGCGCGATGAGCACTATCAGCGGCGGACCAAGCATCCGCTCGTGACCTTCAATATGCTGCATCTGCCGGTTTACAGCGATGCCGATTCGGCTCCCCAGCGGACGCTGAGCCCCGCCGAGCGCGCGAGCGGCTTTGAGGAGATAGTGGCCGGCCTCAGCGAAACGGAAGCGCGACGCGAGGCGCAGCGCTGCCTGTCCTGCGGCAATTGCTTCGAGTGCGACCAGTGCTACGCCGCCTGTCCCGAGCAGGCGATCGAGAAGCTGGGGCCGGGCCGGCGCTATCGCTATCTCTACGATCGCTGCACGGGTTGCGCGGTCTGCTTCGAGACCTGTCCATGCCACGCCATCGAGATGATCGCAGAACCGGCGACGCGTTGAGATCGAGGCGACCGACGCCGCTGAAAACCGACATGCCTGAAACCGACACCATGGACGGCAACACGGCGGTCGCGCATGTCGCCTACCGGATCAACGAGGTGTGCGCGATCTACCCGATCACCCCGTCCTCGACCATGGCCGAGCTCGCCGATGAGTGGTCGGCGCAGGGGCTGACCAACATCTGGGGCAACATCCCGGTCGTGCAGGAGATGCAGAGCGAGGGCGGCGCCGCCGGCGCCGTGCACGGCGCGCTGCAATCGGGCGCGCTGACGACGACCTTCACGGCCTCGCAAGGGCTGCTGCTGATGCTGCCGAACATGTTCAAGATCGCGGGCGAGCTGACCGCGACCGTGTTCCACGTGGCGGCGCGCGCCGTGGCGACGCAAGCCCTGTCGATTTTCGGCGACCATTCCGACGTGATGGCAGCCCGCACGACGGGCTTCGCGCTGCTGTCGTCCGCCTCCGTGCAGGAGGCGCATGATGCCGCGCTGATTGTGCAGGCGGCGACGCTGGAGTCGCGGGTCCCATTCCTGCACTTCTTCGACGGGTTCCGAACCTCGCACGAGGTCAACAAGCTGACGCTGCTCTCCGACGCCCAGATCAGGGCAATGATTCGCCAGGATCTCGTCCGCGCGCACCGGGATCGCGCGCTCAATCCCGAGCACGCCTTCGTGCGCGGCACCGCGCACAATCCCGACACGTTCTTCCAGGCGCGGGAGACTGTGAATCCGTACTATGCGCGCGTGCCCGCGATCGTGCAGGCTACCATGGACCGGTTTGCCGCGCTCACCGGCCGCGCCTACAAGCTGTTCGAATATGAAGGCCCGCCCGAAGCCGAGCGCATCATCGTGCTGATGGGCTCCGGAGCGGAGACCGCCCGCGAGACGGCGGCGTTCCTGCAGAGAGCCGGCGAGCGTGTCGGCGTGCTGCAGGTGCGGCTCTACCGCCCGTTCGCGGCCGAGCACTTTGTCGCCGCCCTGCCCAACTCGTGCCGCGCCATCGCGGTGCTCGAGCAGACCAAGGAGCCGGGCGCGCTTGGCGAGCCCCTCTATCTCGATGTGGTGACGACGCTCGCCCAGGCGGTCGCCGCCGGGAGGCGCGAGACCATGCCGCGCGTCGTCGGCGGACGCTATGGCTTGGGCTCGAAGAACTTCAACCCGGCGCAGGCCAAGGCGGTGTTCGACGAGTTGAAGAAGCCCGCTCCGAAGAACGGCTTCACGGTCGGCATCGAGGACGACGTCTCGCACACCAGCCTGGCGGTCGACCCGATGTTCTCGATCGAGCGCGACGACGTCGTGCGAGCGCTGTTCTTCGGCCTCGGCGCCGACGGTACGGTCGGTGCCAACAAGAACAGCGTGAAAATCATCGCCGAGGACCCGTCGATGTATGCGCAGGGTTATTTCGTCTACGACTCGCACAAATCCGGCGCCCAGACGATCTCGCATCTGCGCTTCGGGAAACAGCCGATCCGCTCGCCCTACCTGATCGAATCGGCGAACTTTATCGCCTGCCACCAGGTGAGCTTCCTCGACCGCATCGATGTGCTGCGGCTCGCTATCGCGGGCGGCACCTTCCTGCTCAACACCCCCTACGGGCCCGAGGCGGTATGGAACCACTTGCCGCGCTCGCTGCAGGTGCAAATCCTGGAGAAGAAGCTGCGCTTCTTCGTGATCGACGCTTCGAAGGTCGCGCGCGATACCGGCCTCGGCGGGCGGATCAACACGGTGCTGCAGACTTGCTTCTTCGCGATCTCCGGCGTGTTGCCGCGCGAGGAGGCGATCCGGCGCATCAAGCAGTCGATCGAGAAGAGCTATGGGGGCAAGGGCGCGGACGTGGTGCGCAAGAATTACGCGGCCGTCGACCACACACTGGCGCATCTCTTCGAGGTGACCGTGCCGGCTTCGGCGACGAGCGCGTTCGAGCGGCCGCCGACTGTGCCAGCGCAGGCGCCTGCGTTCGTGCGCGAAATCACCGCCAACATGATGCTCGGCCGCGGCGACGACATCCGCGTCAGCCAGCTGCCCGTCGACGGCACCTGGCCGTCGGGCACCGCCGCGTTCGAGAAGCGCAACATCTCGGACAGCATCGCGGTGTGGGAGCCGGACCTTTGCATCCAGTGCGGCCAGTGCGGTTTCGCCTGCCCGCACAGTGTCATCCGATGCAAATACTATCACGAGGGCGCGCTCGGCGACGCTCCCGATGGTTTCAAATCGGCGCCGGTCAACTCGCGGGGCAATCCGGACGTGCGCTTCTCGCTGGAAGTCTATGTCGAGGACTGCACGGGCTGCGGCATCTGCGTCGAGGTCTGCCCAGCGCACAGTCCCGTTGAGCCGGGGAAAAAGGCGATCAATCTCGCCGAGAAGGCGCCGATCCTTGAGAACGCGCGGACCGACATCGCCTTCTTCGAGGCGCTGCCGGTCAACGACCGTGCGCGCGTCGACTTCGCCAACGTGCGCGGCGTCCAGTTCCTCGAGCCGCTGTTCGAGTTCTCCGGCGCCTGTGGCGGCTGCGGCGAGACGCCCTACCTCAAGGTCTTGTCGCAACTGTTCGGCGATCGGCTGCAAATCGCCAACGCCACCGGCTGCTCGTCGATTTACGGCGGCAACCTCCCGGTCACGCCCTGGACCAACGACGCCGCCGGCCGCGGCCCGGCCTGGTCGAATTCCTTGTTCGAGGACAATGCCGAGTTCGGGCTCGGCTTCCGCCTCGCGGCCGACAAGCATCTGGAGCTCGCAAGGACGCTGCTGCGCGAGCTTGCGCCGCGCGTGGGCGAGGATCTCGCCAGCGCGATCCTCGATGCGTCGCAGGAGCGCGAATCCGAGCTCCGCGCCCAGCGCGCCCGCGTCGACGCGCTGAAGCAGAAGCTTCTGACAATGGACGACGAGGACGCTCGCGACCTGCTGTCGGTGGTCGACCACCTGGTCCGGCGCAGCGTCTGGATCGTCGGCGGCGACGGCTGGGCCTACGACATCGGCTATGGCGGTCTGGATCACGTCCTGGCTTCCGCGCGTGACGTGAACCTCCTGGTGCTCGACACCGAGGTCTATTCCAACACCGGCGGTCAGTCTTCCAAGGCGACGCCGCTCGGCGCCGTCGCGAAGTTTGCCGCCGCCGGCAAGCGCGTGGCGCGCAAGGACCTCGCGCTGCAGGCGATTGCCTACGGCAATGTCTATGTTGCGCAGGTGGCAATGGGGGCGAACCCGCAGCAGACGCTGCTCGCCTTCCGCGAGGCGGAGGCCTATCCGGGTCCGTCGCTGATCATCGCCTACAGCCATTGCATCGCGCACGGATTCGATTTGCGCTACGGGATGAAGCAGCAGGACCTGGCGGCGGCGAGCGGCTATTGGCCGCTCTTCCGCTTCAATCCGGCGATGCGCACGATCGGCGAGCGGCCGTTCCGGCTCGACTCGCCACGGCCGACGATTCCGTTCAAGGATTACGCCTACAACGAGCTGCGCTACCGGTCGCTCGCCAACACCAACCCGAAAGCGGCCGAAGCGCTGCTGGCGGAGGCCCAGCAGGTCGTGATCGAGAAATATCGGCAATATGAGGAGCTGGCGAGCCGCGGCGGGGAGTCCTTCCATCCCGCGGGCCGCAGCGCCGGTCGATCGGGCGGGCCGTGAGCGGCGGCGCGTGGAACCGTGCGTAGATGCACGGCACAAGGCGGGACTTGAGCGAACCGGCATGCGGGAGCGGCATATGGATCTGACAACCGACTACATGGGACTGCGGCTCAGGAATCCGCTGATCGCCTCGGCATCGCCGCTTAACGGCGAGCTCGGAACGCTCCGCGCGCTTGAGGATTACGGGGCGGGCGCCGTCGTGCTGCCCTCGATCTTCGAGGAGCAGATTGTGGCGGAGCGGTACGAGTTCGATTGCTGCACCGAGGTGCCGGCGAGCGGGTTCGCCGAGGCCCAAACCTATTTCCCGACCGGCATCGGCTATGGTCTCGGGCCGGAGCGCTATCTCGACATCGTTCAGCGTGCCAAGGAGGCGATCGCGATCCCGGTGATCGCCAGCCTGAACTGCACGACACACGAAGGCTGGAGTGATTATGCACGTGGCTTGCAGCAAGCCGGCGCCGACGCGATCGAGCTCAATATCTATCTCATTCCCGCTGATCTGGCGATGACTGGTCGCGAGGTCGAGCAGCACTACCTTGACATCCTGGCGGCGGTGAAGGCGTCGGTAGCGATCCCCGTCGCGGTCAAGATCGGCCCGCACTTCAGCGCGATCGGCGCCATGGCACGGGCGCTCGCCAGTAGCGGTGCCGATGCGCTGGTGCTGTTCAATCGCTTCTTTCAGCCCGACATCGACATCGCGACGCTCCGCCTCTCGATGGATCTCGCGCTCAGCACGCCAGCCGAGATGCGGCTGCCCCTGCTGTGGATCGCGATCCTCTACAGTCGGGTGAGCGCCTCACTTGCCGCCAGCACCGGCGTCGAAACCGCGGACGATGCCTTCAAATACCTGCTGGTCGGCGCCGATACGGTGATGACGACGTCCTCGCTGCTCCGGCACGGCGTTGGGCATATGCGGACCCTGGTCGACGGATTGTCGGCCTTGCTTGCTGCGCGTGAGATCGACGCCCTCGAAGATATCCGCGGCTGCATGAGCCAGAAAAATGTGAATAACCCGATGGCCTTCGAGCGCGCCAATTACATTCATATTCTCCAAGGCTATCCCGTCCAGCGTACCGGATGAGACGGCTGAGAGCGCAGCGGGCGCCATGGGCCAGCCGATCTTCTGTGCGCTCGAACTTTCTTCTTTTGCGACGCGGGATAAGCAGGTCCCAGCGCGACGGAGTTACCCAACGCGATACAACGCGATAGAATTTAACCTGGATGAACGAAGGCCCAACGCAGTGGTCGCAATCCATTGCGAGAGCCTGGAGAACCCCGGCCGAGAGGAGGAAAGCCCATGAATGCCGCCCGTCTCGATGGATCGACGCTCCAGAGCAAGCTGCTCTGGGCCGCTGTGATTTTGCTCGGCGTCGTCTCGTTCGCAATTGTCGCCCTGACCCGAGGCGAGCCGGTCAATTCGGCCTGGCTCGTCATCGCCTCGGTATCCATCTACTTCATCGCCTATCGCTTTTACGCGCTCTTCATTGCCCATAAGGCGCTAGGCGTCGATCCGGCGCGGCAGACGCCCGCCTATCGGCGCAACGATGGTCTCGATTACGTACCGACCAACCGCTGGGTGCTCTACGGGCACCATTTTGCGGCCATCGCCGGAGCAGGACCGCTGATCGGCCCGGTGCTGGCCGCCCAGATGGGCTACCTGCCGGGCACCTTGTGGATTCTGGTCGGCGTCGTCCTTGCCGGTGCCGTGCAGGACATGACCGTGCTCTTCCTGTCGACTCGGCGCGACGGCCGTTCGCTCGGCGACATGGTGCGCTCCGAGATGGGGCCGGTCGCCGGCGCCATCGCTGGCATCGGCGTGCTGCTCATCTGCATCATCATCCTGGCGGTCCTGGCGCTCGTGGTGGTCAAGGCGCTGGTGGGCAGCCCCTGGGGCACCTTCACGGTGTTCAGCACCATCCCGATCGCGTTCATCATGGGTCTCTACGTCCGCTTCCTCAGGCCGGGCCGCATCGCCGAGATGTCCATCCTCGGCGCGGCGCTGCTCCTCGCGGCGCTTGTCTACGGACGGACAGTCTCCGAGACCCCGGCGCTCGCGGCGTATTTCGATCTTTCCGGCCCGACCCTGGCGCTGACGATCATCGGCTACGGGTTCGTCGCCTCCGTGCTGCCGGTGTGGCTGCTGCTGGCGCCGCGGGATTATCTTTCCACCTTCCTCAAGGTCGGTACGATCCTGCTGCTGGCGATCGGCATTCTCATCGTGCGTCCCGACTTCCAAATGGCGGCGGTGACCCGTTTCGTCGACGGCACCGGACCGGTATGGGCGGGAAGCCTCTTTCCCTTCCTCTTCATCACCATCGCCTGCGGCTCGGTCTCGGGCTGGCACTCGCTCATCGCCTCGGGCACCACGCCGAAGATGATCGAGAACGAGAGCCAGATCCCGTTCATCGGCTACGGCGCCATGCTGATGGAATCGCTCGTCGCCATCATGGCCCTGATCAGCGCCACCATCATCCATCCGGGAATCTATTTCGCCATGAACAGCGGGGCCGGGCTGATCGGCACCACCGCCGCCCAGGCCGCCCAGGTGATCTCCTCCTGGGGCTTCACCGTGACGCCCGACATGCTCACCCAGATGGCGAAGGATGTCGGCGAGACCAGCATCTTGTCGCGCACCGGCGGCGCGCCGACCTTGGCGGTCGGTATGGCCAGCATCTTCTCCGAGTTTCTGGGCGGAAAGGTCATGATGGGCATCTGGTACCACTTCGCCATCCTGTTCGAGGCGCTGTTCATCCTGACGACGGTTGATGCCGGCACGCGTGTGTTGCGGTTCATGATCCAGGATCTCGTGGGTAACGTCATCCCGGCGTTCAAGGAGACCAAGTCCTGGACGAACAACCTCATCGGCTCGGCGCTGTCCTGCGTGCTGTGGGGCTATATCCTCTACCAAGGCTGTTGGCGCCGACCGAAAATTGACCCACTTAGCGCGGTGATGCCGATTTAAAACTGACCCGGGTGTTCAGTCTACTCTGCTGCATTTTTGAGCAGAGGAAGAGGAGTGATCACCATGGCGATGATTGGGAAGGTTCGGCG
>DASVPH010000205.1:0-3147 GCA_036382945.1 Casimicrobiaceae bacterium
TCAACAACAAGATTCGCGTCATCCAGCGCCGCGCGTACGGTCTGCGCGACGAGGAATATCTGCGCCTCAAGGTTCTCACGTGCACGCTCCCTGAACTCTAAATTCCCCGAAAATCACCCACTCGATTTCCTGAAGACCCCAGATTCTCTCGGTGCACATCTTCGAAAAAATGCCTCTACAACAGGCCCTTACCGAAAATGCGGATCCCTCAACCAACGCCATCAACCCCAACCAATTGATTCTGCTCGGGGTTTAACCGGACAGTAGTGCGCCTCCATCTTGGGTGAATCGTTCCGGATGCATCGATTCCGCCGCACGTCGGTATGCAAGAGAGTTGCAGCCCGTGCTGCATCTGATCGACACGATCAAAAGCGCGCCCATCAACTCGTCGGACGTCGCGTCAAGCAGCGGCCGATCGCCAAGAACAAACAGGCTCGCTGCCTAATCGGATGCTCCGTCAGCGTTGATTCGTTGCCGGTGAATCCAGCCACGATGGGCGTCTCTCAACCGCAGCTGGTTCGGACATCGAGGCATCGTTCTGCGCCCGCGCGCGATCACATTCTCGACCGCCGAGCCGCAATGAATGTGCAACGCCGACTGCACTTGCCTTGACACGCTTCGTGCACGCGCTGTGCAGGGACTGTGCGCATCCTTGTGCAGACCGTTGTCTGCAAACGGACCAGCATGCCGCCGAAACGAACGGCAACGGGCGAAGGCAAGATAAAAGGAACGGCACTGTCCGTGCCGGAGAAGCGCGTCTGCACAAGGTTTGGCGCGGCACCACCCCGTTGGGTGAGGGTGCCGTGAGTTCGCGTCGAGCCGCGCCAGTACTGGCTTCGCCGCGTGCTGTCTACGCCACGGTACGCTCCGCTACGTCTGAATGCGATCGCATCGCGCACAGGTTCGGGCGCAGACTGATCCGCGCCACGAGCCTTGCAGTCGCCGCGCTAAGCTTGCATTAGCGTTGACACCCGTTCGTGGGCCCTCGGGGTCGCCCGCCAAGCAAAGGCACTACATCTCGCTCAGTTGCGAGGCGAGCCAGTCTTCCTGTCCGACCGCGAGAAGGATCTGGACCGCCGCAACGCGTACGCCCTGCTCGGCGTTGTGCACGAGCGGCTTGACGGACTCGACGACCGCCTCGCCGAGACCGGTCAGAGCACGCGTCGCAACAGCGCGCATCTGCCAGTCGGTATCGCGCAGCAAGACGACGAGAAGCGGCAGCGCGCGCAGCCCTTCGGCTTCCACAAGTCGTGAGATGCATGCCCGCTTGACTGCGGGATCGGGGTCGTGCGCGAGTTGCTGGCGCCAGTCCAGTCCAGCAGCGCCGGCGCCGATGGCGGCGGCGCGCAAGGCCGGGCTCGAATGCTCGGCAAAGCGGCGCAAAATGCTTGGGTCGACGATCGCGCCCTCGGGTAGAGCGGCAACGCCCTCGAGTGCAACGAGCACGATTCGGTCCGAGCGGGAAGCCAGCGCACGTTCGATCAGCGAGCCAGCGCTCGTTGGGAACCCACGCAGCGCCCACTCGACGAGCCACGCGCGAGAGTCCTCCGAGAGCCGGTCCCAGGCACCGACGAGGTGGGCGAAAGCCGGTGCTCCTTGGACCTCGAGGGCGGCCCGCGCCTCGCGCTGGAACACGCCGGCAAGTTCGGAGAGCCAGTGTTCCGCACTCGCGGCATCGCAGAGCGCCGGCTCACGGTCGTCAGCTTCGACCAGCAGCGCGATGCGCAGCCGCTCGGCTGCCGTCAACGCGGGCAGCGCAGCGAGGACCGGGGCGACGGCCCGAGCGCGTGCCGGGCAATCGTCCTGCAGCAGGAGCGGCCGCAGCCGTTCATGGAGCAGCGTTGACGGTTCGGCCGTGAGACCGCCCGCTACGGCGAAGAGCAGCGTGGGCTCGGTGGCAGTTCTCAGCACCTCGAGAAAGAACGCCGTCACTCGGCTGTCCCGGAAAACCGACAGGGCACCGACGACGGTGAGCCACTCCGAGTGGAAATGGCCTCGTACGCGCTCGGCCTGTGCGAGGAGCAGGTCGATAGCGTCCCGCCCGTCGAGGAGACCGAAGGCCAACGCCGCCTGCGGCTGTGCCCGAACGGCCTTGAGTGCGCCGAGCCGTGTCGCAGGGTCGGGAGCGTTCAGCGCCGCGTGCAGATCGCGCGCGGAGCGAATCTGGCGTGCGGCCGGCGCACTCGCCGGATCCGCCGCGTCAGGGCGCCGCGTCGATGCAGCCGTTGCCATTGCGACCCCAGCGGTTCGTATGCGCGGTCACGACCAGTTCCAGACGTCCAGCCAGAACTCGGTCTGGCCATAGTTGCAGCCCGCGTCCACCACAAGAATGAAGCGGTTCGAATAGTTGACCGCCGGACCCTTGGACGACCACAGGACCTGGATAGTATTCGGAATGTGGATCGACACGGTTTGCGCGGGCCCTAGCACAGTGAGTACGGGATCCCGTTCGAAGCCCATCAGGAGCTGGCTCGTCGCGTGCTCCTGCCGGTTTTCATCGAGCAGCGTGAGCTTGACCGGGACAACGTCACTCGGGGCACTGCCAGGAAAACTGAGATCGATGAACGCGGTGTTTGGCGCGTTGGTGCCGCCCGCAGGGAGGCTGGGGTCCGCGTTAAGCGTCGCACCACCCGTGGTCTGGTTGGCCCATACCGGGGCGGGCCCAGGCGTATCTCCGCCGGAAGAAAGCGCCAGGTTCAGTGTGATGACCTTGTTCGTGACCTTGACCGCAGTGGTCACACCGACCTGGCTGCTGCCGCACGTTGGCGCCGGACTCAAGGTGGCCGAGGCAACCACGTTGACCGTGTAGATGGGTGAGGTCGGCGACGGGGACTGGGTCGCCGTCGGGTTGTTGGGGTCGCCGCTCGGAACGCAACGGTTCGCAAACGTGTAGCTGAAGGTCGCGCTGCTCTTCCCGCTCGGAATCGACACCGACGTCGGGAAGTTGGGCTGCGACGGGTCGGTCTTGAGCGAGACCGTCATCGGTCCCACGTACGGCGAGGCGACGCTTAGGACGTGGTAAACAATAAAGGTAACAAATACCGGGGATTCTGCGGTATGCTCTTCGCTCGTGAGCACACCAACGGAGCTGTTGAAGCGGAAGTTTCACGCGGCGTGGCCGCATTTGGATGAGCGCACGCGGCGGAT
>DASVPH010000206.1:0-5190 GCA_036382945.1 Casimicrobiaceae bacterium
ATCCATGTCAAACAGTTCTCAAACGTGCGAGACGCGTCTATTGAAGGATGACAACCTTGCGATATCAGGGAGACAGCCACACGCGAGGGCGCAGTGAAAAATCGTAGGCCGTCGCAGATTTGACGATGGGAGCGTGTAGCGAGCTACGGCATCATAATGGCACGGCGAATGAGTAGCGCCCATCCTCATCGGCCGTGACGCGTCGCGTGTGATCGGCGGCCGCGCCCTCGTCGACGCTGACGGTATTTTTCGGCGACACGTGGTCCCTGCGGGCTCGGTGAATTCGAGAGAATCGACCGATCGAGGCCGATAGTCGCTGAAGCTGAGCAAACGGCCGATCCTTTCGCGGACTATCGGGCGACGCTTGAAGCGCTCGGGATGGGCACGGTAGGCCGCGTTGCCTCAGTGGCCGCCGAGCGCGGCGATGCGCTTCTGTGCTTCCGCGGAGCGGGCAAAGGAAGGGTTCACCGACAACGCCTTCTTGAACGCCGCGATGGCCTCCTGCTTGTCGCCTTTCTGGGCGAGCGCCTCGCCGAGACCGTAATAGAACTCCGCGTTCTTCGGCGCGAGCGTCGTCGCCTTGCGATAGGCAGCGATGGCCGGATTGCTCTCGCCGCGCGCGAGGTACACGCTGCCCAGCGTGTCCTGGAGCTCGCCCATATTCGGATCGACAGCGACGGCACGCTTTGCCCAGTCGAGCGCTACATCGAGATTCTGCCGCCGCTCCGCGGACATTGCAGCCAGATTGTTGAGCGCCGGAGCGAATTTCGGGTCGAGCTCGATGGAGCGGCGGTATTGCTGCTCGGCCAGGCCCAGCTTTCCCGACAGCTGATACGCGGAACCCAGCTTGAACACGTTCATCGCATCCTTCGGCGCCAGCTTCACGACTTGCTCGAAATCCGCCGCCGCACGGGCATACTCGCTGCGCTTGAGGTACAAATCGCCACGCTCCACCAATGCGGGCGCGTAGTCCGCCTTGACGTTCAAGGCGCGGTCGAACGCCGCAAGCGCCTTCTGCGGCTCGTCGCTCAGCGCGTACAGCCGGCCCAGAGCTGTGAGCGGCAGCGGATTCTGTGGAGCAAGCACCGCCGCCTGCTCGAACTCGGAGGCAGCGTCGCGGCTCTGGCGCTGCGATGCAAGCGCGACGCCCAGACCGAAATGCGCGCCCGCATCCTCCGGCCTCATCTTGATCAGCCTGCGGTAAGCCGCCGCAGCGTCGGCCGGGCGCTGCAGCCAGTTGAGGTACAGATCCGCGAGGTCGTATTGCGTCGCGGGCGAAGCAGGATCGAGCTCGGCCGCTTTCCTGAGCGCGCTTTCGGCGAGCACGTAGCTGCGGACCGAAAACTGGTAGCGCCCCCATGCGCGCTGGACATCTGCGCTTCCGGGCGCAACGTCGAGCGCCCGCCGCAGCCACCGCTCCGCCTCGGCGCGGTTGGCGCGGCGGCGCTCGACCTCCGCCAGCGCGAGCAGAGGCTGGGGCGAGTTGGTATCGAGCTTTGCGGCCGCGCTGAACGAGGCCTGCGCGGCGTCGAAGTCCTTTCGCGCGAGGGCCTTATATCCGGCGCTCAACCAGGCGTCCAGCGACGAAGCGGGTGCACCATCTGCGGTGTCCGGCCGGAGGGGATCCGGATATTCGATAGTGACCGCCCCAGCAGGGCCAGCAAGCGTCGCCGCAAGCAGCAGGACAACGTATGCGCGATGGCAGCCGACAGCCATGACGAGCGCGATCAGGGAGGAGATGGGTAAAGGATAGCGCAAGTATCCCCGCCGCGCGCGACCGCTCGAGTGCGCCTCGGGCGCGCCCACAGGCAACAAAAACCCGGCAAGCCCTTTGCGAGGCTTGCCGGCTTCGAGGAGTGGGGTACCGCGTTAAAGATTGCGGCGCCTGCGCATCGCGCTCAAGCCGGCGAGCGCGAGACCGAGCAGCGCCAGCGTTCCGGGCTCCGGCACGGTGATCACGCAGTCCGAGCCGCGGCAGATGATCGTGCCGTTAACGAGCGCGATGGATTCCGGCGTGCCGCCAACCGCGTCGTCCAACCGCTCGACGACAACGTACTGGGACGACAGGCCTCCCGTGCCAGGCTCGCTGAAGAAGTTGTGCGTCGTGTCCCCGTTCACTGGCGGGATGCCCAGCAACGCGCCATCCGCCGTTTGTACGTAGCCCGATGTCGGCGGGATTCCTCCGGCATTGGTGGCCGACTCCGGCACGTAGGCGTAGGCGTTGACATCCTCGGCGCCCGCGAGTCCGAAGATGCCGCCGCCGGCGTTGAAGAACGCCGCGATAGCCGGTTCATGCGCGGCGATGTTGGCAATGGCCGTCGGCGAGTTATCACATCCGCCGCAGCTCGTCGCCGACGCGACGATGAAGGCGCTGTAGAGAGTCGGGTCGAACAGCGCGTCGGTCACGTTCGCCGCGTTGGTCGGATCGACATTGGTGAACGAGATGCCCAGTGTGGTCAACAAGTTCGTCAGCTCGCTGCCCGCGTCGAACGCGAGCACTGGAAGAGACGAACCGTTGCGCACGAAGGCGAGGGCCGCCGTGGTCTGTGCCTGTGCGTTAAGGCTCTGGTGGAACTCGTTGTCGTGCCCGGTCAGGAAGATGTTGCCCGCGCCAGCCTGCCCAGCGACGCTGATAAGGCCTGTGGCGGCCAGAGCCAGCGTGACCTGCTTCACTCTTGGATTCATCCGTATCCCCCCCGTGAGTCGAACAATGGAAGCGCAGCGCTGCTGTGCAAGCAAGAGCAGTGCCGGACACAGTCTTTGCTTTTGATTCAATGTCTTGAGCCCGAATCGGTATATTTATCGCGGACATATGTAAAGGCCTTCGACACATGGCAGCGCGGAGATCGATACCCCTTCGAAAGGGCGGTCCATGGTGGCGCATGCGCTCCTCCATCCTTCCAGTAGGACGAGCTGAGACAAGCAAACCTAAAGGCCATCCTGCTTGGCTCAGGTTTGTTGCGCAGCGACGTTTCGGGACTCGACTACTGTAAAAATTTTCGACAACGCCTCGTGCTCAGGCGCAACGAGCTGCTTTGCGTTCGGCATGCGCCGATGAGATACTCCCCGGGCCCCCGAGAGACCGAGCGTCCAATGGCGACTCCCCAAGCACAGCCCGGTCGTAACGAGCGCTGCCCGTGCGGCAGCGGGCGGAGGTACAAGCAATGCTGCGGCGCGGCTGACCCGGCCCGAGTGGGCATCCACCCCGATCCCGAGATGCTGTGGCGGCAGGCCGTCGATGCGCTGCGGGCCGGTCGTCTGCCTGCGGCGGAGCGCCTGTTCCTGGAGGTGTCGCGCCGGCAGCCGCGCAATGCGGACGCCTGGATCATGCTGGGCATGCTCGCGCAGCGTCAGGGGCGCGCGCCCGAGGCCATCGCGCGCCTGCAGCACGCACTGTCCATCGGTGCGCGCTCGGCCGAGACTCGCCTCTTGCTCGGGAATGTCTATCGCGAGGCTGGCTTTCACGCCGAAGCCATCGCGGTGCTGGAGGACGCCGTCCGGCGGCATCCCGGGGATGCCGCGCTGGGCTCGGATCTTGGGTTGGCCTATCTGTACGGGCAGCGCATCGCCGAATCGGTCGCCTGCCTGCAGCAGGCGATCACGCTCGATCCCAGGCTGGCCGCCGCCCACTACAATCTCGCGTGTGCGCTCGAGCGCCAGCGCCGCTACGCCGAGGCGCTCGTGGCTTATGGGCGCGCCATCGAGGTCGCGCCCAACCTCGCCCATGCCCACAGCCGCATGGGCAACCTGCTGCACGCGCAGGGGCGCCGCGAGGAAGCGCTGGCGTGCTTCCGCCGCGCCGCCGCCGCCGCGCCAGGAACGCCCACGGGGCGCCTCAACGAGGTGAAGCTCCTCATGGAGGAAGAGAAGACGGCGGAGGCGGAAGCACTGCTGCGCGCCATCGTTGCCGCCGATTCACGCAATGCCGAGGCTTGCCGGTTGCTGGGCAACACGCTGCGGGAGACCGGCCGCTTCGACGAGGCAGTCACCTGGCTCGAACGCGCGGTCATATCCGATCGCACCCAGATCGCCGCCTACCACGATCTCGCCTACTCGAAGAAATTCACCGCCGCGGACCAGGCGCTCGTCGAGCGCATGCGCGCGCGCCTTCGAGGTGCGGACTTGACCGAGCACGAGCGAACGCTGCTCCATTTCGCGCTAGGCAAGAGTCTCGACGACCTCGGCGAGTATGCAGCGGCGATCGAGCATTTCGACGCCGGCAACTCGCTGGAGCGGCAAGGGCTTGCATTCGACCGCGTCCGGTATGCCGGCGAGATCGACACGCTGATCGCGCGTTTCACGCCGCAGTTCATGGCGGCGCATACGGGTCTCGGCTCGGACGCCCGCACGCCGGTGCTGGTGCTGGGCATGCCGCGCTCCGGGACCACGTTGGTCGAGCAGATCCTGTCGAGCCATCCGCAGGTCGCAGGCGCGGGCGAGGTGCGCTTCTGGAACGAGCGCAGCGCGCAGGTGCTGGGCTCGGGCATCGGTGCCCTTGGGCCCGGTATGGTCCGGTCGCTTGCAGACGATTACCTCGCCCTGCTGCGGCGCGTTTCCCCGGATGCCGCGCGCGTGACCGACAAGATGCCCTTCAACTTCCTGTGGGTCGGCCTGATCCGCCTCGTCTTTCCGAACGCCGCGATCATTCACTGCCGGCGGGATCCGGTCGATACCTGCCTGTCGATCTATTTCACGCGCTTCGCGACGCGGCAGGACTTCGCGTACGACCGCGACGACCTCGTGTGCTACTACCGGCAATATCAGCGCGTGATGGACCATTGGCGCGGCCTGCTCGGTGCTTACGGACTGCTCGACGTCGACTACGAGGATCTCATCGATGATCGCGCGACGGCGACGCGGCGGCTCGTCGAGTTTCTCGGCCTCGACTGGGACGATCGTTGCCTGCGGCCGGAGGACAACGCGCGCATCGTCAAGACGGCGAGCCTGTGGCAGGCCCGCCAGCCGGTCTATCGCACCTCGCTCGAGCGCTGGCGCCGCTACGAGCCATGGCTCGGTGCGCTGCGCGAGCTGCACGACGAGCATGCCTTGCGCGAGCGATAAGGGTGAGCTAAAGGCTAGATTCTTACGCCTTTGATCGTTGACAGGAACTGTTCAACAAGTTTACGTCGTTTCCAAGAGTTCGATGACCTTGCCGATGGAGTCGTCTGCCTTGTGCACGGCCGCTTCCAG
>DASVPH010000207.1:0-1694 GCA_036382945.1 Casimicrobiaceae bacterium
CCATGCTGACAACGATTCGCGCGTTGCGCGGGTTCGCCAACGCACGCAGAGTCCTACTTGCCGGCTGCGAGGAAATGTCGCTGCTCGACGGCTTCATGCCCTACCTCGAGGCGGACGCCTACGACGTGCTGATGCCCGACGTGAAATACGTGGGCGGCATGCGCGAGATCCTCAGAGTGGCCGATGCCTTGGAGGGCCATGGCGTTGCCTTCTCGCCGCACAACCCGAGCGGGCCCGTTTGCCATGCTGCAAGCCTGCATGTTTGCGCAGTCGGGTCGAGCTACGAACGCCTCGAATTGCAGTACGCGGAGACGCCGCTGTTCGACCGGCTAGTCGGCGAAGGTCTCCCTCGAGCGGTTAACGGAGAGATCGCGGTGCCATCCTCGGCGGGCCTTGGCGTTCGGCTGGATGCGAACCTGGTGCGTGAGTTGAGCAATGCGCTGAAGGCCCAAAGGGCTGAATGATATTACCGACGCGGAGGGCCGATCCGCCGAAACCTACTGGGCTTGGGCTCGAGCGATGGCGCAGAGCGACCGATCGGTTCCGTCACACGATCTCTCGACAAGGCGGCATTGCACCGCCAGTGTCGCGGCCGTTCGCTCGGTGATCGACAATCGGACTTAACCTGCAGGGCTACCAGTTTCAAATTACCGCGAGCGCCACCTCTAACTACCCATGGTGGGTCGTGGCATGGGCGACCGTAGACCCCGAAGGAGAAGCCCAATCAGCGACAGCTCGTTACCAGCGGCGGGGCATCGAGCAGCGCGGCCAGCGCGTCGACCTGACGCTGGGCTGTGCCGCACATCGCGGCACTGCGCCTCACAATGCGCCTCGCGACTGCCTCCGCATCGAGGCCGCGATTGTTCTCGCGGATCAATGCGGCGACCCCGGAAACGAGCGGCGCGGCCATTGACGTGCCGCTCCAGGTGCCGTAACCGCCGCCCGGCACCGAGCTCGTGATTCCGTCGCCGGGCGCGGCGACATCCACCCATGAGCCGTAATTGCTGAAGCTCGCAAGCCGTCCGCCGGTTCGGCACCTGCGTCTCGGTTGCCTCGTGCGGCTTGCCGAGGCGCCGGAAGCATTCGGCGGCCTCGTCGAAGCGCTCGATCGCGCTCGCCATCTCGCCGCGCGTGAGTTGGGCGATGCCGCCCGTCCAGTGCACCAGCGCATCGATCTCGCGCGCCGCTGGCTTCGCGGCGCTCGTGCGAAGCACGCGCAGCTCTTCGGCGGCGCGCACGGCGCGCTGCGGCTGGCTGTTCCACGCGGCGTAGCATAGATCCTTCAGCGCCCACGCGAGCGCGCGCCGGGTATCGTCGGGGAGGTCGACGGGCGGCGGCTGCCCGTCGGCCACCATGCGCTCCGCGAGTTGCAACACCCCGTCGCTCGGGGCGTGGGCGCCTTCCGTCAACACGACTCGTCAGCCGCGGGGGCTGCCGACGTCGCTCGGTGGCAGCTCGATCTCTACGTCCGCGACGCGGAGCGTAAGCGTGTACTGGCCGGCCGGCAGACCGTCGATGCGGAACTCACCGAGATCGTCGAGATCGGCAACGCGCCGATGCGTCTTATCGGCGTCCGCCATCGTTCTTCGGATCATTTCGACCGTTCCTGCCCGATCCGGCCCCAGCACCTGGCCGGTCACCGAGAAATCGCCCGCCGATGGCGCGATCCGCACGTCGATGTCGCGACCCATCGC
>DASVPH010000208.1:0-5212 GCA_036382945.1 Casimicrobiaceae bacterium
GCAAATCGCGGAAAGTCCCGCCAGGAACGCGATCGCGATCAGGTTGAGCACGTCGCCGTTGCCGACCAAGCTCACCCAGCCCCAACCGGTAGGCATCTTGGTCGCCCGTGCGAATTCCCGGGCGGACAGCCCCCAGTAGCCGGGGAGCTGGTCGAAGGGGACGAATGGCGGCAGGATCTCGAAGACGTAGACGGCGAAGCTCAGCGCCAGCACGACCAGGCCGGCGGCCACACAGAGGCCGAGAACCCTCGCGTATCTCACCTCCTCCGGGGAAGCGTAATGGTTTGCGCGATTCATGTCCGTTCGCTCTGCGGTCCGATCAGAGGCCGAGCCCCTTGAGCAGCGCCCGCGCTCCGGCCACGAGCAGCAGCGCCATCACCAGGCGCCGAATCGTTGCGGCCCTGACCGCGCGCAACACGCGCGCACCGAGCATGGCCCCGAGCATCATGCCCACGACCGCCGGCGCCACGACGATCGGCAGGATCGCCCCTTCGTTGATGTAGACCCATGCCGCCGACGACGTCATCGACAAGATGAGGCCGCTGGTCCCCGCCGCGACCTTGAGCGGCGCCCCCATCAACAGGTTCAAGGTCGGCACGTTGGCCCAGCCCGCGCCCAAGCCGAACATCCCTGCAAGCACACCGATGAGCGTGAAGATCGCCAGCGCCAGGGGCGTGTGCTGCACTTTCCACTCGACGTCGCGGCTCCGGGCGGTGTCATGAAAGATGCCGTGGATGCCGAGCGCTGCAGACAGCGCATCTGCGACCGGAACCTCAGGCAGGTCGGACTTCCTTGACCGCCACATGAGCGCGACGATGCCGAGGATCAGCACGCCGAGCGTTATTTGCACGATCTCCGCGGGCAGGACCAGTCCCACCATCGCCCCGGCGATCTGGCTCACCGCCACGAGCAGAGCAAGTGGCAACGCGAGCCGGAGACTGGCTAAGCCGACGCGCAGCAACCCGGGGCTCGCCGCCAGTGCGCTGGCCAAGGCAACCAGCAGTCCGCCGCCGCGGACGAAATCGAGGTGAAACGGGAAGAAACCGCCGACGATGGGTACGAACAACACGCCCCCACCCACCCCGGCGGGTACGGCCACGATACCGAGGAGGAAGCAAACGAAAAAAAGCGCGAGCACCCATCCCCACCACGGCAGGACGTTCGTTGTCGCCGCGGCTGCAAGCGCCGGCCCGCTGGCGCACAACGCCAACAAGCCGAGCGCAAGCCCGGAGCGCCGAGCCACGGGTCGGTGAGTGGCGCGTGGCGTACCTATTTCGCCAGCTCCGCTTCGATTTCGGCGAAGGTGCGCGCGACCTCGAAGGTGACCACCGGCACCCCGAGCTGGCGCCCGATCTGGGTCGCCGAGAAGATGCCGCGCACGGTTTCCTGACCGGTGAGCGGGTCCTTGTCCACGACCAGCGCATGCTGGCGACCGAGCTCCTTGAGCGTGGCGATGATGTGTCCCACTTCCGCCCGCCGGACGGTGGCGATGTCGAGCACGTCGATGGCGCTGCGCGGCACCATGAGATCGGCCACGGTGAGCTCGCGGTGCTTGCCGCCGCGCTCGCGCAGCAGCTTCACCGGCCGCTCGCCCATGGTGTCGCGGGCCGTGATCAGGCCTTCGATGATGCGGTTGTGGCCCACGACCAGCAGCAGCCGCACGCCGCGCGCGATCATCGCCTGGTTGGCTTGCGCGAGCGTCGCGTCGGCGCTGATCGTGGCGGTGGCGACTTGGCGCAGGTCGGTCATCGCCTCGATCGCCGGGCTGTCCACCCTGACCGACTTGGGCGCGTAGGTCCCGGGTGGCTGGCAAGCGACGCCCGCGCGCATCTTGGTCATCGGCAGAGGTTTGTAGACGGCTCGTTCCATCGTGTTTCTCCTGCGCGAACCCCCCGTGCGGGTCCGGAGCGCCCGCGCCCCGGCGACAAGCTATTTTACGGCTTGGCGGCGATCGCCTGGAGCTTGGTCGGCTCGATGATGTGCCCGTCGAGGCCGGCTGCTTTGGCGCTGCCGCCGTAGGCCACCGTCATGAGCTGGCTGTAATAGGTCACCGGCATCGCCAATTTCGTTCCGTGGCGCTTGTTGATCTCCGACTGGTAGACCTCGACGTTGGCCTGGCACAGCGGGCACGGGGTCACGATCATGTCCGCGCCCTGGTCGTAGGCGGCCTCGACGATGTCCTTGATCTGCTTCTGGCTCTTCTCCGGCTCGGAGAACGCGAGCGCGCCGCCGCAGCAGGTGACCTTCTGGTCGTACTCGGTCATCGGCTCGCCACCGACCGTCTCGACCAGCTTGTCGAGGTACAGGGGATTCTCGAACGATTCGCCTGCGATCCCGAACGGACGGTTGGTCTGGCAGCCGACGTAGCCGGCGAACTTGATACCCTCCAGCGGCTTGACCACGGGCTGGGCCAGCGCCTCGTAGCCGAAGTCCTCGATCAGGACCTCGACCATGTGCCGCACCGGAGCCTCGCCCTTGTAGCTGAGCCCCGCCTCCTTCAGCGCTTCGTTGGTCTCGGCGAGCAGTTGCGCGCTCCCGTCGAGCGCCTCCTTGGATTCGCGGGCGTTGAGCCAGCACGCGGCGCAGGTCGCCACCACGTCCTGCCCCGGAAGGTGCTTCTCGGCGAGCGCGAAGTTGCGCGCGTTGAGCACGTGCCGCTCGAGCTCGGTCCCACCGGCGTAGCTGATCGAGGCGCCGCAGCAGTTCCAGTCCGGGATCGGGGTGAGCTTCACCTCGAGCGTCTTGCACATCGAGTTGACGGAGGTGAGATAGTTCGCCGCCGAGGCTCTGAGTTGCGACGAGCAGCCCGGGTAGAACGCGTATTGCTTCTTGGCCATGATCGGTACCTTCACAAGAGCGTCATTCCCGCGGCCTTCAGTCCCCGCGAAAGCGGGGAGGGAAGCCAGCGTCTTGCTTCAACGCCACTGGGTCCCCGCGTTCGCGGGGACGACGAACATTCGCTGCCGGCTCGCGCCGCTCTTCGATCTCGCGCGCCTTCGCGAGCATCGTCTGGATCCCTTTGGCGTCCTTGCAGCGGTGACCCCGGAAGAGCTCGAACGGGTTGAGGCGCTTCGCCTTGAGCAGCCCCAGCGCGACACCGCGCATGCCCCAGCCCTTCTTGACCCCGGCCGACAGACCCTCGCGGAAGTACAGCCCGAGCGTGAGCCCGAGCTCGTTGACCCGTCCGGTGCGCGTGCAGTTCTTCCAGAACTGGAGCGAGAAGTCGCGCGTGGGCTGCATCTTCGGCGCGAGCCCGAGACGCTGCGCGTACGCGGCGATGCCGTGCATGATGGTCGTGATCGGGAGCTTGCGCGGGCAGCGCACGACGCAGTTGTAGCAGGAGGTGCACATCCACATCGAATCGGTGGTGAGCACCGTCTCGCGCGCCCCGGCCCGGATCAGCATGAAGATCTTCTGCGGCGCGTGCTCCCAGTGCGGACCGAACGGGCAGGAGCCGGCGCACACGCCGCACTGCATGCACATCTTGACCCACGCGCCCTGCTCGACGTGCTGCTCGATCTCGTGCAGGAAGTCGTTGCGGTAGCGCTCGATCGCGCGCTCTTTGGCGCTGGTCATCGTCCGCCCTGACTAGCCGAAAGCCTTCATCGGCGAGAGCCCGATCTCCAGGATCCGCGCCACGTAGTCGTCGAGGAGCTTCGCCACGCGCGCGCTGTCGGTGATGGCGACCTCCTGCGTGGCCACGCGCTCGGGCTCGAGCCCGAGCTGCTTCAACGTATCGTCGATCTTGCCCACCCGGTATTGCGCCAGCTCCGAGCCCTTGACGAAATGGCACTGGTAGTCGTCGCCCTTCTTGCAGCCCAGGAGCATCACGCCGTCCCAGCCGGCGTTGAGTGCGTCGGTGATCCAGATGGTGTTGACCGAGCCGAGGCAGCGCACCGGGATCACGCGCACGAACGCCGAGTATGGGGTGCGCGCGAGGGCCGCCGCGTCGAGCGCCGGGTAGGCGTCGTTCTCGCAGGCGAGCACGAGGATGCGCGGCTTTTCCTCGTCCTCCTCGGGCATCTCGACCGCCTTGATCTGGTTGCCCACCGTGTCGACCGAGTAGTTCTCGAACGAGATCACGCGCACCGGGCAGGCGCCCATGCAGGTGCCGCAGCGCCGGCAGCGGCTCTCGTTGAACACCGGGAAGCGCTTCTCGTCCTCGTCGATCGCGCCGAACGGGCATTCCACGGTGCAGCGCTTGCACTGCGTGCAGCCTTCGAGCCGCACCAGCGGATACGAGAGGTCGCCGCTGCGCGGATGCGCCGCGCGGCCGAGCGCGGCGTTCTCGACCGCCTGGATCGCTTTCAGCGCCGCACCGGTCGCGTCCTCGACCGCTTGGGCGATATCCATCGGGCGCCGCACCGGACCGGCCGCGTAGATACCGGTGCGCCGCGTCTCGTAGGGGAAGCAGATGAAATGCGAGTCGTTGAAGCCGTGCTTGAGCAGCGGCAGGTCCTTGCCTTGGCGATAGGTCAGGTTGAGCACGGACACCTGTTTCGCCTTGCGCTCGTCCTCGTCGGGCAGCTCGATGTCGACACCGGAGTTGGGCACCTGACCGGTCGCGAGCACGACGAGGTCCGCGTCCAGCGTCGCATCGACCTCCAGGATCAGATCGCGAAGCTCGACCTTGCAGCCTTGCGCCGTGCCGGTCACCCGGGAGACGCTGCTCTTGGTGAAGGTGACGCCCTTCTTCTGGGCGCTGCGGTAGAAATCCTCGCCCATGCCCGGGACGCGCAGGTCCGAGTAGATCACGACCGCGTCGACCTCGGGATTGGCGTCCTTGAAGTACATCGCCTGCTTGATGCTGGTCGCGCAGCAGTGCCCCGAGCAGTACGGCAGATGCTTGCCTGTCGGGTCGCGCTGGCCGGCGCATTGCACGAACGCGACCGATTTGACGACGCTGCAGTCGGCGCGTCGAATGGGCGCGCCGTCCGCTTGACGCGCCAGCGCCTCGAGTCCCGCCTGGTCGACGACGTTGGGCGCGCCGCCGCCGAGCTCGGGAAGCTTGGCGATGTCGTAGGTCGAGAAGCCGGTGGCCTGCACGATCGCGCCCACGGCTTCCTCGGCCACCGTGCCGCTTTCCTGCGCGACCTTCACCTGGAAGCGGCCGGGCGCGCCGGAGGTTTCGACCACGGTGGCGCTCGTGTAGACGTGGATGCGCGGGTGCGCCCCGACCTTCGCCGCGAGCTCGGCCACCCCGGTGGGCTGC
>DASVPH010000209.1:0-32128 GCA_036382945.1 Casimicrobiaceae bacterium
AGTTCTGGGAGAAGATCGACCGCTCGCGGCTGGAGATGTTCGCCTACAGCCTCCGGCCCGACGACGATAATCCGTTCCAGAAGCGCGTGCGGGCCGCGTTCGAGCATTACGCCGACGTGAGCGAGGAATCGGTCGCGGACATCGCGCAGCGCATCCGCGAGGATCGCATCGCCATCCTCGTCGATCGCAACGGCTACACGCTCAATGCCAGGGAAGGCATATTTCCCCTGCGGCCGGCGCCGATCCAGATCAACTGCATCGGTTTTCCGGGCACGCTCGGCGCGCCGTGGTACGACTACATCTTCACCGATCGCTATAGCCTCCCCGAGCCCCTGCAGCGCTTCTACACCGAGCGGCCGCTGTACATGCCGCACATGGCCTTCCCCAGCGACACCACGCGGCTGCCGCCGGGGCCGCCGCCCACGCGCGCCGCCTGCGGCCTGCCCGAAGAGGCTTTCGTGTTCTGCTGCTTCAACAACACCTACAAGATCCTGCCCGAGATCTTCGCGATCTGGATGCGGCTCCTCGCCGCGGTGCCGAAGAGCGTGCTGTGGCTGCTCGAGACCGGCGCCGAGGCCAAGTCCAACCTGCGCCGCGAAGCCGCCGCCGCCGGGATCGCTCCGCAGCGGCTCATCTTCGCCTCCCGGGTGAACGTGGGCGAGCACGTCGCGCGCAACGCCGCCGCGGACCTGTTCCTCGACACCTATCCGTACGGCGCGCACACCACCGCGAACGATGCGCTGCTCGCCGGGTTGCCGCTCGTGACCTGCGTGGGCGAGACCCTGGCGAGCCGCATCGCCGGCAGCCAGTTGCAGGCGATCGGCCTGCCGGAGCTCATCACCCCCTCCTTGGCCGAGTACGAAGCGCTGGCGCGCACGCTCGCCACCGAGCCGGAGCTGCTCGAGGGCCATCGGCAGCGGCTCGCCGCCAACCGCCGCAGCGCCCCGCTCTTCGACATGGATCGCTACGCGCGCGACTTCGAGGAGGCGATGGAGCGCATCTGGGCGGAGCACTGCGCCGGACGATGACCGAAGCCCGAGTCGCGGCGCCGCCCGCGCGCAACGCACCGTGTCCCTGCGGCAGCGGCAAGCGCTACAAAGCGTGCCACGGTACCCCGCGGGGCAGTGCGGCGCAGTGGGTCGACCGCGCGCTCCGGGAGATGCAGGCCCGCGAGTTCTCCGCCGCCGAGGCGAGCCTGCGGGAAGCGCAGCGTCTCGCGCCGAACGACCCGCGCATCGATGCCAACCTCGGCACGGTCTACGTGCGCCAGCACCGCTTCGCCGACGCGGAAGCCCCGTTATCCAGGGCGCTTGCCCTTGCTCCCGACCTTTCCTATGCGCTGACGCTGCTCGCGCATGCTCGCCAGTGGCGTTGCGCCTGGAACGGCCTTAGCGAGCTGCATGCGCGAATCGCCCATCTTCTCGATGACGACGATGACGGGCCCGCGGACTTCAACCCCTTCGCGCTCCTGGCGATGCCGACCACACCGGCCCAGCAGCGCGTGGCGGCGCGGCGCTTCGCCCGCGGCCTCGCGCCGAGATCGCCGGTTCGCCGGGCGGAGATTTCCTTCGCGCCTGGCGAGCGGTTGCGTGTCGGTTTCGCATCTTCCGATTTCCGCTCGCACGCGACGGTGACGCTGATGGTCGAGCTATGGGAGCGCCTCGACCGGCGCCGGCTCGAGCTGTTCGCCTACGGCACGCTCGCGCGCGACCCCGGTCCGGTCGGCCGCCGCGTGGAGCGCGCCTTCGAGCATTACGCCGACGTGAGCACCGAGCCGGTCGAGCGTGCGGCCGCGCGCATCCGCGCGGATCGCATCGGCATCCTGCTCGACCTCAACGGTTACACGCGTAATGCCCGTCCGGCGATCTTCGCGCAGCGGCCGGCGCCGCTGCAGGTGAACGCCATCGGCTTTCAGTGCACGCTGGGCACGACTTGGCACGACTATATCCTCACCGATCGCTATAGCCTCCCCGAGCCCCTGCAGCGCTTCTACACCGAGCGGCCGCTGTACATGCCGCACATGGCCTTCCCCAGCGACACCACGCGGCTGCCGCCGGGACCGCCGCCGCCGCGCGCCGCCTGCGGCCTGCCCGATGAGGCTTTCGTGTTCTGCTGCTTCAACAACACCTACAAGATCCTGCCCGAGGTCTTCGCGATCTGGATGCGGCTCCTCGCCGCGGTGCCGAAGAGCGTGCTGTGGCTGCTCGAGACCGGCGCCGAGGCGCGGGAGAATCTGCGCGTCGAAGCGGCCGCCGCCGGGATCGATCCGCTGCGCCTGGTGTTCGCGCCGATCGTCCCGGTGGGCGCGCACGTGGCGCGCAACGCCGCCGCGGACCTGTTCCTCGACACCTATCCGTACGGCGCGCACACCACCGCGAACGATGCGCTGCTCGCCGGGTTGCCGCTCATGACCTGCGTGGGCGAGACGCTGGCGAGCCGCATCGCCGGCAGCCAGTTGCAGGCGATCGGCCTGCCGGAGCTCATCACCCCCTCCTTGGCCGAGTACGAAGCGCTGGCGCGCACGCTCGCCACCGAGCCGGAGCTGCTCGAGGGCTATCGGCAGCGGCTCGCCGCCAACCGCCGCAGCGCCCCGCTCTTCGACATGGATCGCTACGCGCGCGACTTCGAGGAGGCGATGGAGCGCATCTGGGACGATCACGCCGGCCGTTCGCCGGCCTGAAACAGGCGCTGCAACGGCTCGATCGGCTCGCGCGCGTCGAACAGCCGCCCGTGCCCGGCGCGGATCCGCGTGCGCAACCCGGCGCGCCAAGTCGCGTCGCCGACGAGCCGCCCCACGAGCGTCAGATACTCGGCGCGATCCCGCGCGATCAGCTCGGGCACGCCGAGCAGCCCGAGCATTCCGGCGCTCTGCCGCCCGCGCATGTACGCGCCGGGCAAGGTGACGATCGGCAGGGCGCACGCCAGCGCGTCGAGGCTGGTGTTGCCGCCGGACCAGTGCAGCGTGTCGAGCATCGCGTCGCAGGCGAGATTGATGCGCAGGTAATCCTCGTGGCCGACCTGGGGCAACACGCGTGCACGTTCCGCGAGCGCTAGCCCGTAGCCCTCGAATGCGGCACCGAGCCGCTGCGTGAATGCCGTGGTGATCGCCGGATGCCGGCCGGCGAAGAGCACCAGCAGCGCCCTGGGATTCGCGGCGAGGACCTGCGCGAACAGCGCGTCGTTGTCGGGATGGATCTTCCACAGCGATTGCGGGCAGAGCAGCAGCGTCCGGTCCGCCGGCAACCCGAAGCGCTCCCGACTCGCATCGCCCGGCACGACAGGCCGTGCGTAGCGCGTGCCGATGCCGGGGAGCGGAATGAGCCTCTCGCTGTAATGCGACTCGGCCTCATCCGGCTCCATCGCTCGGGTGCTGATGAAGCCGTCGATCGTCGGGTGGCCGGTCGTCACCGGATGCCCCCAGCCGGCGTACTGCCGCGGCGCCAGGCGCAGCGCGGCGAGCGCAAAGCTGCAGGCGTCCATGCCGAGCTCGGGGTAGACGAGCACGTCGAGCGCGTCGGCCCGGATCGTGGGCGCGACGATCGACGGCCGCGCGCGGCTGCCGCCGAACGTGCGAAAACAATCGGCGCGCTCGGCGATCGCGCTCGCCACCTCGTCCATGCCCGGGAAGAGGTGGTAGACGAACACCTCGAACCGGTCGCGATCGAGATCGGTGATCCAGCTCTTGAAATAGCGCCCGCAGGTTCCGACGTGAAAAAAGGCGGAGGCGAAGCCGATGCGCGTGCGCCCGGTGCGCTCGCGCCGCGCGGCGAGCGGTGCGCGCCACCGGGGCGCGCGGGCGTCGATGATTCGCCCGACCAGCGCGGCGTAGGTGGCCTGCAGCACGCGGTCGTCCTCGCCCTGATAGGCGAGGAAGAAGTTGCTCCAGCGCAAGCCGTCGAGCACCCGCGCTTCCGGCAATCCCTCCACCGCCGGCCGCAACTCACCCTCGAGGGCGGCCAGACCGAGAGCGAAACCCGCGCGCGCCGCGGCGAGCTCGGTACGGCCCGCGTAGATCATCGGCAGCGTCAGCCGTCCGGCGAAGAAGCCGCGCAAGTCGCCGGGGTCGACCTCGCGGGCCCGCGCATAGGCTGCACGCGCCTGCGCCGGCTCGTTGCGCTCGGTCAGGATCCAGCCGAGATTGAACCATTGACCGGCGGATTCTCCGGGCGAAAGCTCGATCGCCTTGCGGTAGAGCCCTTCGGCTTCGTCGAGCGCGCCGCGCTCGCGCAGCAGTCCGGCCAGCAGCACGAGAAGCGGCCGGAACGGGGCTCCGGTCTGGCGCGCCATCGCCGCCCGCAAGGTGGCCTCGGCGCGCTCGACCTCACCCTGATCGCGCTGCACTTCGCCCAGGTTGCTGGCGGCAAGCGCGTAGTCCAGCCGCAGCGCCAGCGCGCGGGCGAACGAGCGCTCGGCGTCGGCGAGACGGCCGAGCGTGCGCTGGGCGTTGCCGAGGTTGTTCCAGGCCTGAGCGTGATCGGGGTCGAGACGCAGCGCCCGCTCGAAGGCCTCGAGCGCACCCTGCGCGTCGCCGGCCTCACCCAGCAGAATGCCGAGGTAGCGCAGCGCCCGCGCGAAGCGCGGTTCGAGCTCGAGCGCGCGCTTGACACTCGCAATCGCGCCCGGCGCGTCGCCGGCGGCTTCCTGCAGCTCGGCGTGCGCGTAATGCGCGACCGGATCGTGCGGCGCGCATGCCACCGCGCTCCGCGCGTGGGCAAGCGCCGCTGGCGCATCGCCGCTTCGCTCGCAGCACGCCGCGAGCACCAGATGCGCGGCGCCGCGCTCGGCCTCTGTCGCGGCAAGCGCAAAGAGCGCTTGCGCTTCGCTGCGCGCGCCGTCGAGGTCGCCCGCAGCGAGCCGCTGCCGCGCCCGCTCCGCGCGGGTTGGCGCCGCCACAGGGTCAGGCATCGACAGCCGCGAGCGCCGCGGGATAAGAGAGCTCCAGCGCCCGCCTGTAGGCCCGCTCGAGATGGCGCGTGTGCGCGACCATGTCGGTGAGCGGCGAGCGCTCGAGCCCGGCGCGGATCGAGTCCCTGACTTCCGCCCTGAATGCCGGGTCGGTGGCAAGGCGCACGGCGATCTCGACGTACTGGCTGCCGCTCGCGGCCACGGTCTGCATCGCGCCCAAGTTGGCGAGCATGCTGTAGCCGCAGCGCTCGCCGTGTTTCGCGCCGACCAGCGTGACCACCGGCACGCCCATATCGAGCGCCTCGAGCGTTCCGTTCGCGCCGCCGTAGGGCATCGGGTCGAGGGTGAAGTCGACCAGGTTGTAGCGCGCCTGATTCTGCGCTTCGCCGCGTCCCTGCGGCAGCACGCACACGCGGCTCTGCGCAATGCCGACCGCGGAGAACAGCCGGCCGAACAGCGCGCGCAGCTCGGGCGAGAGCGGCGAGATCGCCAGCAGCGCGTTGGGGATGCGCTCGAGCACCTCGCGCCAAAGGGTCAGGCAGCGCCGCGACAACTTCAGCGGATTGACGAACGCACCGATCAGGACCGAATCGGGCGCGATGCCGAGCCGGTCGCGATGAAACGGATGCTCGGCCGCCGGCGGTACGTGCCGGTAGGGATAGACGCATCCTTCCATCGGCAGCAGCGTTTCGAGCTGGAACTGCTGCTGCTCCGGCAGATCCGCGAACGCGTCGGTGAGCTTGAAGTCGATCGTCGACAAGCCCACCACCCCCGCGCTGGCGACGTGGGTGATCTGCACCCGCGCCGGCTTGAGCGCCAGGATGCCCGGCTTGGCGCCGTGCGTGTTGGTCGCGAGGTCGACCAGGAGGTCGAGATCGTCGGCCGCGATCCGCTCGGCGGCCTCGCGCTCCGGCAGGTTGGCGATCACCTCGAAGCGGTCGGCAAGCCCGCGATAACGCTCGGTCCATTCGTCGCTCACCGCGGAGAGCGAATAGAAGAAAAGCTCGAAGCGTCCGCGATCGTGATGTTGGAGCGCCGCCCACATCATCTTGCCCATCACGTGGTTGCGCAGGTCGCCGGAGAGGTAGCCGATGCGGATGCGGCCGGGCCGGCGCTCCTCGGGCAGCGTCAACGGCGCGCCGTAGACTCGCGGCGCGACCGCATCGTAGGTCTTGTACAGCCCCGACAGGGCTTCGCGGTCGACGTCGAAATACAGCAGCAGGAACAGCAGCTCCTCGAGGCAATCGGCCAGCTCGGTTTCGCTAGAAGGCTTGAATGCGTCCTGCCGCAGCCGGTTCACATACCCGTCCAGCGCCGCGAAGTCGGCGCGATATTGGCAGGCTTCGAGCGCCAGCACCGCCATCGGCAGCGCGTCGGGACACGCCGCTTCGAAACGATCGAAGGCCCTGAACCATGCGTCGAGCCGTCGCGCTTCGAGCAGCGTTTCGGCCAGCGCCTTGTGCGCCGGGACGTGGCGCGGGTCGCGCGCGAGCACCTGCTCGAAGGCCCTGATCGCGGCCTCGGTGCGGCCCTGTTCCCGGAAAATGACGCCGATGTTGAAGTCCGCGGCATACAACGCCGGGTCGAGCGCCAGCGCGCGCCGATACGCCCGTAGCGCTCCGCCCCGACGGTTCTGCATTTGCAGCGCGACGCCATCGTTGTAGTGCGTGGTCGCATCCGTGGGCTCGAGCTCGAGCGCGCGGGCAAGCGCCCGGTGGGCGGACCGGCCGTCGCGCTGCGCGAGCCGCGCCAGCCCGAGAGCGCGCCACAGCGCGACCTCGTCGGGCGCGAATTTCAACCCTTCCGCGCACAGCGCCACCGCTTCGCCGGTCAGTCCATCCTCGCGATAGAGGTTGGCGAGCGCCGCGCGCCCCGCGGCATAACGCGGTGCAGCGGCGAGCGCCGCGGCGAGCGCCGCGGCAGCTTCCTGCCGCCGACCCGCATCGCGCAGCAGGACGCCGAGCAGATAGTATCCCGGTGCGTAGCCGGGTTGCTCCGCGAGCACGTCGCGATAGCCGGCGAGGGCGACCTCGGCTTCACCCGCCTGGTGCGCGGCCACAGCGTCCCGCCACGCCGCCCCCAGCTCCACGGCCGAGCGCGCCCCGACATCGGCGAACCAGGGTTGCGCTGCGCACGCCTCCTGCAACGCCGCTTCGAGCGCGAGGCGATGCCTCGCGAGCGCGGCCGCATCGCCCCCTTCCGGAGCGGGCAACCTGCGCTCGATCAGAGGTGCGACATTGGCCCCGGCGAGCTCGGCGTATGTCCACAGGCTTCGGGCGGGCTGCTGCGCGAGCAGGGGCCCCACCGGCGCGTTCACGCCGGCGAGATCGAGAAGCGCGTCGGCGTCGAGTTCCGCGATAGTGCGCGCCAACGCCGGCTCCGGCGACGCACCCAGCCACACGACCGGGACGCTGGCAGGAAGCGCCGCGATCGTCTTCTCGGGCGGCGCGTCTTCCACAACACACACGATAGCCGCGACGCGCTCCGGCCGATGCGCGCCAACAACCGCGCCGAGATAGTCTTGCGTCTCGATCGCCACGCCGGCGATCTCGACGCGCCGGCCGGGAGCGACGAGATAGACCACACGCAATGCGTCGCCCGCCGTGCGTCGCGGCCACAGCAACGGCGCGTCCGCGCCGTGCTGCGCTGCGCAGCATAGCGCGTAGCGCTCGGCCCATGCGCTTCTCACCCCGAGCGCGGCCGCGACACGTGCCAGCCGCCGTAGGATTTCGGGATCGTCGATCGCCGCGGCGAAGTGCTCCGCTTGGGTCAAGGTCTCGCGCGCGGCGCCGGGCGCACCGGCAGCGAGCATCTCCTCGAGGACGAGCGCGAACAGCGGCGGAGGCAATTGCGCGCCGCGCGTGGCTACGAGCTGCGCGATCAACGCGCGCCGCGCCGCGGAGCGCGGCGCGGAGGCAAGCGCGCGCGCCAGCTCGTTCCATCGCCGCTCGCTGGAATTATCGCCGAAGAATCTGGCCAGGTCGGCATAAACGGTCTCATCGCCCAGCGCGAGGCGCGAGAGCGCAAGGCCGATGTGCGCGCCCTTGTGATCCGGCTCGACGCCCAGAACCTGCCGGTAGTGCTCGATCGCTTCCGCGTGCGCGCCGCCGCGCCGGGCCGCGCCCGCGAGGCACAGCAGCAACCGCGCGTGCCTTGGCTGGAGCGACAGGCCCGCCCGCCACACCGCCCGCGCCTCATCGTCGCGGCCGAGCTCGTGCAGCACCTCGCCCAGGCGATACCGCGCCTGCACCGCATAGGCATTCGAGTCGAGCGCGCGCCGGTAGCAGACCAGCGCATCGATGGGCCGCCCCGCCTGCTGGTGCTCCAAGCCGCGCGCGAACCACTGCCCGTCATCCGCGCGCATCGTGCGCGCGCCCGGCATTTCCGCCGCTCCGCTCGTCATCGGCTCACAATCGCTGCCGCAACGCCTCGACCCATGGCTTGGGCGCAAGTCGGTACAGCACGCGGCCGGCGACCGTGTGCCGGATCGACAGCGCTGCGCGCGCCACGTAGGCGAGCGCTCCGTTCGGTTTAGGCGGAGACGGCGGCTCCGGCGCAGGAGCCGGCGCCGCCAGTGCGGGCAGGCGCCACGGCGCGTAGCGCAGCGCGGCGAGGCAGCGTGCCGCGGAAATGGGTTGCACCGAGGCCGGTGCGCTCGCGCGCGAGAGCGCGTCGCGCCAGATCGCGATCGTCGCTTCCGCCATCGCGGCGAGCGTGGGTTGCGGCGTGGCCCGGGCGCGCGCGGCCGCCGCGGCGAACGCATCGGCCCGATCGGGCGCGAGCAGCCCTGCGATCCGGTCGAGCAGGCGCGCATCGTCGCGCCATTCCTCCTCGCTGAGCACCCAGCCGCCGCCGCTCGCGGCCACCCGCTCCGCCAGCGCCCCGATCGGCGGAACCACGACCGGCCGGCCGGCGGCCCACGCTTCGGACAGCGTGAAGCTGAACGTTTCCGGGCCCACCGAGGGGTAGGCGACCAGCCGCACGCGATAGTGGTCGAGCAGCGCGCCGATCTCGCGCGAGTCGAACGGTCCGTGCTGGGTGAACAGCGCATCCGCGGCCTGCGTCTGCTCGCGCCCGCGCTCGGAGTAGCCGATCAGCACCCACCGCAGCCGCGCGCCGCGTTCCCGCGTCAGCTCGACCAGGCGTTCGAGCCGGCGCGCTCCCTTGTCGGCGCCGATCGCGCCGATCACCGCCACGCTCGGCACGCCGTCGTCGGGTAGCGCAAGCCGCGTGTAGAGCGCATCCTCGCGCGGCATGCCGGATCCGCTCCCGTGCGCGATGACGGCCACCGAATGTTCCGGGAAGTAGCGGCGCAACATGGTCGCAGCCCACTGCGACGGCGCGATGACGAACGCGGCGCGCTCGAGCAGCGCGCGATGTCCCTGCCGCCAGGCGACCACGTCGATCGCCGCGAACTCGCGTTGCGCGGCGAGGCACGCCGTGCAGGCGCTAGCGTCGGTGATCGCTTGACAGTACCGGCCGCTCGCGTCGAGGAAAGTGATGGTGGGACAGGCGAAGTTGAGATCGTGCACCGTGTACCCGTAGGGAATCGACAGCTCGGCCAGCGCGGCGAGCAACCCTTCGCGACTGCCGGAGATGTTGTGCAGGTGGATGAGATCGATCCCGAAGCGCCCGGCGATGCCGCTCAGGAAATCGCGCCAGCTCTCGCCCGCCGCGCGCCGAAAATCGTAAGCGACGACCTCGCCATCCGCGTACTCCTCGAGCCGCCAGTCCTCGCCCACGGCGATCAGCAGATAATGGCGGAAGGCGGCGGACGACGCGCCGATCAGCGCGCGCACGTGGTATTCCGTGCCCCCGCCATGACCGTGCAGCAGATGGAGGATTCCGGGCCCCGGGCCTTCCGCCACGCGCTGCTGCGAGAGCGCCAGCGCGCGCAGCGGCCGCAGGGGATCGGCGGCGATATAGTCGCGGACGATATCGAGGTAGCGCGGATGGCGCTCGAGCAGCAGCGCCAGGTTGCGCTCGGCAAGATCGGCGCGCTTGCCTCCGAACGAGCTGCCGCCCAGGTGCAGCACCAAAGCCTCCTCGCAGAGCACGTTGCGATAGCCCGCCGCCGCGGCGCGCAGGCAGAAGTCGTTCTCCTCGCCGTAGCCCAGGCCGAACGCCGGATCGAAGCCTCCGATCGCCTCGAGGAGCGCGCGGCGGATGTAGAGGCAGAACCCGACGCCGGTCGGCAGGTCGGGGTACGTCGGCGCGGCCGCGCGCTCGAGCGCCGCGACCAGCGATTCGGGATCCTTGGCCGGCGGCCAGGGATTGTTGGTGCAGAAGCGCGGCAGCGAGCAGATCTCCGCGTTGTTCGAGAAGGGCGTGATCGTGCCGATGCGCGGGTCGGACGCGGCGCAGCGCGCGAGCTTGTCGAGCCAGCCGCGCGTGACGACGGTGTCCGAGTTGAGCAGCACGACGTCCGCCTCGGCCCGCGCTTCGGCCATGCCGCGATTCGCGGTCAGCGTGAAGCCGAGATTGCTCTTGTTGGCGAGCAGCACGATCTGCGGCAGCCGTCGCGCGCGCAGCCCCGAGAAGTAGGCGCGAATCGCCGGGTCCGGCGATGCGTCGTCGATCAGCAGCGCTCGCCAGTCGCCCTTCGAGTGCTCGAGCACGCTGTCCACGCAGCGCGCCAGATCGGCCGCGGCGTTGTACACCGGAACGACGATGTCGATCGGGGTGACCGGCTTCATGAGGAGCCTGTCGGGCTTACTGTCGGGCTTGCTGTCGCGTATGCGACGGGGGCGCTTTCGGATGCAGTCCTAGGCGCCGGCCGCGCCGCAGTGCCACTCCACTGCAAGCGGCCGGCAACAACGGAACGCGCCCAAAGCGCCTCCGTCCCTTCGGGTTGCGGCCAAACGGCGCGCCTGCGGCGTTGCTCGGCTTGCGAATAGGCTCCACTATTCGCTGCGCCGAGCGCCTTGCATTCATCGCCGTTTGGCCAGCAACGCATGCGTGAGAGTAAGCCCGACAGGCTCCTGACCTCGCCCCCTTCCGCCGCCGACCGCCTGCGCATCGAGCTGTCGGAAGCCATGACGGCGGACCGGCTGCGTCTCGAGCGGCAGCTCCGGCGGCTCTCCGAGCGCCACGCTCCGGCCTCCGAGCTCGAACGCGTGGCGCGCGCGATCACCGCTTCGCGAGAGCGGGCGCGCTCGCGTGCCGCGGCGATCCCTCGCATCGCCTTCCCGCCGGAGCTGCCGGTCTCGGCGCGGCGCGAGGATATCGCCGCCGCGATCCGCGCGCATCGCGTCGTGATCGTCTGCGGCGAGACCGGCTCGGGCAAGACCACGCAACTGCCGAAGATCTGCCTCGAGCAGGGACGCGGCGTGCGCGGGCTGATCGGCCACACCCAGCCGCGGCGCATCGCGGCGCGCAGCGTGGCCGCGCGTATCGCCCAGGAGCTCGCCGTGCCGCTCGGCACCGCGGTCGGATTCAAGGTGCGTTTCACCGACAAGACCGGACCCGACGCGTACATCAAGTTGATGACCGACGGCATCCTGCTCGCGGAAACCCAGCGCGACCGCCTTCTGGCGGCCTACGACACGATCATCATCGACGAGGCGCACGAGCGCAGCCTCAACATCGATTTCCTGCTCGGCTATCTCAAGGAGCTGCTGCCGCGACGGCCGGATCTCAAGCTGATCGTGACCTCGGCAACGCTCGATGCGGAGCGCTTCGCGCGCCACTTCCGCGACGGGGATCGGCCGGCGCCGGTGCTCGAAGTGTCGGGGCGGACCTACCCGGTCGAGATCCGCTATCGTCCGCCGGCTGCCGACGAGGACGACGACGAGGAGCCGTTGGAGGAGGCCGTCGTCGCGGCGGCGGAGGATCTCTGGCGCGAAGGCCCGGGCGACATCCTCGCGTTCCTTCCCGGCGAGCGGGAGATCCGCGAGACCTCGGAGCTCGCGCGCGCGAGCTTCGCGCGCCGGCCGTATGCGCGCGCGATCGAGGTGCTGCCGCTCTACGCGCGGCTTTCGGTCGTCGAGCAGCAGCGCGTGTTCGCGCCGAGTCAGGGCCGGCGCCTGGTGCTGGCGACCAACGTCGCCGAGACCTCGCTCACCGTGCCCGGCATCCGCTACGTGATCGATTCGGGGCTCGCGCGCGTGCGCCGCTACTCGCTGCGCAACAAGGTCACGCTGCTCGCGATCGAGAAGATCGCGCAGTCCGCGGCGGCGCAACGCGCCGGCCGCTGCGGCCGGGTCGCGGAAGGTGTGTGCGTGCGGCTCTACGCCGAGGACGACTTCGCGGCGCGCCCGCGCTTCACCGACCCCGAGATCCTGCGCTCCTCGCTCGCCGCGGTGATCCTGCGCATGGCGGCGCTCGAGCTCGCCGACGTCGCCGCGTTCCCGTTCCTCGATCCGCCGAGCCCACGCGCGATCGCCGACGGCTACCAGTTGCTGCAGGAGCTCTCGGCGGTCGACGCGGCACGGCAGCTCACGGCGCTGGGGCGCGAGCTCGCGGAGCTTCCAGTCGATCCGCGCCTCGGTCGGATGATCCTCGCCGGCCGCGAGCACGGCTGCCTCGCCGAGGTTCTGGTGATCGCGAGCGCGCTCGCGGTTCCCGACCCGCGCGAGCGACCGCTGGAGAAACAGCAGGCGGCCGATCAGGCCCACCTTCGCTTTCGCGACGAGCGCTCCGATTTCCTGAGCCTCCTCGCGTTGTGGCAGTTCTTCGCCGATGCACAAGCCGAAGGGCTGTCGCATCGCCGCTTGGTCGAGCGCTGCCGCGCGCATTTCGTGTCGTACCTGCGGCTCGCGGAATGGCGCGATCTGCACCGCCAGCTCGCCGAGCAGGTGCGTGAGCTCGGCTGGCGCTGGTCGGAGGCGCTGCCGGACAAGATCGACGACGCGCGCTACGCGCTCATCCATCGCGCGCTGCTGGCCGGGTTGCTGTCGAACATCGGCACCAAGTCGGGCGAGCAAGAGCACTACCTCGGCGCGCGAGGGCTAAAGTTCTTCCTCCACCCCGGCTCGGGGCTCGCGAAAAAGCGTCCGAAATGGGTGCTCGCCGCGGAGCTCGCCGAGACCACGCGGCTGTACGCGCGCTGCGCGGCGCGGATCGAACCGGAGTGGGTCGAGGCCGCGGCCGGCGCCCTTGTCGACAAGACGTATTTCGACCCGCAATGGGACCGCGAGCGCGGTGAAGTCGTCGCTGGGGAGCGCGTGGCGCTCTTCGGTCTGACGCTGGTGCCGCGGCGGCGCGTTTCCTACGGCGCGATCGCGCCGGCGATCGCTCGCGAAGTATTCATCCGTGAAGCGCTGGTCGCCGAAGACTTCGCCACGCCCGCGCCTTTCTTCGCGCACAACCGCGCGCTGCGTGCGCAAGTTGCTGAGCTGGAGCACAAGGCGCGGCGCCAGGACGTGCTGGTCGACGATGAAGCGCTCTACGCCTTCTACGCGGAGCGCATCCCCGAGGGGATCTCCAGCGCAGCCGCGTTCGATCGCTGGCAGCGCGAGGCGGAGCGCGAGGATCCGAAGCGCCTGTTCATGACGCGCGAAGCGCTGATGCGCCATGCGGCGCAGAGCGTGACCGAGGCGCAGTTCCCCGAGCACCTCGAGATGGCCGGGGTGCGGTTGCCGCTCAAGTACCGCTTCGCGCCCGGGCATCCGCTCGACGGACTCACGCTGAGCGTGCCCTTGGCCCTGCTCAACCAGATCGATGCGGCGCGGCTGTCCTGGCTGGTGCCGGGCATGGTGCGCGAGAAGGTGAGCTGGTATCTGAAGGCGCTGCCCAAGGCGTGGCGAAACCGTTTGACACCGCCTGCCGAGATCGTGACCGCGTTCCTCGAGCAGGCGCCGCGCCCTGCGGAGCCGCTCGCCGACGCCCTGCACGCGTTCCTCTGCGCGCGTCTCGGTACGACGCTGCCTCCCGACCTCTGGGACGCGCTCGAGCTGCCCCCGCACCTTCGGGTCAACGTGAGCGTGATCGATGCCGCCCGCCAGGAGCTCGCATCCGGCCGCAACCTTGCGGCGCTGCGCGCGAAGCTCGGCGAGGCGGCGCAGCTCAGCTTCGCCGCGGGGCAGCCCGCGTTCGAGCGCAAGGGCCTCCGGAGCTGGGATTTCGGCGACCTGCCCGAGACCCTGTCGGTCGTTTCCGAAGGCCGCCGGCTGACCGGATATCCGGCGCTCGTCGAGGAGCCCGATGGCATCGCGCTCAAGCTCCTCGACACGCGCAGCGCGGCCGACGCCGCGACGCGCGCCGCCGTCCTCGCCCTCATGCGCACCGAGCTCAAGGATGCGCTGCGGCGCTGGGAGAAAGGCGAGCCCGGTTTCGTCCAGAGCGCGCTCGCGCTCAAGAGCGCGATTCTCGGCGACGCGCTGCTCGCCGACGTGCTGTGCGCGGTGCGCGACCGCGCATTCCTCGGCGCGGATCCGCTGCCGCGATCGGCGCGCGCCTACGCCGAGCAGGTCAAGCGCGCGCGCGCCAGGTTGCCGGCGGTGGCCGAGTCGGCGTTTCGCCTGCTCGGCGCGATCGCCGCCGAATACCGCGCCGTGTCGCGGCACATCGCCGCGCTGCCCAAGCCGCTGCCGCGGCTCGCCGCCGAGGCGACTGCGCAGCGCGACGCCCTGGTTGCGCCCGGATTCTTCTCGGGCACGCCGTGGGAGGCGCTGGTCCATCTGCCGCGCTATCTGAAGGCGCTCGATCGGCGGCTCGCCAAGTACCCGGACAACCGGGAGCGCGACGCGGAACACGCCGAAGCCGTCGCTGCGCTCTGGCAGCGCTATCGCCAGCGGGAGGAGGCCAACCGCGCCGCAGGGCGGCACGAACCGGCCCTCGATGCCTTTCGCTGGCAGATCGAGGAGCTTCGCGTCTCGCTCTTCGCGCAGGAGCTGCGCACGCCGTTCCCGGTGTCATACAAACGTCTCGAAAAGGCATGGAAGGAGTTTTCCGACGGTTGAGCGGTGCTTTTTTGGCATTGGCGCCCGGAAACTGCGCGTGATACAGTAACTTGGCGGCAGGAGTTGAGAACTGTGGTGCGGAGCACCGAAGCGATCGACTCCTGGGGAGGCCGACTTGAAGCCGCGGGGCCGAAAGCCGCTTCCGGTCCCGTCGAGCCGGCGGGTACGATGCCCGAGGCGGTTCCTATGGCGGGGGCTCCGGGGGCCCTGAGTTTGATTTGAACGCGATCACCACAGGCGAAGGAGCGACCCGCCGCGCGCTGCCGCGCGACACGGCGAAGATCCTCAACGACTGTCGGGATCTCGCCATCCATCGGCTGCTGCTTTCGTTCGCGTCGATGCTCGATCGCGTCAGCGACCACCTGATGGCGCGGGCAGGGAACTCCGACATCCGCGACGAGCAGCTCCTTTTCCTCGACGCGCGCGACCTGCTCAAGACCGAGCGCACCGGCCTGATGGCCGAGTTCGAGAAGCAGCTCCGCGTGCAGGTCGACACCCGGGTCAAGGGCGGCGCCAAGAAAGCCGACTTCGCCGCGGTCGACGTGCGCAAGCTCACGCTCATCGACACCCAGGCGATGGACGAATCGGTCGTCTCCGGGAATATCGTCCGGGTGGTCGAGAACCTGTGCCACGACGAGCTGGTCGAGTTCAACCGTGCCGTGGGCTACCTGCTCGGCCGTCCCGAGCTGGAAATGGCGGCCAACCCCCTCGCCCCCGCGGCGATCGTGGAGGCGTTCGCCGACGCGCTGCGCTCGATCAAGGGCGATCAGCGCGTGAAGTACACGATCCTGAAAGAGCTCAACCAGAGCGCGCTCGGCGACATCAACGCGATCTACGCGGATCTGAATCGCCATCTGGAGAGCCTGCACGTCGTGCCGCAGCTGCGCGCCCCGTTCCATCGCCACACCGGCCGCCCCGGCCAGCGCGCGACCGGAGCCGACGCGAGGGGCGCCCAATCGCAGTCCGAGGCGGCCGCCGGGCTCGGCGCCGAGATCGACTTGATGGCGCTGCTTCAGCGTCTAGCGGGGCGCGGAGTCGGGATGGGCCTGCCGGTGGCCGGGATGCAGCTGCCTCCGGCAGGACCCGGGATGCTCGGGGTGCCCGGGATGGCCGGCGGACTCCCGGCGCCCGCGGCCGCAGAGCGCAGCGAGGTGCCGCTGCCGACGGTCGGACCGTTCGGCGGCCCACGCATTCTCACGACCCAGGAGCTCGGCGACGCGCTCGCCCGCCTGCAGCAGGGCGAAAGCGGGTTCGAGGTCGGCGGCGTGCCGGTGCAGTTCGCTGGCGTGCCGGAGGGGATGCACAACGTCCTGCGCGATCTGCAGGACTCGCCCCTCGGCGCCAAGGCCAATCAGCTCGAAGCGATGACGATCGAGCTGGTGGCGATGCTCTTCGATTTCATCTTCGAGACCCGGGATCTGCCCGACGGCATGAAGGTGCTGATCGGCCGGCTGCAGATCCCGGTGCTGAAGGCGGCGTTGCTCGACGGCGCGTTCTTCTCCAAGAAGTCCCATCCGTCGCGCCTGCTGGTCAACGCGCTCGCCCACGCCGGCATCGGCTGGTCGCCGACGATGGGCACCGAAGACCCTCTGTACAAGAAGATCGAGCAGATCGTCCACCGGGTTCTCGACGAGTTCACCGACGACGTCTACCTGTTCGACACGCTGCGCAAGGACCTCGAAGCGTTCCTCGCCGAGGAGGAGAAGAACGCCGCGACGACCATCCAGTCCACGGCGGAGGAGATCAACCAGCGCGACCGACAGGAGATCGCGCGCATGGTCGCGCGCTCCGAAATCGAGAAGCGGCTGGAGACACACACCGTGCCGAGCTTCCTCGGCTCGTTCCTGCGCGACTACTGGATCAACGTGCTGGCGCAGGTGCACTTGCAGGGCGAGGAAAGCGAGCCTTGGGCGCTGACGCTCACCACCCTCGACGATCTGGTATGGAGCGTGCAGCCGAAGCGCACCGGCGAGGAGCGCCGGAAGCTGGTGGCCATGCTGCCCAACCTGCTCAAGCGCCTGCACGGCGGGCTGCAGAACGTCGCCTGGGAGCCCGGCGAGCGCGAGCGCTTCATGGCCAACCTCGTCGAAGCGCACGCGGCGTCGGTGAAGCCCAGTCTCGCGTCGGTTCCGATGCCGACCACCGCGGTAGCCGAGGCGGCGGCCGCGGCGGCGCAGGAGGCCACCGCCAAGGGTGACGCCGAGACGGCCGCCAAGGCGCGCGCGCTGGCCGAGGCGATGGCCCCGGCACCGCCGCCCCCGCCGCCGCCCGAGCCGGCGGTCGAGATCGTGCAAGATCATTTTGCCGAGCTCGCGGCGGGCCTCGAGCGCGGCATGTGGATCGAGTTCGAGGCCGAGGATGGCCAGCTCGCGTTCGCCAAGCTCGCCTGGGTGAGCCCGTTGCGCGGCACGTATCTGTTCACCAACCGCCAGGGCCAGAAGGCGGTCTCGCTCACCGCCGACGAGCTCGCCGAGCGCTTCCGCAAGGACCGCGCGCGGCTGGTCGAGGCCGAGCCACTGGTCGATCGCGCGTTCGTGAGCATGATGGCCTCGCTCGAAGAGAAGTTCGGCGAAGAGACGGCGTAGCTTCCCGCCAGCGCTCCGGGCCACTTTCTACGTCGTGGCCAGCGCTCGCGCGATCTCGGCGACCAGTTGCGGTCCTTTGTAGATCAGGCCGGTATAGATCTGCACCAGCGTCGCACCGGCCTCGATCTTCTCCTTCGCATCTGCGCCGGAGAGAATTCCTCCGACGCCGATGATCGGCAGCGCGCCGTCGAGCGCGGCAGCCAGGGTGCGGATCACCGCGGTCGATTTGTCCCTGAGCGGGCGACCGGAGAGTCCGCCTTCCTCGTCGGCGTGCGGCAGCCCCGCGACCGCGGTGCGGTCGACAGTGGTGTTGGTCGCCACCACGCCGTCGATCCGATGCTTGACGAGGCTGCGGGCGATGCTGCGGATTTCTTCATCGCTCAAATCCGGCGCGATCTTCACCGCGAGCGGCGTGTACTTGCCGTGCAGGTCGGCGAGCTTGTTCTGTTCCGCCTTCAACGCGGCGAGCAGGGCATCCAGCGCGGTATCGGCCTGCAGCTCGCGCAGGCCTGGCGTGTTCGGTGAGGAGATGTTGATCGTGACGTAGCTCGCGTAGCCGTGGACCGCGCGCAAGCAGGTCACGTAATCGAAGAACGCGCGCTCGTTCGGCGTGTCGAAATTCTTGCCGATGTTCAAGCCCAGGATGCCGTCGCTCCTTGGTCCGAACCGGGCGCGTCTGACGTTGGCGACCAATGCCTCGACGCCGCCGTTGTTGAAGCCGAGGCGGTTGATCAGGGCTTCGGCTTGCGGGAGGCGAAACAGCCGCGGTCGCGGATTGCCCGGCTGCCTGCGCGGAGTGACGGTTCCGCATTCGATGAAACCGAAGCCCAGCGCGGCGAGAGCGTCGATGTGCGCTGCATCCTTGTCCAGGCCGGCGGCGAGCCCGATGCGGTTGGGGAAGGTGAGTCCCATCGCCTCGACGGGCGAAGGCGGCTGACGGCGCAGAACGAGCTGCGCGACCCCGAGCGAGGCCGCCGCGTCGAGCCCCGCCAACGTCAGATCGTGTGCCGTTTCCGGATCGAGCGTGAACAGCAGCGGACGGAAGAACGGATAGAGCATGCTTTGCGCCGCCCGGGGCCGGGGCGAAGGCGCCGAGATGATACCATTCGCGGCGGTCGAGACCGGATGAGAGCGAGCAAACGAACGCAGCGCTGGCGAAGCGCACTTTTCTGCGTTGGTGCTGCGCTGCTGCCCGCGGCGGCCGGCGCGGCGCCAGCGGCCGCAGCGGGCTACGCGCAGCGCCCCGAGCTCGCGAGCTTCATCGAGCGGATGAGCGCCGAGCACGGCTTTTCGGCGCGCTCGCTCCGCCGCCTGTTCGCCCAGGTGCGCTACCAGCCGCAGGTCGTGGCGGCGATGACCCGCCCGGTGGTGTCTCCGCCGAAGTACTACGAATTCGCGGCGCGCTTTCTCGATCCGGAGCGAGTCGAGGCCGGCATGGAGTTCTGGCGCGCGCACGCCGCTGCGCTCGAGCGCGCGCAGCGAGCCTTCGGCGTGCCGCCGGAGATCATCGTCGCGATCCTGGGCGTGGAGACCTACTACGGCCGCAACGTCGGCAGCTACCGCGTTCTCGACGCGCTCACCACGCTCGCCTTCGACTATCCGCGCCGCGCGGAGTTCTTCCGCGGCGAGCTCGAGCAGTTCCTGCTGCTCGCGCGCGAGCAGGGCATCTCGCCGCTCGCGCCCAAAGGCTCGTACGCCGGCGCGATCGGCCTGCCGCAATTCATGCCCGGGAGCATCCGTGCCTACGCGCTCGATTTCGACGACGACGGCAGGATCGATCTCGCCAACGACGCCGACGATGCGATCGGTAGCGTGGCGCACTACCTCGCCCGCCACGGCTGGCGCGAGGGGCAACCGATCATGACGCCGGCGCGCCTCGACGCCGAGGACCCGGATGCCATCCTGCGGCGCTTCGACAGCGGCATCGCGACGCCGCGATCGCTCGCCGCATGGACGCGCGACGGGATCACCGGCTTCACCTTCCCGGACGATCTCGCGTCCGACCCGGTCGCGTTGCTGATGCTCGAGTCCGAGAGCGGACCCACCTACTGGCTGGTGTTCGCCAATTGGCACGTGCTCACGCGCTACAACAATAGCCGCCTCTACGCCTCGGTCGTCTGGCAGCTCGCCCAGTCGCTGCGCGACGGGCTCGCCCGTTGACGAGCGACGTTGGCAAGTCGTTGTTGCGCGCGGACGATTGGCGCAAAATTGGGGACGCCCGATCGGTCTCAACCCCCCGGCACCGACGTGCCCGCGGTTTCGGCGCCGCAAAGGGGTGGGTCCGGCCAAGCGGTTGGAGAAAGGCATGGACTGGTGGAGCCTAGCGCCGTATTGGGTGCCGGCCCTCGTCGCGGTCGTCGCCGTCGTCGTTCTCCTCGGCGCGGCGCGCTCGCGCGCGACGAGAAGAGCGAAGCGAGCGCGGCGGGCAGCCTCATCCTCGGTCGATCCGTTCTACCTCGACTCCTCGCACATGGGCGAGCCGCACGCTGAGAAGCCGACGCGCGGCCACGTGCGTTTCGACGCCGGCCCGAGCGCGGGCGGGAAGTCGCGCCGGTCCCGGCAGTGAACGTTCCGCAGTACGGCTGATCGCGTGCTCGAGCGCACGATCTCGCGAGTCGGCTCGGAGGCGGGCGGGATCATCCTGCTCGGCGTGGTGTATTTCCTGGCGGCGAAGCTCTCACTGCTGCTCGCGATCCCGCCAGGCTACGCCACGGCGGTATGGCCACCTTCGGGCATCGCGCTCGCGGCGGCGCTCATCTTCGGCGTGCGGATCTGGCCCGGAATCTGGCTGGGCGCGGCGCTGACCAATCTGACCATCGCGGGCTCGCCGGCGCTCGCTATCCTGATCGCCACCGGCAACACGCTGGAGGCTGTCGCGGCCGCGGCGTGGATCCAGCGCTTGATCAAGCACCGGCGCTACTTCGCCACCGTCGAGGGTGTGGTCACGTTCGTCGCGCTCGGCGCGCTCGGGTCTGCGATCGCGGCGGCGGTGGGCGTCGCATCGCTCGGGCTGACGGGCGCCATGCCCTGGTCCGATTTTATGCTCAATGCCTGGACGTGGTGGCAGGGCGATACCTCAGGAATGATCATCGTCGCTCCGCTCATTCTGACCTGGGTGTCGGGCACGCGGCCGCGCTGGCCGGCGCGCAAGACGAGCGAGGCTGCGGCCGTGGTGGTATCGCTCGCGCTCATGAGCGAGCTCATCTTCGGCGGCACGACGCCGGCCGGCAAGGGGCTGCCGCTCGCCTTCCTCGCCTTCCCGTTCATGATCTGGGTCGCGATTCGTTTCGGCGAGCGCGAGGTAACGACCGCCAGCGCGATCGTCGGCGCGATCGCGATCTGGCACACGCTGCACGGTCAAGGCGTCTTCGCGCTGGAATCGACCAACACCTCGCTGCTGTTCCTGCTCGCCTACACCAGCACGCTCGCCGTCCCCGGGCTGGTCCTCCGAGCCGTGACCGGCGAGCGCGAGCAGGCGATTGTCGAGCTGCGCGCCAGTCACGATCAGCTCGCGCTGCGCATCGAGGAGCGAACGCTCGAGCTCGAGGTCGCCAACCAGGTGCTGCGCGCCGAGCTCGCCGAGCACGAGCGGCAGGCGGAGGTCCTGCGCCAGAGCGAGGAGCGCTTCCGGCTCATCGTCGACGGCATCAAGGATTACGCGATCATCATGCTCGACCGCTCCGGCAAGATCGCAACCTGGAGCGCCGCGGCCGAGACGATCTACGGCTACACGGCGCGCGAAGCGATCGGCAGCCACTTCTCCCGGTTCTATACCGCGGAGGACATCGCCCGCGGCTGGCCCGAGCACGCGCTGATGGTTTCGCGCAGCGAAGGCCGGATCGAGGACGAAGGCTGGCGCCTGCGCAAGGATGGGGTTCGCTTCGCCGCGAACGTCATCATCACGGCGCTGCGCGGCGGCGAGCGCGGGCTGCAGGGCTTCGCCAAGGTCACCCGCGACCTGACCGCGCGCCGGCGGCTCGAGGCGCTGCAGGAGAGCGAGCGGCAGATGAACGAGTTCCTGGCGATGCTCTCGCACGAGCTGCGCAATCCGCTCGCCCCAGTGGTCAATGCGCTGGATCTGATGAAGAGCCGGCCCGCGGCCGAGCAGGCGGAACTGCGCGCCGTGCTCGAGCGCCAGATCGGTCATCTTTCCCGGATCGTCGACGATCTGCTCGACGTGAGCCGGATCACCGGCGGCAAGATCGCGCTCAAGAAGGAGATCCTCGAGCTCAACGCGCTCGTAGCGCACGCGCTCGAATCCTGCCGGCCGCTGCTCGACGCGCGCCGGCACACGGTCGAGCTCGATCTTTCCGACGAACCGTTGCGCGTCGATGGCGACCGCACCCGCCTCGCGCAGGTGCTGCTCAACCTCATCCACAACGCCGGCAAGTACACGCCCGAGGGCGGGCGGATCGTGATCGAGGTGCGGCGGGAGGATGAGCTTGCGCTGGTGCGCGTGCGCGACAACGGCATCGGCATCAGCGGCGCGCTGCTGCCCAAGGTGTTCGATCTGTTCGTGCAGGGCGATCGCTCGCTCGACCGCACCGAAGGCGGGTTGGGCGTCGGGCTCACGCTGGTGCGGCGCCTGACCGAGATGCACGGCGGCTCGGTGGCCGCCTTCAGCGCCGGCCCCGGCGACGGGAGCGAGTTCGTGGTGCGGCTTCCGCTGGCGCTTGGGGAGCTCGCGCCGGCAACGGTCGCGCCGGCGGCGCAGCCCCGCCCGCCGGTGCGGCGTCGATTGCTCGTCGTCGACGACAACCGCGATTTCGCCAACACGTTGTCCATGCTGCTGGAGACCTTCGGCCACGAGGTCAGGACCGTGTACGACGGCAGGGCCGCGGTGCCGACGGCGACCGATTACCGTCCGGACGCGGTGCTGCTCGACATCGGACTTCCGGGGATGAACGGCTACGAGATCGCGCGCGAGCTCAAAAGCGCGCCCGCGCTATCGCGGGTGACGCTGATCGCCTTCACCGGCTACGGGCAGGAGGAAGATCGCCGCCGCGTGCGCGAGGCGGGGTTCGATTTCCATCTGGTCAAGCCCGTCGAGGTGGCCGAGCTGACGCGAGTGATCGACGCGCTGCCCTCGTAGGCTCGCGCGCCGGGGTTCGCTGCTCCCTCACCCCGGCCGCACGCGCATGATCGCTCGCGCGTGGGCGACGAGGCCGCGCGTCGAAGCGTCCGTGCCGTCGATCTCGCCGCCGTCGCGAAGCGCAGTGAGCAGCGGCGCGGCGAGCGCCTTGCCGAGCTCCACCCCCCACTGGTCGAACGGGTTGACGCCGTAGAGTATGCCCTCGACGAAGGTGCGGTGCTCGTAGAGCGCGAGAAGCTGGCCGAGGCGGCGCGCGTCGAGCTCGGGCAGGAGCAAGGTGGTCGACGGACGGTCACCCGGACAGACGCGATGCGGCGCTCGGGCGTCGATGTGCTCCGAGGGCGTGCCTTTGCCGGCGAGCTCGGCGCGCACGGCCGCGAGCGGCTTGCCGACCATCAACGCTTGCGCCTGCGCGAGCGCGTTGGCCACGAGCACGCTTTGCTGATCGCCGAGCGGATGCGCGGCGCGCAGCGGCACGACGAATTCGACCGGCACCACGTGCGTGCCCTGATGCAGCCACTGGAAGAATGCATGCTGGCTGTCGGTGCCGATCCCGCCCCACACCGCGGGCGCGCTCAAGCCGATCTCGCCGCCGTCGCGCGCCACCGACTTGCCGTTGCTCTCCAGCGCGAGCTGCTGCAGGTAAGCGGGAAAGCGTCCGAGCGCGTGCGCGTAGGGCACCACCACGCGCTGCGGATGCCCCAGCGCGAGCGCGTTCCAGCAATCCACCAGCGCCAGCAGCACCGGGAGATTGCGTTCGAGCGGCGTTTCGCGAAAGTGCGCGTCGATGCTCGCCGCGCCGGCCAGCAGCGCGGCGAATGCGTCCCAACCGGAACGGATCGCGATCGAAACGCCCACGGCGGACCAGAGCGAAAACCGCCCGCCCACCCACTCCCACATCGGCAGCACGTCGGCGCCCGCGATGCCGAAGGCGCGCGCCGCCTCGACGTTGGCGGTGACGGCGAGGAAATGCTGCGCGAGCGCGGGGCCTCCGCCCAGGCTCGCCGCGAGCCATTCGCGCGCCGATTGCGCGTTCCTGAGCGTCTCGAGCGTGGTGAAGGTCTTGGAGGTGACGATGAACAGCGTGGTGGCCGGGTCGAGCCCGGCGAGCGCGCGCGAAAGATGCTCGGGGTCGACGTTGGATACGAAGCCGACCTCGATGCCGTCGCGCGACGAGGCACGCGGACCGGCGAGCGCCTCGCACACCAGGGCGGGCCCCAGGTCGGAGCCGCCGATGCCCAGATGGACGACGTTGCGGATCGGCCGCCCGCTGGCGCCGAGGCGCAAGCCTCCGCGGAGTTGAATCGCCAGCGAGCGCATCCGCGCCTGCGTGGCGCGGATCGCCGGGATGACGTCGGCGCCGTCGACCACGAGCGGCGCGTCGCCGGGTTGGCGCAGCGCGGTGTGAAGCGCGGGCCGCTGCTCCGAGAGGTTGAGCTTCTCGCCGGCGAACAGTCCGGCGATCCAGTCCTCCAGATTGCGCTCGCGGGCATACGCGAGGAGCAGGCGCACGGTGTCCGTGGTGAGGCGCTGCTTCGACCAGTCGGCGAGCCAGTTGTCCCAGGCGAGCGAGAGTCGCGCGAAGCGCTCGCGATCGGCGTCGAACAGCGACACGAGCGACCGGCCGGCGAGCGACCGGCGATGGTCGAGCAACGCCTGCCAGGTAGCGGAGACGGCGGGAGCGGTCATGGGGCGAAGCCGAGAGTGGAGCGCAGTGGGGACGGAGTGGAGAGACTGCGTCGGGCATACGCTTACCGCGACGGAAGGCGGGCGGCGCACGTTGAGCATAATGCATCGAGCGGCGGCGAAGCAAACGGGCGGGACTGCGGGCTCATGACGGGGTTGCGCATGCGGGATCCGCTTGACGATCAACGGGCCGGCGGCAGGGTTGCGCAACAGCGGGCAGGCGGGCGGGAGCGCGCTTGTCAAGCGCGGCGGAGGATGCTAATTTCACCCTGGTTTTGGTCAAGTCGTAAGGTTGTCAGGTGGTCTGACCCACCGCGAGAGCGGACGGACCGCTCCGGCGCGTTTCGCGCGAAATAGGTCCTCTCGACCGGCGTGACCTACCTGCCGATCCCGATCGGCGGCGCCATTCTGTTCCTGTTCGTGGTCGAGCACCTCACCCTCGGCCCGCCTCCGGATGTCGGCGACCAGGCGCACGCGCCGCCGGCCGCGTTCGAATAGCCCAAGCGGACTTCGAGGCCATGGATATCGCGGTCCTGCTCGGGAGCCTCTTCGTCTTCTTTGCGCTCGGCGTCCCGATCGCCTATGCGCTGGGCCTGGCGGCCATCGCCGGCGCGCTGTGGATCGGCGTTCCGCTCGAGGCGGTGATGCTCAAAGTCTCCGACGGCGTCTCCAAGGTGGCGATGCTGACCATCCCGTTCTTCGTGCTCGCCGGGGCGATCATGTCGGAAGGTGGAATGGCGCGGCGACTGGTCGCCTTCGCCGACGTTCTGGTGGGCCTGGTCCGCGTGCGCGGCGGATTGTCGGCGGTCAACATCATCGCCACCACGTTCCTGTCCGGCATCTCGGGCTCCTCCGTGGCGGACACCTCCGCCATCGGCTCGGTGATGATCCCGCAGATGGAAAAGGTCGGCTTCCCGCGCGCGTTCGCGACCAACGTCACCATCAGCGCCTCGGTGCAGGCGATCCTGGTTCCCCCTCGCACAACGCGGTGATCTACTCGCTCGCCACCGGCGGCGTGATCTCCATCACCAGCCTGTTCATGGCCGGGATCGTCCCCGGGCTCCTGCTGGGGCTCGCGCTCATCCTACTGTGCCTGTACATCGGCTACCGCGATGCGCACCCGACCGGGCAGTCGGTGCCGCTGCGCGAGGCGGTGCGCATCACGATCGACGCGCTGTGGGGGCTGGTCACCATCGTCATCATCATCGGCGGCATTCTCGCCGGCGTGTTCACCGCGATCGAAGCCGGCGCGGTGGCCAGCCTGTGGGCGTTCTTCGTCACCATGTTCATCTATCGCGATTTCCGCTGGCGCGAGCTGCCCGGGTTGGTGCATCGCACGCTCAAGACGGTGGCCATGGTGATGACGCTGATCGCGTTCGCGTCGAGCTTCGGCTACGTCATGGCGCTGATGCAGATCCCGGCCAAGGTCACGGCGTTCTTCCTGACGCTGTCGCACAACAAGGAAGTGATCCTGATGCTGCTCAATGTGCTGATGCTGATCCTCGGCTGCCTGATGGACATGGCGCCGCTGCTCCTCATCCTGACGCCGATCATGCTGCCGGTGGTGACCACGCTGGGCGTCGACCCGGTGCACTTCGGGATGATCATGCTGCTCAATCTGGGTATCGGGCTGCTCACCCCGCCGGTCGGCGCGACGCTCTTCGTCGGCTGCGCGGTGGGCAAGGTCAGCATGGAACAGGTGATGCGCGGCATCTGGCCGTTCTACGGCGTCATGTTCGTCGTGCTGATGCTGGTCACCTACGTTCCATCGATCTCGCTCTGGTTCCCCCGCCTGCTCGGGATATAGGACTGCGAGAAGGGCCGCACGGCCGGCGCGCGACGGTGTTCTCGATTCACGTGGTGCAAGCAGGTGAGCACGGCAGAACTTGCCGCACGTGTAACTTTGTCTGCGTCAGGATTGCCGGAGCACCCTTTGCGAGGAGGCCTCCGGCCGTGAACCGCGCGGTCTCGCGGTTCGCTGGCCAGCCTCTGTCGGCGGGCGTGCTTCATGCTTGAGCGCCGGTGCCATCTTCGCTCCAGAGCGGATCCATGTTGCGGCTGCGCGAATATCTCTCGCTCTTCAAGCAGGCTGTGGCCGCGTGGGAGGACGACCGCGCGCCCAGCATGGGCGCGGCGCTCGCGTTCTATAGCGCCTTCTCCCTGGCGCCCCTGCTGGTCATCGTCATCGGGATCGCAGGCACGGTCTATGGAGGTGATGTCGCGCGTGGCGCCGTCGTCGGGCAGTTCCGCGCTCTGCTCGGACCGGTCGGCGCCGACGCCTTGGAGAAGCTGCTCATCTCCGCCGCCTTCGAGAGGAGCGGGGTCGCCGCGACCCTCATCGGGTTGGTCGTGCTCTTCGTCGGCGCGACCACCGTCTTGGTCGAGCTCGAAGACGACCTGGACCGCATCTGGAAAGCTCCGCCGCGCCGGGACAGCGGACTCGTCGCGCTCGTGCGCCTGTTGTCGCTCGGCCTGATCCTCGGCGTCGGCTTTCTGCTCGTCGTGTCGCTGCTCTTCGGCAGCGCGCTCGCCGCGCTGGCGCACTCCTGGCGCTTCTCGCTCACCAACGCCGGGCTCGTCTTTGTGCTCGACTTCCTGGTGCCGATGGGCGCCTTCACGGTGCTCTTCGCCATCCTCTACAAGTGGCTGCCGCGCGTGCGCATCGCCTGGCGCGACGTCTGGGCCGGCGCCTTCACGACGGCGGTGCTGTTCAATGTCGGGCGGCTCGCGATCGGCTTCTATCTCGGCAATGGTGCGGTCGCATCGACCTATGCTGCGGCCGGATCGTTCGTGGTCCTGCTGCTCTGGCTGTATTACTCGGCGCAAGTCTTTCTCCTCGGCGCGGAATTCACGTGGGTGCACGCCACGCACCGCCGCGACGCGGCACCGGCGTCATGACCGACCCTCACCGCCGAGGCAGTCGTGTGCTAGATTCGGCGCGCGTCGAGAGACGTACCGACCGGGCGCATGACCGCCATCGACATCGCCGCCGACAAGGTGTTCCCCAACGGGGTGCGTGCGCTCGCGCCGGTCACCCTCAGCGTGCGCGAGGGCGAGTTCGCGACCATCCTCGGCCCCTCCGGGTGCGGCAAGAGCACGCTGCTCAGGATGGTCGCCGGGTTGCTCGCGCCATCGAGCGGCCGAGTGCGCCTCTGGCCGGACGTCGCCGGGCCGCGCTTGCGCGCGCGCCGTCTCGCTTTCGTCTTCCAGAGCGCGACACTGATGGCCTGGGCCAATGTCGAGAACAACATCCGGCTCCCGCTCGATCTCGGGCACGCCGAGCGCGCCGATGCCGCCGACGCGTCGCGGCGCGTCGAGCGCGCGCTCGCGCTGGTCGGGCTGCAGGATTTCCGCAGCGCTTATCCGCGCGAGCTCTCCGGCGGCATGCAGATGCGCGTTTCGATCGCCCGCGCTCTGGTCACCGGCCCCTCGCTGCTGCTCATGGACGAGCCGTTCGGCGCGCTCGACGAGATCACCCGCGCGCGGCTCGATCGCGAGCTCTGCGCTCTGTGGGCCCGCGAGGCGCTGACGATCCTGTTCGTGACCCACAGCATCTACGAAGCGGTGTTTCTCTCGACGCGGGTGCTGGTGATGTCGCGGCGGCCGGGAAGGATCGTCGGTGAGATCGAGGTCGACGCGCCGCATCCGCGCAGCGAGGCGTTTCGCGTGTCGGAGGCGTTCGCAGGGTATTGCGCGCGCCTGAGCGCATTGCTCGCCGCGGGGATGGAGGAAGCGCCCGGAGGCGGGGGCCCGTGACCGGCGACGCCTTGAGCTCGCGCGCCTTGAGCTATGGCGCGCCCTTCGCGGTCGGCGTCGCGCTGCTCGCGGCATGGCAGGCCATCGTCGTCGCCTACGACGTGCCGCCCTACCTCGTGCCCTCGCCGCTCGCCGTGCTCGAGACGCTGCGTCGCGACTGGGCGCTGCTCTCGCGCTCGCTCGTCTTTACGCTCTCGGTGACGCTCGCCGCGCTCCTGCTCGCTGTGGTCATCGGCGCGGGCTGCGCTTTCCTGTTCGTGCAGAGCCGCGTGATCGAGGCGAGCCTGTTTCCCTACGCGGTGCTGCTGCAGGTCACGCCGATCGTTGCCATCGCGCCGCTGATCATCATCTGGGTGAAGGACACGACCATAGCGCTCGTGATCAGCGCCACGATCGTGGCGCTGTTTCCGATTATCGCCAATACCACGCTGGGCCTGCGTAGCGTCGATCCGGGGCTGCTCGACTTGTTTCGAATGTATCGAGCCGGCCGCTGGCAGACGCTGGTGCGGCTGCGGGTGCCGAGCGCGCTGCCGTACTTCTTCGCCGGGTTGCGCGTCTCCACGGGGCTCGCGCTGATCGGCGCAGTGGTCGCCGAATTCGTCGCCGGCACCGGCGGTACCGTCTCCGGGCTCGCCTACCAGATTCTGCTCTCCGGACTGCAGCTCAACATTCCGCGGCTGTTCGCCGCTTTGTTTCTGATCGCCGCGACCGGTATAGTGCTGTCTTTGCTCGCGGCGCTGGCTGGGCGCTTGGCGCTGCGCCGCTGGCACGAGAGCGAGCTTCAGCAGGGGAACTGATGCTAACCGGGGACAGCGCAGGGCGACCGACATCGGAACCATCGCAGCGTCGCACCATCGAAACCCGGCAGCCGCCCGTCGGAGCATGATTCCCGTAGCGATACCCCGCTTCCTCGTCTGGATGCTCTCGCGCCTTCGCCGGGTGTTGCCAACGATCGCCGCGGCGGCCGTCATCGGCGCGGCGGCAGACAACGCGTGCGCGGCCGAGAAGGTCGTCTTCTTCACCAACTGGTATGCGGAAGCCGAGCACGGCGGCTTCTACCAGGCGGTTGCCGAGGGGATCTACCGGCGCTACGGCCTCGACGTGACGATCCGGATGGGCGGGCCGCAGGTCAACGCCTATCAGCTCCTGCTCGCCCGCCAGGCCGATTTCGCGATGGGCTACGACATCGCCACGCTCAACGCGGTCGAGCAGGGGCTGCCGCTGGTGACGGTGGCGGCGACGTTCCAGGCCGATCCGGCGGTGCTCATCGCCCACCCGGACGTGAAGAACCTCGCCGACCTCAAGACGCGCACCTTGCTGATCGGGCAGGCGAGCGAGACGACTTTCTGGCCGTGGCTCAAGGCGAAGTACGGGTTCACCGATGCGCAGAAGCGGCCGTATGCGTTCAGCGTGCAGCAGTTCCTGGTCGACAAGAACGTCGCGCAGCAGGGCTACGCGACCTCCGAGCCGTACTCGATCCAGAAAGGAGGAGTGAATCCGAAGGTGTTCCTCCTCGCCGCGGCGGGCTATCCGCCTTACGCGGAAACCATCGTCACGCTGGCGAAAACGGTTAGCGACAAGCCGGACATGATCCGGCGTTTCGTCGAAGCCTCGGCACTCGGCTGGAAGAGCTACCTCGCCAATCCCGCGCCCGGCAACGCCCTCATCAAGCGCGACAACCCGCAGATCGAAGACGACCTCCTTGCGTTCAGCGTGGCGCGGATGAAGGATCTCGGTCTCGTCACCGGGGGCGAGGCCGCGAAGCAGGGGATACTGACCATGACCGATGCGCGCTGGAAGCAGACGTTCGATTTCATGGCGCAGGCCGGTTTGATCCGGCGCGACGTCGATTATCGCAAGGCGTATACGCTGGAGTTCGTGAAGTCGGTGAAGGTGCTGCCTTAACGCGAGATCGAGCGATGCCCGAGAAGGATAGGAAATCCAACGGCACGATGCGTGATCGCGAGCAGCGTAGCAGGTCTTGACTTGCCTGGACTGATGGGAAGCTGGGATGGTCGGCAGTCGCCGCGAGGTCACGGTAGCCTGGGTGCGGATGTTTCGCGAGCGTCAGCGAGCTCGCATCGGGTGCCCGGCAGCCGCAGGCTTGCGCCTGCCCGGCGTCGCGCGTGGCGGGCGGTCGACGTTCGGGATTACCAAGCGAGGCGTTGATCGAATTGGTACTGCGGTGCGGGTTGGGGGTCGAAGGTGCGTGGCCGGCTACCGGGCAGGTCCCATAGCGCAGGGCCGCGGGCGGGTGCGATCTGGGGTGGCGCGGTGGGCTCGCCGAGGTGGACGAGGATATTTCACGTTCGGCCACGGGCCACTGCCGCCGGGGCCCGCTTTCGGGTTGTCGTAGCTGAGGTGTTCGCCATCGAGCTGGCGTAGCCGTTGCAGGGCCAACAGTGGCCGGGCGCAATAGCGCAACAGCCGCTCACGACCGGCGCGGTCGGCGGCCTCGATGCGATGCGACCGAGCCTCAGCGCGTCAGCCAGGAACGCGCGCGCACCGTCAGGACCGCGTACGGAAACACCCAGAACAGGGTGAAGAAGGAAAAATAGGAGTAGAACACACCGTAGACTACGTCCCACGAGCGTTCGCTGCGCAGATAATAAAGCATGTAAAACGCGGACATGAGTCCGATCGCGAACAGCAGGCGCAGGAGCGTCAGTGGGTGCGCGACGATCAGCGTCACCAGCATCGCCAGGATCAGATATGACACCGGGTAGCGCAGGTTGGTGATGGTGCTGTCCACCAGCGCGATCAGGCGCGCCTTGAGCGGCCGTTTCCAGACGATGCCGGCGAAGCGGATTTCCTCGCGCACGTAGCTGCGGTCCCAGCGCAGGTACATCTTGCACAGCCGGGAGTAAGTCTGCGGTACCACGGTATGTACCACCGCGGTGCGTTGGTACACGGTGTCGTAGCCGCGCGCCAGGATGAAATTGGTGAGCGCGCGGTCCTCGCCGTAGGTCATGGGCGCGCCCAGGAACGTCTGCGACAGCCACGGGTCCAGCACTTCGCGCACCACCGGCAACCGGTACGCCGACAGCGCCCCGGGGCAGCAATAGACCGTGCCGTAGGTCGACTGGGCCGCGCGCAGCATGTCGAAGGACAGCACGAAGCGCACGTGCAGCATGCGCGGAATCAGTCCGTCCTCGCGGTTGTACACCGCGACCTTGCCGGCCACCGCGCCCACGCGCGGATCGCGGAACGGCGCGGCGATCGCGAGCAGGGCGTCGCGTTCGATGACGCTGTCGGAATCGATGGTGACGACGATCGAACCGCGCGCCTGGCGGAACCCGGCCTCCAGCGCCGCGCGCTTGCCGCGGTTCTGAGGAAAGCGCAGCGTCGTGACCAGTCCCGGATGAAGCGCGGCCGCGCGCTGGATGTGGGTCCAGGTGTCGTCGCGGCTGCCGTCGTCGATGACGAAAATCTCAAACCGCTCGCGCGGATAGCGGGCGCGGGCCACCGAATCGATCGCCTGCATCACCATCGCACCTTCGTTGTACGCCGGGATGATGACGGTGAGCAGCGGCGCATCGTCCATGTCGCATGAAGCGAAAGGGTGGTAACGGAACCACAGCAGCGTCCGGAAACCGAGCAACAGCGCGCCCATGCTCATCCACAGCATGCTCGGACGCAACGCGGCGTGCACCCAGCCATGTTCGTTCGCGGCCTCCCACACCGGCACAAACACCTTGCCGGCGATCGTGGCGTAGAAGATCAGGCCGAGGCCGATCACGATCGCGACGCGCAGCGTCGAGTCCCAGATATCGGCCGCGGGTGCGGCGGCGATCGCGTTACCGCGGATGGAGTCGGTTTCGGGATTCAGCATGGTCGTGTTTTCCCGGACATTCCCTGTCGGATTTGGACAGCCGGAGAGGCGGTAGGTTACGTGAACCGCCTGTTTGCGTATAGGAAATCCAACGGCACGATGCGTGATCGCGAGCAGCGTAGCAGGTCTTGACTTGCCCGGACTGATGGGAAGCTGGGATGGTCGGGAGTCGCCGCGAGGCCACGGTACCCCGGGTGCGGATGTTTGGCGAGCGTCGGCGAGCTCGCGTCGGGTGCCCGGCAGCCGCAGGCTTGAGTCTGTCCGGCGTCGCGCGTGGCGGGCGGTCGACGTTTGAGCGCGGTGCGCAGAGGTGAGTTGGGCGCCAGCACGCCGAAGTAGCGGTGGCGGTGGATGCGCGGCGGCGGCACCA
>DASVPH010000210.1:0-2772 GCA_036382945.1 Casimicrobiaceae bacterium
TTCCGGAAATTCTGGCGCACTGACCTCCGGAAATTCTGGCCGTATCGAGCAGGCCCCTTCGGGTCACAGACTCGCTGCACCAAGCAGCGAGGGAAGGGATGATCGACATGCTCAAACGGCACGAGATTCAGGTTCTGCGACGCGCCGGGCACAGCCAAATCGAAGTGGCGACGCTCGCCGGCGTCGCGCGACGCACCGTTCAACGCGTCGACGGTGAAGCGGCGGTCACGCATATCGACAGCGTCCGCGAGCACGAGGTCCGCGGGATTGGCCGTCCGGCGAAGGCGGAGCCGTTTCGGTCTGTCATTGCCGAAGTCCTGGCCGGCGAGCCGCAGTTGCTGTCGGTCGAAGTGCTCCGACGGGTCAAGCTGAAAGGCTACGAGGGTGGTAAGACGGCCCTCTACGAGTTGATCCGCGAGCTGCGACCGAAGACGACTCGTCCGTTGGTCCGCTTTGAGGGCCTGGCGGGGGAATTCACCCAACACGATTTCGGTCACGTCGAGGTCCGCTTTCTCAACGGCACCGAGCAGCGGGTGCACTTTTTCGCGAGCCGGTTGAAGTACTCGCGCTGGGTGGAGGTGTCGATCGTACCCGACGAACGGACGGAGACGCTGGTCCGGACCTTCGTGGATCATTTCGCCGCCATCGGCGGCGTGCCGCTCTTGGCGGTGTTCGATCGGCCGAAGACGGTCGCGTTGAAGTGGACGCGCGACGGGCAGGTCACCGACTGGAACCCCCTCTTCGCTGGCGTTGCGCTCGATCTCAGTGTCGGCATCGAAGTGTGCTGGCCGGCCGCCCCGTGGCAGAAGGGATCCGTCGAAAACCTGGTGGGGTGGGTCAAGGGATCGTTCTTCAAGCAACGGCGCTTCGTGGACGATGACGATCTGCTCCAGCAGCTCGCCGAGTGGCGCACCGACGTGAATACACAGCGTCCGTGCCGCGCGACCAAGATCATTCCGGCGGTGCGTCTCGAGGAGGAACGGCCGCGGCTGCGGTCGCTGAAAGTGGCGCCGGCCGACCTTGCGCTGCGCGTGCCCATCGTCGTCGGCCCTACCGCGGAGGTGATCCACGACACGCATCCGTACTCGATGCTGCCGGACGCCATCGGCATCGCCGGCACGCTGTATCTCTATCGCGACCGCGTGCGGATCGTGGCGGGCCGCTTCGAGGTCACGCACGAGCGGAAATTCCAGCCAGGCGAGGGCTCGATCCTGCCAGAGCATCGCGCCCAGCACGTCGCCGCGGTGTCCGGCAAACGGGCCAAGCGCTATCTGCAACGCGAGCATTTGCTGAAGCTGGGACCCGAGGCGCTCGCGTATCTGACCGAGCTCACGCATCGGCGGCCGCAGGTCTGGCTGCGCGACATCGATCGCCTTCACACGTTGCTCGCCACGTACGGGGATGACGCGATGCGCGGCGCCTTGGCGCGCGGCGTCGCGGAGCACGCCATCGGCGCGGAGTACATCGCGCACTTCCTCGCGGACGCGGTGACCATCCCGAGGCCGATCGAGGGGGATAGTCCTGGTCGGCCCGAGGCGCGATCGCTGCTGATAGAGCATCCTGGCCGGTCGAGCTTACGCGGCGAACAGCTCTCCCTCGACCTTCCGTCGGCAAATGCCGACACGGCACCGCGCGCAGCCCGGGTCCAGGCCGCCGTAGGCGCCCGAAGGGCCGGAGCGAAGCGGAGGGCCTGGACGCGGGCGAGCACGGTGCTCCCCTTTGACGCCGACGGAGGGCGATGATGATCGATCTCACCGACGTCCAATTCGACGCCTTACTCAAGCGCCTCCATCTGGCCAATAGCCGCCGCGCGTGGCGAGAACTCGTCCAGCGCGCCGAGCGTGAAGAGTGGAGCTACCGCGATTTCCTCGCCCTCCTCGTCACCGAAGAGATCGCACAGCGACAGCAGACGCGCATCGCGCGCATGGTGCGCCGCGCGCGCTTCCCGTTTTTCAAGACGATCGACGATTTCAATTTCTCCATGCAGTCGACCGTCCGTCTGGCACTCCTCGGCTCAGCCCTCGCGCCCGATTTCGTGACAGAGGGCCGCTGTCTGGTCCTCGGCGGAAAACCGGGCCGTGGGAAAACGCACCTCGCCGTGGCGATCGCCTACCGCGCGATTCAGAACGGCTTCGATGCCCTGTGTGTGACCGCCGCGGAACTCATCGACGACCTTTCCGCGGCGTTTCGCACCGGTCGGCTCGCCGACACGCTCGCCCGCTACGTGCATCCGGCGGTCTTGGTCGTCGACGAAGTGGGGTATCTCACGTACGGGACTGATGCGGCTAACATGCTGTTTCACGTGGTCAACGATCGCCACCGAAAGAAACGGACGATGATCTTCACCACAAACAAGCCGCTCACCGGGTGGGGCCGCGTGCTGCACGATGAGGACCTGGCTCACGCCATCGTCGATCGGATCCTCGAGCGTGGTCGTCTGCTCACGCTCGACGGGCCATCAATGCGGACCAGGCATCTTGGGCTTGACGACCCCACGGCAAATCCGGCATCAACTCAGTCGGCCAGTCTCTCCGCGGACGGCGCCAGAATTTCCGGAATCCAGCGGCCAGAATTTCCGGAACCCACACCTTTCGAACGGCATTTTTCTGTTGAGGAGCTCGCCGAACTCTGGAGGATGTCGGACGATTTTGTCCGCCGCCTGTTTCTCAACGAGCCGGGCGTTGTTATTTTTCACGCCGAGCGGCCGGGTCGTCGGGTGTACCGGAGCTTAGTCGCGAACCGCGGGACGTCCATGGTGCCGCGGTCGGCCTC
>DASVPH010000211.1:0-9491 GCA_036382945.1 Casimicrobiaceae bacterium
GGGCCGAGTACAAGAAGGCGCTCGAGGTGCTGAGCGGCGAGAGAGGCAAGGGATTCGCGGCGCGCGAGATCATCGGCGACAACAGGATCTGCAAGGTGTCGCTGGTCGGGATCGGCATGCGCTCGCACGCCGGCATCGCCGCCAAGATGTTCAAGGCGCTCGCCGACGAAGGCATCAACATCCAGATGATCTCGACCTCCGAGATCAAGACCTCGGTCGTGATCGACGAGAAGTATCTCGAGCTCGCGGTGCGGCAACTGCACCGCACGTTCGAGCTCGATCAGGCGCCGCAGCCGGCGTGACCGTTAAGTCGCGGATTTTCTGGCGCTTCCGCTTTGACCGTTCGGCGCGCGGGCGGGTAAGATTGCGCGTCTCAGGCAACGCGAGAGTTGCTGGGACAATCGGAGAGATGGCCGAGTGGTCGAAGGCACTCCCCTGCTAAGGGAGCATACGGGCCAAAACCTGTATCGAGGGTTCGAATCCCTCTCTCTCCGCCACAAAAAATGCCCGCGCGTCGGGCATTTTTTGTGGCGATAGGAGGGGGTGAGAGCCCTCTGTTCGCTGAGCGGCGCGAGCAGTGTGAGCGCTGCGAAGGACCGCGTGGCGAAGCGCACGCGGGTCCCGAGCGCGAAAGCGCGAGGGATGCGCGGATCACCGTAAGGTGAGACGCGCACGATCCCTCTCTCTCCGCCAGTAACCGTTTTAGGCCGGTTTGCTTCCGGCTAAATCCGCAAGCCCCAATCCTCGAAACCCGCGTCCCGCCTAGCATTGCGGGCGTTAATTGGGGGCATTTTCGCTCAAGCGCTCGTTTCCCGGGGCAACGTAGCTCCCTCTCTCGTCCGCTACCATAGTTGTTCCCGTCTGCTTCGTTGCCCACCGAGCAGAGCTGGCTACCCTTGACACTTCGCTCCTAAAATAATATCATGCGATGATATGGTATGGCAGATCGAGCGCCCGAATACGGACTGGAGTTCCTTCTCGCTTTTGATGGACGTGTCCATCATCTCGAAGAGGGCTACTGGATCAAGTTTGAAATCGAGCGCGTCAAGGCGACCAAGGACCGGCCACACGGCTTGTCCTATTCGTTCACGCTTCATGCACCCGATGGCACACGGCTGGTCGGCTTCGACAATGCCCATGGCGTGCCGGCCAAGGGTTCCCGGTTCAAACCGAAGCCGCCAGCGAGCGATCATTGGCACCGGACGGAGACCGATCCGGGGCGTGCGTATCAGTTCAAGAACGCCGAGGGGCTAATCGACGACTTTTTCGACGAAGTGGAACGGGTCTTAGGTGAGCGCGGAGTTGGGACGACGGTCGTCGAAGTGGAAGAGACACGGAGGTCGAGATGACCAAGTATAAGGTTCAAAGTCTTCGCTCGTTGCGCGAAGAAATGAAGGCGGTGGCGCGTGGTGCGCGCCCAACCCCCGCCGATGCTGCGAAACCGAGCTTCAATTCGGTCGACGCCGTGGTGCGGCTGTTGACCCCGGAGAATCGGCAGCTTCTCGCGATCATTCGGGATCGGAAGCCCCAATCGGTTGCCGAACTCGTCGAGATGAGCGGGCGCGCGCAACCAAACCTCACGCGCACACTGGCCAAGATGGCGTCCGCCGGTTTCATCACGATGAAGACAGTTGGCCGCCGCAAGGCACCGAGCGTTGCCGTCAAGAAGATCGTCGTCGAGATCGATCCTTACTCGGATCGGGACCGACTCCAGGTTGCTTAGCGTGGCCAAATCCGTGGCCAAATCGGGGGAATTCAGGGGCCCGTAGGGGGTCATTCCGGTTCGAATCCCTCTCTCCGCCAGAATTATCGTTCCCGCTGAATTACTTACCTCGCGCTTGTCGTCGAGTGTGGCCCGAAACGTGGCTCAAAGCCGCGTTGAAGCGGTCGCGTTCGCGGCTCTTGTCGGCGCGATCGATCCACTTCGCGTAGACGCGAAACACGATCTGCGCGTTGACGTGCCCGAGCTGGCGCGCGACCCACGCGGGAGTGTTGCCAGCCATCAGCGCGAGCGTGGCGAAGGTGTGCCCCAGGAGAGCTGCGCCACATATGGGCCGCAACGGCATCAGGCGCAAGATTCAGAAGCTCGGCGTCGAGGGCGAGGCCGAGGAGCGGCGCCTCAGGCGGCGGCCTTGTTCGCCGCCTCGCGTGCCGCGCGCCGGTTCGCCTCCAGCTTCGCATCGATCAGCGCGACGGTCTCGTCGAGCGACGCGGAGCGCATGCCTTGCTGCGTGGCGATCGTCTGCACGAGGCGATCCACTCGCTCGATGTTGAGCGCCGCACCGTAGAGCGCCCGCGCGGCCGACGACGGCCCCGTGAGGGCCTGCGCCGCAGCGGCGTATTTCTCGAAAGGCACCATGTCCTTTTCGTTCGCCCCGAGCCGCAGACACAACTCGACCACCCACTGGTACATCGCGCGCGCGGCCGTGGGGTCGCTATGCACCGCTTCCTTGATGGAGCGCACACCGTCCTTGGTGATGCAGCGATAGTTGCCAGCCATGAGCATCGCCCATTTGGCAAGCGGCACATAGACCGAGTCGTGCACCTTCAGCTTGACCGGAAGCCCGATCTTCTCGGTGCCGGTGTCGAAGCGCGCCACCTCGATGTCGGCCTCGAGCCGCCGCAGGATCGCGGTGTGCGCATCGGAGTCGAAGCGCGCCGCCTTGAAGTTGGTCGCGAGCCTCACCTGCAGGACGTTCACTTTCTCTTCCGGCGGGCGCGAAGCCTGCGGGTCGGGGCTGCACAGCGTCACGAGCTTCGGATCGAAGCCGTCCCAGACGGCGGGATCGGTGTAGCAGCCGCGACAGCCAGCCACCAAGATCGCCGGAATGCGCGCAAGGAACGGCAGCGGCGGCATGTTCATGACCGAGAGGCACGGCACGCGCGCCGTGGCGATCGCGGCGAGCAGCTCGCGCACGCCCGGAGAGCCGTACTGCGGCTCCTGCATAGCGAGCGCCACCAGATCGAACCCGGCCGGATCCACCCTTGCGGTGCCGCCCGCCGAGAGCCTGCCCGGAAGCTTGCGCGAATCGACCTCGACAAGGCCATCGCGGCCCTTCACCGGCAAGCGTACTCGCACGCCTTCCTTGTTGATGAGCTCAGCTTCCGCCGGCAGGCATACCAGCCGCGCATTGTGGCCGGCGAGGAGGAGCTTCGCTGCAAGCAGCGAGCCGTACGACGCACCGAGGATCAGCACGTTGTAAGCGACGGCCATGGGGCCCTCCTGTCTAATTCCATATCGTGAAAACGCAATCTGCGAGGTGGAATTAACACTACTCCGATCCAACCAAGATTTCATGTTGCAATGCCGCACTTCGGTGCACAGAATGCTGCGATGCAAAGGCCCACTGCACTTGCGCAAGGGGTGAGCCTTTCCGCAAGCCTGCCTGCGATTTCGCGCAGATCCTGAACAGCGAGGCGCTCGATTTCATCGTCAAATCAACCGCGAGTTCGAACCGCGCCGACAAGGATTTCTGCCTCGCCGATCGCGCGCAGGTGACGATGAGTCTGCCGTTCCTGCGCACCTACGCGCTCGTGAACGGCAAGGTACGCCGGCGATGGGCAGCATGGGCGCTCAGATCCTGATCAAGTACGGCCCGGCGGCGAACACGATCACGCTGTGGGCCCAGCGGGTCGCGCCAGGCGATCTAACTCGTCCGCCGCCAAGCCCGCCCTGCCATCTTGCATTGCGCTCGACTCGCCGCTAACGTCACGTTTTCTCTTGCCATGGGAGGAATCCAGCATGAACTGTCTCCGGTTGACCCTTGCGATCTCGATCGCGTGCAGCGCCGGCGCCGCAGTCGCCGGCGTCAACGTCAAGCCCGGCCTCTGGGAGCACACCACGACGACGCGCACCGAAGGCGGGCCGGCGATGCCGCAGATGCCCGATCTCTCGAATCTACCCCCGGAGCAGCGTGCCCGCATCGAGCAGATGATGGCCGGACGCATGAGCGGTCAACCGCAGACGCAGATTGCGCGCACCTGCATAACCCCGGACCAGCTCAAGGAGTGGGACAGTTACGCGAAGGGGCAACGCGACAGCGGCGGGCCGCGCTGTGAGCGCAAGGTGCTCGAGCAGTCACCGCAGCACGTCAAGATGGGCTTGTCGTGCGAAGGCGGCAAGACCACGGGAAACATCGAATTCACGGCGACGAGCAGCGAGCGCGTAACCGGAAAGATCGCGATGGTGAGCCGCAACGACGGCGCGCCGCGCACGTTCAACGCGGAAATCAGCGGGCGCTGGCTCGGCAGCGATTGCGGCGATATCAAGCCCTACGAGAGGCCACCGGCGAGCGGGCGCTGATTTCAGGTCGCAGGCGGGAGGACGTACGCCAACCCGGGCCCATCCTCATTCATTTCCATCGAGCGGCTACATAGGCATCATCCGGGCCGCTCCATGGCACGTCGTCAACAAGCGTTAAGGAGGTTCGATCATGAAGCGCGCGCATCCTCTGCAGGGCCTTCTCATCGCGCTGCTCGCCGCGCTCGCATTCTCGGCTCACGCCTGGGATCGAGGCACCGCCATCAAGTTCGCGACGTTGCCTCCCGGGACGGCGCACCCCGAAGGCATCACCGCCGACGCGCAGGGCAATATCTACGTCGCGGACTTCGACGTCAGCGGCGAGACCGCGGTCGGCAACGTCATCGTCTTTAACCGTGCCGGCCGGTTGGTACGCAAGATGGACATCGCCGGGTCGAGTCCCTTGCTCCTCGGTATCGCCTTTCATCCGCAGACGGGGGCGCTCCTGGTGATCGACTTCGGCAACCAGAGGGTGCTCAAGATCGATCCGCTGGGTGCCGCACCGCCCACGGTATTCACGACGATTCCCGGTGGTGCGTCCGCCGGGCCCAACGCGCTCGCCTTCGATCCCGACGGCAACGTCTACATCTCCGACTCGTTCGCCGGCGCGATCTGGCGCACCGGCCCCGCGGGGAGTCCCGTGGCCACGCTGTGGCTCGCCGACCCATTGCTCGCCACGAGCGGCGTGCCGCCGTTCGGCGCCAACGGCCTCGCGTTCAACAACGCCTACTCCGCGCTGTTCGTCGCCAACACCGGCAACGACACGGTGGTGAAGATTCCGCTGCCGCTCGGCCCGAGCGGCGCCCCGGGTACCCCCGAGGTTTTCGTGAACAGCATCAACGGCGCCGACGGGGTGCTCATCGACAGCGCCGACAACCTCTGGGTCGCGGCGAATCAGTCCGACGAGATCGTCGTGCTCGACGGCACGGGCCGCGTCATCGCCAAGCTCGGCGACTTCGGCGGCATCGACGCGCAGGGATCACCGATCGGGCTACTGTTCCCGGCGAGCCTCGTGATCAGCAACGGGTTCCTGTACGTGACGAACCTCTCGCTCGATCTGCGCATACTTCCGGTGCCGCAGACGACGAATTCGCAGTGGTCGGCGCAGGTCACGCGGCACACGATCGCGCGCATGCGGGCGCAGATCCCGCCCGTGCGCGGCTTCCAGGGGGTAGGGCGCCGGCGTTGAGAGCGTTGCGCCGGCGCCGGATTCTCGGCGGAGTGTTCCCTCCGTCGGAGGAGCAGGGCGGCTGCTACTTGTTCGCCGCCGCGGTGATCACGTTGAGCAGCTCACTCGCCTGGTTATTGCGTACGGCCCTGCGCAGCAGGATATCGGGGGCGTGGACCCTCTGGCCGTAATAGACGCGATTCCACTCGTCGGCGGTGGAGATGACCGTTCCGTCGAGATTGAGCCCGCCGTAGATGCCCGTGGCCCGGCTAAACGACACGAAATCGGCGGTAAGATACGAGTGCGCGCCCGCACCCACCGGCCCTGCGGCGACGGCCGCGTCGCCGCCCAGCTTTACCGAGTCGGCAAGGAGCGTGTTCAAGCCCTTCTCGGTCATCACCAGGGTCACCACCTCGGACACCGAGATGCCGGCCTGGAAGCCGATGCTCGCGGTGGCCAGCGTATAGAACGCCGGGCCGATCCACTTCCCGGATTTCGGGTCGCGCGCGACCACGACGGCGCGCCCGCCGGATCCACCGACGATGAAGCCGGCCTTGGCGATCTTCGGCGCCACCACGACGGCCTTCGCGCGCTTGAAGTTGCTCTGCAGCCAGGTCATGTCGGGGTCGTTCAGGAAGGTGAACAGCGTGACCGTCGCGTCGGTGACGAGGTTGCGCTGGGCCGCCTGAGCAAAAGCGAGCGGCGCGGCCAGGGTCGCCCAGACCGTGATGGCGAGCAGCAGGTTCGTTCGGCGTGAGGTGAGGCGGGGCATGGCGAAGGGTCCAATGCGGCTGATGACGAGGAACCCCGGCAAGGGGCGAACGCGCCATTGTACCAACCGCGGTTGGAAGAGGGTTTCCAAGGTTCGCCAGCGGTGGACCTGCGAGCCCGCCGTCCCCGGGCAAGCGGGGACCCGTGTCGTTTGAGGGAAAGAATCGCTGCGAGGCTTGCTGTTTCGCATCGGGCAGGAAGACAGGCGATATCCGAGCTCATGGATCCAGAACTCCCGAAGAGAACAACGCGCTGTTACGCGCGGCCCGACCCTGCCGCGCAGCTCTTTCGGACTCGCGGTCCGCGAAGCGTGTTCCCAGCGCGCGATAAGCCGAGCTTCCTGCGTCTCCGTCGGCCGGATGTCCGAACGGTTTGCGTCTGGCTTTTCGTGATCGCCTCGGCGGCACAAACGCCTCGATCGGGTGCAATGCTGGCGGCATGCCGCACCGGGAACGGACATCCGACGTCGGTTTGGCCGGCCCCTGCTATAATTTGTCCTTAAGCGCCCGTAGCTCAGTTGGATTAGAGTACCTGGCTACGAACCAGGGGGTCGTGGGTTCAAATCCTGCCGGGCGCGCCATTTTTCAAGCAATTAGCCAGTCTGCGCGACTGGCTTTTTGCTTCTGCGCGACCTTTGCGCGACTCTTATCCACAGCCTAGCCATTTGCGACTCGCAGGAGTGTAATGCTGGGCGTACCTTTCACGGCGCACACTCGATTCGTCGCCGCAATCAGCTCGCCGATCTCCGCGAGCGAATAGTCGTCACGTCGCCGTTCTTGTGTCCGAGCAGCAGCTTCCGCGTCTCGAGGCTCACCCCTGCAGATCTCAACCGCCGGCCATAAGTGTGCTTCAGGTCGTGTACACGCACGCCGACAAAACCCGCGGGGCAGGGGCGTCCGAGTTCGGCTTCATACTGCTGGGCCGCCTCGCGACGCGCACGCTGCCAGGCCGTGTTGTTCATCTTCGTAACCGGCTTTCCCTGCCACGCGAATACGTGCGTCGGATGCTGGCCCCGGCGTGCATCAACTACTGCGCGCGCCGTTTCGTTCAACACTACCAGCCGATCCTCCGCATTCTTCACATGCTCGCCTGGAACGATGAACACTGTGGTGTCGAGTTCCGGCACCTTCTGCTCCCACGCCCAGTGCAACGCGCATACCTCCGCTTCCCGCATACCCGTGTTCACCTTGAACAGCGCCATCTCGGCCAGATGCTTCGGTAGCCACGAGAACAGCAACCGCTGCTCGTCCCACGCCAAGGGGTAGGGCTTGCGCGCATGCGGGTTCTTCGGCATTTCGAGCAGTGGCGGCGCTATCGGCAGCCACGGTTCGTTATCCTCGGTACGCCACTTGCGCGCGGCCAGGTGCAAGATGTGCCGGACGATCTCGAGCGTTCGCTTGACCGTCGTCGGACTCACCTTGTCGACTTCGAGCCGGTGCTTCTTGAAATCCACGAGCTCCGGCGTGTCGTCGTGAATCGCCACCAGCGGCAACTTGCCAAGCCACGGTTCGATCAGGCCGATGTGGTAGGCATCGGTATCGATGCTGCGCTTGGCTGCTTTCTCGGTCAGGTACCGGACGCATGCTTGGCCGAAAGTGCGGCGAGCAACGCTGCGGCGGTTCGCCTTGTCTTCGATTTCGGCGATCCGCGTGCGTAGTTCCTCTTCGGCGGCAGCGAGGGTGACCCGTCCAAGCCTGGCGTAGATTCGTACCCCTCGGTGAACCTTGTTGATAATTCTGTTTCCTGCGGCGTCAGTGATGACGCCGGTCGTCCTTGAGCGTCCCATATGCAGTCTCCTTTCTCGGCGGGACGCCCGGCGCGCGCCTTATGTTGGTCCACCCAGGCGTCGAGATCAAGACGGTCGAAGGCCACCCCAGTCGCGCCGATCGGGATTGCGACTAGGCTGGGGCGGATGTCGCGGTCGAAGATGGTCGCCCCCACACCGAGATACGCGGCGGCCTGGGCGGGACGAAGAAGACGCGGCAGCAGGATCGGCAACATATCCCTATCCGGTCGCAGCTTTGATCGCTTCCGACATCTCATCAAACTCGCGCCGGCGCTCGTGTTGGACTTTGAACAACCGGTTCTTGTAGTCCCGGTAGCTCTCTCCGACCCGCGGCGCTACGCCGAGCTCGGCGCCCTTGCACCTTATCCCTGCTTCGGTGGTCCACCATCGAAGTTGTGCGTCGGGCGAGCGGTCGGGATTTGTACTTCTTCCTCCCGGCGGTGTGAGCTTCCCTGGTAACTTCAATGGAGAGTTCAATGGAAACTTCTTGGTAACTTCGGGCGCACGACCTGCGCTGGTCATAGTCACGTCGTGCGCATCCCCCGTGCATACCGTGCGCTGCGCCCGCGCCTCATGCGCACCCTGGGTGCGTGCCACGCGTGGGGGATGCGCGGGACCTGCGCTCTCGGCTGGCTCGTTATCCACAGGCGCATCGCCAGCACTCGTACGGGTCGCGCATCTCGTCAGCCGGATGTTGAGACGAAGGACGCTCGGGCCGCCGATGCGCGCCTCGCGGATGACGAGCTGATCGGAGATAAGCTTCTGCAGGTGCATCTGCACCGTGCGCCGAGCCAGCCCGGTGTCATGGCAGAGCGTTCGGATGGAGGGCCAGCAGATCCCCTCCGCGTCAGCGCGTGTCGCCAGGGCGTAGAGGATGAGCTTCGGTATCGGCGGCACCTGAAGGTCGCGGACGAGACGAGCGTAGTCGGTCATGGGGAGCAGCAGTAACTCTGTGTGGGAGATGCGACAGAGCGAAGCTTAGAGGGCCGCGTGGAGCGCCGAAACCAAGCGCAGCGTAGTGTGGCGTACCGCAGCGGGCGCGGTCGCAATGACGTCCGCGCCATAGCGCTGACAACGCATCAGCGACGCGAAGGCCCAGGGAAGTTTGCGCGGATACACAGCTATGCGCACGCCCGATCAGATCCGTGCAAGCGCAAAATCGTCGCGGTGCGCTCTGGCGTGATGCCGGCGCGGCGTCAGTGCCACCCTGGTTCGAGCTCTCCTCGACGATTGTCGGTTGCGTCCAGTGCGAGCGGAATGGCCACGGGATGACGCTGCGGCAGCTCTCGGTCTTGCAGTCTACGCGACGGACGAACAGCGCCTCCATCACTACTGTCCGGTTAAATGACCTGTGCCGAGCCCGAGATCAAGCATTGGCGCGGGTTGCAGGCCGATTTCGTTTGGTGCCGATTTGAACTTCGTTTGCCAAGAATGGCGTAGTTTCCCCGGGTTGACTGCCCCGAGGA
>DASVPH010000212.1:0-7395 GCA_036382945.1 Casimicrobiaceae bacterium
CTACGGCGGGAGCACAGGAAAAAATCAATCTCTCGATCGGCACCGGGGGCACCGGCGGCGTGTATTACCCGCTCGGCGGCGGCATGGCCAACGTGCTGTCCAAGTACGTGCCCGGCATGCAGGCCACGGCCGAGGTCACCGGTGGCTCGGTCGACAACCTGAAGCTGATCGGCACGGGCAAGCCGTATATTGGGTTTTCGATGGCGGACGCGGCACAGGACGCCTATCGCGGCGAGGACAAGTTCAAGGGCGGCAAGGTTCCGCTGCGCACGCTGATGGTCCTGTATCCGAACCGCATGCACGTGGTGACGATCGAGGGCACCGGCATCAACGCCATGAAGGACCTCAAGGGCAAACGCGTATCTACCGGTTCGCCCGGCAGCGCCACCGAAGTGATGGCGTTTCGCGTGATCGAAGCCGCCGGTCTCGACAAGGACAAGGACGTTACGCGCGAACGCCTGGGTGTGGCGGAGTCCGTGAACGCCATCAAGGACAGGAAGATCGACGCCTTCTTCTGGGTCGGGGGCCTGCCCACCGCCGCGATCACCGATCTTGCCGCAACCCCCGGCATGAAGATCAAGCTGATCGACCATGCGTACACGGTGCCGGCGATGAACAAGAAATACGGCAAACTCTACGTGGAGGACGTCATTCCGAAGGAAACCTACCCCGGCATGGCCCAGGACAACAAGCAGGCCACGGTGTGGAACATCCTGGTCACGAACGAGCAGCTTAGCGATCAGGCTGCCTACAACATCGTCAAGACGATCTTCGACAAGCGCGACGAGCTGATCGCCGTGCACAAGGAAGCGGCGAATTTCAAGCTCGAGAACCAGAAAGCCGCTGCCAGCCCGGTCCCGTTCCATCCGGGCGCGGTGAGGTATTTCAGCGAGAAAGGCGTCAAGCTCGACTAAAGCGGCGCGCACGACAACCCCGTCCCTCGGCGGACGGGGTTTTTTATTGGTACGCGAGGCGGCGCCGCACGCAGCTCGCGACGGGGCTGTGCTACGATGCCCCGCGACGCTCCGTAACCGAGGGAGTGCGTGACGATGAGCGGGAAGGGGCAGCCGGCGCAGACCGAAGTCGTCATCAGCGACGAAGCGCTGAAGCGCGCAGAGGAGTTCATCGAAGAAGAAGAAGGCGTGCACAACCGCTACACCGGCACGCTGGCGGTTTTCCTGGCGGCGTTCGCCGTGACGATGTCGCTGTTCCACCTCTACGCCGCGCTCTACATCGTGCCGGCCTATATCCTGCGCCCGGTTTTCGTGGCGTTCTCGCTCGCGCTCGTGTTCCTGATGTTCCCGGCCGCGAAGCGTTTCCGCCACCGCCTGATGTGGTGGGACGCGATCCTCGCCGTCGCCTCGATCGCCATCATCGGCTACATCCTTTACTGGGGCGACGAGCTCGGCGATCGCGCCACCGCGCCAACGATGACAGACCAGGTCTATGGTGTCGCACTGATTCTGCTGATTCTGGAAGGCAACCGCCGCACCTCGACGTGGATACTGCCTTTCGTCGTCATCCTGTTCCTCGCCTACGCGCTGTTCGGCCCCTACCTGCCGCCGCCGTGGACGCACAAGGGCTACGACATCGCGCGGCTGACGGGATCGCTGTACATGACCCTCGAGGGCATCTTCGGCGTGGCGGTGGACGTGGGCTCGACGCTGATCATCCTGTTCACCATCTTCGGTGCGTTCCTGCAGTACTCGGGGGCGGGCAAATTCTTCATCGACTTCTCGTTCTCCGCGATGGGCGGCAAGCCCTCGAGCGCCGGGCGCGCCGTCGTGCTGGGCTCGTTCCTGCTGGGCGGGCCATCGGGTTCCGGCGTGGCCACGACGGTGACGCTGGGATCGGTGGCGTACCCGCTGCTCGCCAAGGCGGGATACAGCAAGGAGGCCGCGGGCGGACTGCTGGCGGCGGGCGGGCTGGGGGCCATCATTTCTCCGCCGGTGCTCGGGGCCGCCGCGTTCCTGATCGCCGAATTCCTCAAGATCTCGTATCTCGACGTGATTTTGATGGCGACCATCCCGACGATCCTGTTCTATCTCGCCATTTTCATCATGGTCGAGATTGACGCGCGCAAGTTCGCCATGCATACGGTCGCGCTGGAAAAGCATCACAAGCCGCTCGAGCTGGCGCGGCGGTACTGGTTCCATTTTGTATCGCTGGTGGCCATCGTCGTCTTCATGCTGCTCGGCTACTCGCCGATCCTGTCGGTATTCTGGGCGACGGTCGTGACTTTCGTGCTCGCCTTCCTCCGCAGCGACTCGACGCTCATTCCCTACGACTGGTTCCGCGGACGCATGCCGTGGGTCAAGGGCTTCTGGGAGTCCGGATTCATCAAGGCGCTGGAAGGCGGTTCGGTAAGCGTGCTGGCCGTCGCCATGACCGTCGCTTCCGCCGGCATCATCGTCGGCGTAGTGACGCTCACCGGGCTCGGGCTCAAGTTCAGCACCATCGTGCTGAGCTACGCGGACTCGGGGGCGGCGAGCCTCACCAACCTGTGGGTCGCGCTGGGCGCCGACCGGACGCCCATGCTGCTCCACGACATGAAGCTGCTGCTGACCGCTTTCTACAGTTCGCTGATTGTGTGGGTCGTCGGGCTGGCGGTGCCGGTCACCGCCTCGTACATCATTTCCGCGGTGATCGTGGCGCCGGCCCTGATCCAGCTCGGCGTGCCGGATTTCGCGGCGCACATGTTCATTTTCTATTACGCCGTGCTGTCCGAGGTATCGCCGCCCACCGCGCTGTCGCCGTTCGCGGCGGCGGCGATCACCGGCGGCGGGCCGTACCGCACCACGCTGCAGTGCTGGAAATACACCGCGCCGGCGTTCCTAGTGCCGTTCATGTTCGTGCTGGATCCGTCGGGCATCGGATTGCTGCTCACCGGCTCCTTCAAGAACCTGGCGCGGGCCGATTGGGGCGCGATCGCAGAGGTGACCGTCACCGCGGCCATCGGCATTGCGGCGCTGGCGGGAGGATTGCAGGGCTGGCTATTCCGCAAGTGCAGTCAGCTCGAGCGCTGGATGCTCGTGATCGCGGGCGTGATGCTGGTCTATCCGCGCACCCTGTTCGACTATATCGGCCTGGCGCTGGTCGTCGCCGTCGTCGTGATGCAGAAACTGCGCCACGCACCATTGCGGACCGCCGCCGGCTGATCGCGCTTGAGCGGGTGCTCGCCGCCGTGCTCGGGCAGCGGCGTGAGATGGTCAGCTAGCTAGCTCGCGGGCTGCGACTGCAGCCCGCTCTTCGGCGACGCGATCTGCCGGTGGCGCCAGACGCCGTAGATCGTCGCCGCGAGCGTGACCGCGGCCGAGGCGGCCGCCACGCTGGCGTCCGGGTGCAGCAGCGTGACCAGGGCGAAGAGCGCGAGCATCGCGCGCAGCAGGATGTTTCCGCCCGGATTCTCCACGAACCGCCCGAACATCGCGAACGCCGTCCCGCACGTGCCGATGACCATCAGCAGCGGGGCCGCGACCTGCGGCCAGCCGGGATTCACCACGATGTCGGACCGCGTGAAGATGCCGAAGGTCATGAGCGTGATCGGCAGCGCGATCTTCAGCGCCTCCCACATGGTCCGCATGAACGAGGCCTCCGCGATACGCGCGGCTACGGCGGCCGTCAGCGAGGTCGGCGGCGACAGCTCGCCCCACACCGAGATCAGGAACACGAAGAACTGGGCGACCCAGGGATTGATGCCCATCTCGCGCAGCGGTCCCACGATGATGACCGCGCCGATGATGTAGGTCGCCGTCGGCGGCAGCCCGGCGCCGACCAGCCATCCGAAAATATAGGCCATCAGGACCATGGCGATGACGTTCCAGGAGCCGAGATCGAGCAGCGCCGCGCCCATCCGGTTGATGAAGCCGGTGACGGTAAAGAGCCCGATCATGATGCCGAGGGTCGCGAGCAGGAGCGTGAGATAGGGCGTCATCTCGGCGTGGGTTTCGATGGCGAGGCGGAAGTTCGCGAGCAGAGACTCACCCCCGACCAGCGGATCCTCGCGCAGGTGCTTGAAATACAGGAACGCCAGGAGCAGGAGCGCCAGCATGAAAATGCCGGTGTAGAGCGCCGCCCGCAGTTCCCCCATGCCGATCCAGCCCAGCAGGACGATGAGGAACGCGACCGAGAGGAAGAAGACCGCGGTCTTGACCTTGTCGTAGAGCGGCACCGCCGGCTCCGCGACCGACTCGCGCGGCAGCAGGCGCACGCACAGGAGATAGACCGCCAGGGCCAGCGTCGCGTAGTAGACGAACGCGACCGCGAAGCCGCGCTTCACCACCTCCCAATAGGGCACGCCGAGAAACTCCGACATCAGGAACGCCCCGATGCCCATCATCGGCGGCATGATCAGCCCGCCCATGCATGCCGCGCTCTCGATCGCGGCGGGGAAGGTCCCCGGCACCCCATGGCGCTTCATCAGCGGGATCGTGATGGCGCCGACCACGACCGCGTTGGCCGATCCGCTGCCACTGATCGTGCCGACGGCCAGCGACCCGAGCACCGCCGACTGCGGGATCATCTGGCGCGAGCGGCCGGCGAGGCGGCGCAGGACTTTGATCATCGCCGTCTGCGCCCCGAAGCCGTTCGCAACGCCTGCCAGCAGCAGGAAGGCGGCGATCAGCGTCAGCGCGAGCTGGCCGTAGATGCCGTAGATGCCGGTCGAAAGCTCGACCGTGAGCTCGAAGTGACGATGCGGTAGAAGCTGGTGCCGGGATGCCAGAAAAAGTCGATCGGGCTGAGATAGCCCCACAGCGTGTAGACGACGAGGACGATGTTGATCCAGAACAGGGTGGGATGGGCGAGGCGCGAGAGCTCCATCACCAGCAGGAACATGAGCAGCCCCACGATGAAACCCTCGCGCGTGTACGAGCCCTGCCGGTAAGTGGCGACCTCCTCGAAATTGAGGAGGAAGTAGTAGAAGGCGTAAACGCAGATGCCGACGTAGAAGACCCAGATTACCGGCCAGAGCTCGGCGGAGGGCAGCTCGGCCTGGTAGACGTACCAGCGGTCGCGTGGCCCCGCGCGTCGGCGCGGGTTGGGTCGATCCCAGACGAGCTCCCAGGCCGACGTGTGCGTCGGGATCCACTGGCGAAACTCGGTGTCCTCCTGACGCGAGCGCGGCATCGCCGTGACGAAGCGGCCGCCGGCGCGCTGGATGTGTTCCATGTTGTCGTGGCTGCACAGTTTGGAGTCGGCGACGTAGAGGAAGTCGGCGCGACCGGCGAGCGTGCGCAGCGTGTTCCAGCTCTCAATCTGGGTGGTCGAGTCGTTGCGGTTGCCGTCGGCCACCCGAAACTGCACCGGCACCGCGCCATCGGCGGCCACCGTGAGGATGAAGAGCAGTTGCTTCAGATCGGGCCGGTGATCCTTGGAGAAGCCGTAGGTGATCGCGGGTGCCGTGCGCGCGCGTAGCCGCCGTCCCGAGGCGGCCCGGTACTGGCCGCAGAAGGCCACCGAGGTCGAATCGTTATGGAGCTCGTCGAAGCGCAGGGCGAACTTCTCGCCGACCGCGAGCACCACCTCGGTCAGTAGCGCTGCGCGATCAGCGTCAAAGAGCCGATCGAGCGCACGGCCCAGGCGGTCGTCACTGAGGCGCGCCATGTCCTCGACCCCGATGCCAAACAAGCCGGCGGCGAACCCGTGCACCGTCTCGCCCTGGCGGTAGATCGGTTCGCGCTCGACGGTGATCGAGCGCATTAGCCGCCTGCGCGAGGCGCTCGCGGCGGTCGATTACCTGTGTTCGGGCACCCTAATGAAGCGGATGATGAAATGCGGCAAACCCGCTTGTCGCTGCACCGTAGACCCTGCCGCCCGTCATTGGCCGTACTACGAATGGGGTCGCATGAAGGCCGGTAAGCTGGTCCAACGCTACGTCTCGGCGGAGCAGGCCGCCATCCTGCGGCAAGCCATTGCCAATTACCGTAAGGTCAAGAAGCTGCTGCGAGCCTGGGAGGCAGAAACCGAACGACTCATCGACGCCGAAGCACCGAACGAGCGCTGAGCCCGGCCAACGCCGGGGAAATTACGCAGAAATGCGCTCAGCAATGTGCGGAATGTAAGGCGTGACACATCTGTCGACCCGTTTCCTCAGGCGATCCGTTGCAACGAGATCAAGGTCCTGCTCGCCGTCTGAACGCCGTCCCCGTCATTTCAATCCCCAACCGCAAGAAAGGAGACCTTGCAACATGAACCTAAACAAGTTCGCACGCATCCTCATCCTGTCGTCCGCCACTCTTGCGACTGTTCCGACTTGGGCCGAAACCACCGCTAGCGTGAGGGACCTGTTCTCCGGCGTCTGGCGCATGGTTTCGCTGGAAACCGGCGAGGCGGGCGGCCCGCTGCAGCAAGTAAAATTTTCGGGCCAGATCGTGTTCACCGACGCCGGAACCGTGTCGGTGCAGGCGATGAACGCGGATCCGAACGCTCCGGCGACGCGCTACGCGATAAACGGATACGAGGCGTATTGCGGACGCTTCGTGAACGACGAGGCAAAGAAGAACCTTAGTATGAAGCGGATCTCCTCGCCGGCAAGCTCGTCTTCCCCGGCGCCAGCTACAACAGGTTCCTGGTCAATGCCACGCAGCCGGCGATCATCGAGACCATGTTCCGGCGCACGTTCGCGCGCATGCGCGACGAGGTGACCAAGATCGTCGATCCGGCCAAGCTGCGCTACATCGTCGTGCCGCACCACGAGGGCGACTCGTCCGGCGCGGTCAACGAGTGGCTCGAGGCGGCCCCGCAGGCGAGGGTCGTCTGCTCGGAGCTTTGCGCGGTGCTCTCGCTGCGCGACTTCGCCGAGCGCGAGCCACGCGTCGTCGGCGACGGCGAAGTTCTCGATCTCGGCAGCCACCGCCTGCGCTTCTTCATGACGCCCCAGGTCAACCAGTGGGACAGCCTGATGCTCTACGAGGAGACCACGAAGACGTTCTTCCCGAATGATCTGTTCTCCGGCCTCGGCACGGAAGTGGTGACCTCGGCCGACCGCTCTGAGGCGGCGCTCGCGGCGGCGCGGCATCTCGGCTATCAGGCGGACGATCGGGCGAGCCTCGTGCGAGCGATCGACAAGTTCGCGAAGCTCGAGATCAGGGTCATGGCCTGCATGCACGGGCCGGCGATCACCGGGCACATCGACAAGCTGATCGGGACGTGCCGCGATACGCCCATCGCCGTTTCCTGATCTCGCCGTTCGCCGTCGCGCTATCGCGCGGCGATGGTTCCGGCCTTAGAAGCCGCTTGCTCCATTCGCTTAGTCAATCCCGAGATAGACCGCCCGCACGCGCGGGTCGGCGCGGATGGCCTCCGGCGGGCCCTCGGCGATGACGCGCCCGCGATCGAGCACGATGACGCGGTCGGCGTGACCGAACACGACGTCGGTGTCGTGCTCGGTGAAGA
>DASVPH010000213.1:0-17324 GCA_036382945.1 Casimicrobiaceae bacterium
CGCCGAACCTTCCCAATCATCGCCATGGTGATCACTCCTCTTCCTCTGCTCAAAAATGCAGCAGAGTAGACTGAACACCCGGGTCAGTTTTAAATCGGCATCACCGCGCTAAGTGGGTCAATTTTCGGTCGGCGCCAACAGTGTTGGGGGTTTCGACGGCGCGAAGACTACGGGACGGCGAGGCGTTACCAAACCATGATTCCATCTTATAAGGAGCGAAAGATTTTCCAGACTACAGGCTTCGCTCCGGGAGCGGAGATGCGCGAGACGGAGAACGAGTTAATGCTCGCGCCGTCGCCTCGGTCGAAGAGATTGCCGACCGCGCGGGGGTCGCCTACAGCGTCGAGAGCTTCCGCGAGCGGGAGGAACTTGTGCGCAACGGTTAAGGCACGAAGCTCCGCGACGGTGAAGACCTTGTCACCTAGCGCCTCGAAGATCAGCGGCAAGAGCGCGGCGAGCAAAGTCTGATCGCGCGGCTCGACGCGAGCGCGGAGGAGCCGGTCAAGCTTCTCGTGGATCGCGCGAAATTCTGCGGCGAGTTCAGGGTCCATCTTTCCTTCCCGCGATCCGCCGAAGATCGCGCTCCACATCTTTCATCGTCGGGGGGCGAGCACGGCGATTGATCTTGCGGATCGCGGCGAGGCAACGACTAACCGCCGCAAACGTCGTCTCGTACTCCGTCATGATCCGATTACAAGCCTTCTCGTTCTTCTCGCGCGACATGGCGCGGCGAAGGCGGCGGAGGTCGGCGAAATGTTGATCCAACGTCGCGTAGAGTTCGGAGAGACGTTTTGCTTCTTCGGGGAGGAACGGGACTTGCATATTGATTTCTCTTTCGTGGTCGGGAGTTGTGGAATTACTCTGTTGCCAGACACTGTGCGGTTTCCGTGCCATCAGGTCGAATTAACGCAACATCCCCCCCTTGTGGTCCGCCATCCTCTCCCTCTACGGGGGCGAAAGTTACTGGAATTACCTCCCGCGTTTGCGAATAAGAAGATGGAACCCTTACTTCTGTTCTGTTCTCTTACTCCCGAACGCGGGAGGTAACTCCAGTAACTTCTCCCTCCGTCTCCGCTCGAAGCCGACCTCCATCTGCCCCCGGAGCGCGGCGGCTTCGCGCCTCGCGCCTTCGGCCTGCGCGCGGAATACCGAGTGGACCGTAGGATTCACACCAAAGAGAGTCCCCTGCGCGATCCTCCCGGAGTAGTCATACCAATCCCGTCTATTCGCCGCGATCCAGTTCAACTCCGTTAGGATCGAGAGCGCGTCGCGCTTCGTTCGGTCGCCGACGTTGCCGCGCCACGCGCCAAGCGAGTGGGTAATGTCCTTCTGACTAAACTTCGCGACGTTATCGCGCAGGATCCACCGCGCTACTTCTCGCGCCAGGATCACCGACTCGCCGACCTCGTACCCTTTCAACGCACGATAGAAGACGCGGTCATGCTCCATCTGGAGTTCGAGGAGAGCGATAGCGCGTTCCATATCGTCTTCCGATACGTCGCGCCACTCGGCGATCTTCTCGCCGGGATTGCCGTGCTTAACGGTGCGCGTTGGCTTCTCGCACGCGTCGATCATCATAAGGAGTAGCGCGATCCGCGCGGCTTGCCCTGTGGCCTTACTAAGTCGCTCCGCGTACCGGGGCAATTCCGCCGCGATGTCGAGCGCGTACGCCTGCCACTTCTGCTTCGCCTCGCCCAACCGGCGTTCTGCCTCGGGGGTTAGGTTTACGACAACGTCCGCCAAAGGTCGAAGCGCCACGAGCCGGCGCACGAGGTCTTTGTACGCGATGTACGCGGTTGAGTCGTTCGTTCCCAGAGCGGTAGTCGGTGGGAGCTTTTGCGTCTGGACGAGCATGCACCGCGCGAGCATTCCATCCGCCACGGATACCTTCGCGAGAAGCGACAACCGATCTGTCGTTACTCCGCCGAGGAGCGACGCAGACCAGTTGTGAGTTCCGACCTCGCCGCGTACCGCTCGATGCATCCAGTACGGTCCGCCGTCATACAACTTAAGCATTGGGCCGCGTTCCGCCGCGCCTTTCGAGTCGCGGGAATTATCGAGCGACGCAAACACGGTCGAGATTTCGTCGTTCACAATTCCGATGCCGTTGTACTTCTCGACCTTCAAAAGTTCCGACACCGCCGCCGAGGTTGCGTCGTGCGTTATTAGTCGCGGCTCGGGTTTAGGTTCCGGCGGGGGAGCTTCGTCCTTCTTCTTCGGCGCATCTTTCTTCGCCAACCATGCTTCGCGCCGCGCGTGGTACAAGTCGTCGCGCTCCGCTGCGATCGCTTCGAGCGGCGACGCAGCGGGGCGAATGACGGGAGACTTTCCAGCTCCGGATTCTCCGAACAGAATGACCCAGAGGCACGGACGCTCGTACCAATTGCCGACAATTCGTACCTTCACGCGGTCGCTCGCTGCCATCGCGCAAACGGCGAGCGTCGCGTAACCCATGGGAGTCGGGTCGATGGTCGATGGCGAGTCGAACGCGAAGGCGTCTAGCGTCTTCGGGAGCAAACCTCGCTTTAACGGCGGCGCAATCTCCGGCGCGGCGAATAGATCATGCGGCGGATCGAGCGGCTTGTCCCACACCGCATCGAGGAGCGCGGTCAGCGCGTCGCTACCCTTCGCGACGAGGAAGTCATCCAGACCTGTCTTCGAGCCGTCCTTTTGGATCGAGGGCAAGTCCACGAAGTAGACGATAGCGCCTTGCGCCCAGAGCCAAGCGCGGAGAGCTTCCCGCGCCTCGCGTACGCGGTCGTTGCGGTCTGAGTCGGAGTCATAGACGATAAAGGCAACACGATCCTTCCAGTCCACGCGGTACAGATCGTCAATCGCCTTCCCGCTATCCGTCGCCCAGCAATCCACTCCACCAAGCCCAATCGTCGGGAAGTCTAGCTTGCACGCGCAATCTGCTTTCTTCTCCCCCTCCGTTATCAACAGCGACACATCGGAATTCTTGAGGATCGGTAGCCACTTGCGGGGCAGGAGCCGGGAAAAGTACGCGCGAGGTTTGACGCCGTCGGGCTGCGTATATTTGTTCGGCCCGGAGAAATGCTTTACTCGCCAAAATCCGTCCGGTTGCTTTGCGTCGGGGTCGAAGTACGGGATTTGGTAATCGTCACCCTCGGTTACTACCGGATAGATGCCGCACTTCTCGATGTCGTCGAGCGTGTAGCCTGACTTCGCGAGGTCGGCAAGCGCCTTTCCCGACAACGGCGCGTTCGAGAGCTTCGCCATTTACGTGCTCCGCCGCTTCGCTCCTCTCTTCTTCGCGGCTTGCCTCATCAATTTGCCGGCACACAGCTCGCAAATCTTCTCGACGTTCTCCGGGGAGTCGTCTTTGCTCGGCGTTTTGTGGTTGAGGATCGTCGCGGGGCGCTTCCGGCACCGCTCGCAGAGCGGAGTCTTCGGCGCGTGGGCGCCAGAGAGAACGGGAGCAGACTTCGCGAGAGGTTGCTTCGAGATCCACTCGTCAATATCGGATTCCTTCCAGCGCGTCGCGCCGATACCGATGCGGATCGGGAGAGGGAAACGACCAGCTTTGATGTCGGCGTAAATCTGCGTCTTGCCGCGACGTAGCTTTACGCAAACGTCTTTCATCATCAACAATTGGATAGGCATAACCGCGCTCCATGAACGTTTACTGGAACGCGGGGGCGGAGGACCGCCCCAATAGAAAGGAGCGGTCGCAATCGGCCAACGCCGCGCGACACCGCTCCTTATAAGCGATACGTCGAAGCCAGTTAAACCTCGACGCGGAGGGGATAGTAAACGAACGGAAACCCGGCGTCTATAGGAATGTGGCGCCTAAACTTTGTCGGCTAACTCTTTCTTTTTCTTCCGAACTCCACGACCTTCGCGCCGTCTCGCGCTGCGATCAGCGTCGCCTCGTACCATTCGAGGAGCGAGCGCCGGAGTTCGAGCCGCGCCGCGCGGTCATACGCCGCACTGACCTTCGAGCCGACTTGATGATCCAATTGCGCCTCGACAACGTCTCCCTCCTTCCCCGCGTCGCGGCAGATCGTGCTAAAGGCGGAGCGCCACGAGTGGGGGCTATGCTTCCCTTGGAGGTGGAGCGCGTCGCGGTAGAACTTCTCGACGCCCTCCGGCGTAATCGGTCGCGCCGGATCGCGCGGGGCAGGGCAGACGTAATCGGCGGAGCCGTTGTCCGCCGCTTTCCAAGCGCGAAGATCGGCGAGGAGAGCAGGCGGGAGCGGCACGATGTGCGGTCCACGCGCCGCGTCCTTCCGCTTCATCCTCGCGCGCGGGATCGCCCAGGTGCCCGCTTTCAAATCAAACTCGCTCCACGTCGCGCCGACGACCTCCGAGGGACGCTGCGCGGTGTAGGCGAGGAGCGTATGCGCCCGCGAGATGCCCTTGCACGGATCGGACGCCCGCGCGTCGCGGAGGATCGCGCCGAGGGTGGGAAGGTCTGTGACGGCGGGGAAGTGCTTCCGCTCTAGCTTCGCTCGCCGTCGCCGGGGGAGTGGATTCTGGACGAGAGCGCCTAGCTCGACCGCGAAGTCCATGATGGCGTACAGCCGCCGCGCAACCTTCTCCTCCATGTGTGGGGCGGACCGCTCGACCGCGTGGAGGATCGGGGCGGTAACGCGGGCGACAATCGCCGAGACGGGGAGGGGGTCGAGTTCGGAGAGATGCCTGGTTAGCGAACCCTCGACCTCGGCGACGTACGCGGGAGACCATTTCTTGCGCCGCGTCTCCGCCGCGACCCATTGCTTCGACACAACCTCGAACGTCGCCGCGTTCGCCGCGACCTTCGCTACTCGGGCGATGCGCTTGACGATCTTCGGATCGTCGCCCGCCGCGACGAGCTTGCGCAATCGCTCCGCCTCGTCGCGAGCGTCGGCCAGCGTCGAGGACTCCTTCAACGTTACGGTCTGGCCCTTGCCGTTGACCTTGTAGCGGTACTGGAAGGACTTTCCGCCGGTCCGCGCGACGAACACGTACAACCCCTCGCCATCGCGTAGGCGGTAGTCCTTGCCGCGCTTCGGCTTCGCGTTTCGGATCGCTCGATCCGTTAGCAGGTTCTTCGCCATATTGCCCCCTCGGAGGTAAGTTGTTCCGGAGCCTCGGGGGTAGATCGGACGCGGGATGGGTCTATTTACCCCCTACTTACCTCCTAGGATACCCGGATACGACCGAACGCGCTAGAACGCCTCCGAACGTCTCCGTAGAGGGAGAAGATGGCCTAATGGGCCGAGGGGAGAGGCGTTCTAGAGGAAGTACTGGAGGCGGAGGTCGGAATCGAACCGGCGTAGACGGCTTTGCAGGCCGCTGCATGACCACTCTGCCACCCCGCCTAGGGCGTCGGACGCCGTCCGCGCCGGACGGCGTCAAACTAAATGGGAGAGCGCGCTTGCTCTCCCATGAAACCTGGAGCGGGAAACGAGTCTCGAACTCGCGACCTCAACCTTGGCAAGGTTGCGCTCTACCAACTGAGCTATTCCCGCGGCACGGCGACATTATAGCTCGGTGCCAGTGAGCGTCAAAACAGCCACTTACGCGATCACGGTCGCGATCGCCTTCGCAACGTAGTCGACGTTGCGGCTGTTGAGCGCGGCCACGCAGATCCGCCCGGTGTCGATGGCGTAGACGGCGAACTCGCTGCGCAGTCTCGCCACCTGCTCCCTGGTGAGCCCGGAATACGAGAACATGCCGCGCTGCTCGAGCATGAAACGGAAATCCGCTCCCGGCGCATGGACCGCGAGCCGCTCGACCAGCGCCCGGCGGTTGGCGCGGATGCGCTCGCGCATCGCCGCGAGCTCCTGCGCCCATAGCTCCGAGAGCTCGGAGGAAGCGAGGACGGTGGCCACAACTTGGCCGCCGAAGGTCGGCGGGCTGGAGTAGTTCGCGCGCACGATGCGCTTGACCTGCGAGAGCACTCGCGCCGCCTCGTCGCGATCCGCGGCAGCGATCGACAGTGCCCCGACCCGCTCGCCGTAGAGCGAGAACGATTTGGAGAAGGAGTTGGCGACGAACAGCGGGCCGGGCGTCGCCGCGAAACGGCGGACGACGCTTGCGTCGACATCGACCCCCTCGCCGAAGCCCTGATAGGCGAGGTCGACGAACGGAATCAAATTGCGCTCGCGAACCACCTCGATGATGCGGCGCCATTGTTCCGTCGCGGGATCGACGCCGGTGGGGTTGTGGCAGCACGCGTGCAGGACGACGATCCCATCGGCAGGCACGCGCTCCAGCGCGGCGAGCATGCCGGAGAAGTCGAGGCCGCGCGTCGCCGGATCGTAATAGGGATAGACATTGACGGAGAACCCGGCGCCCTCGAGCAGCGCGCGATGATTCTCCCACGAAGGCTCGCTGATCCACGCTTGTGCGCCGGGCGCGAACCGGCGCAGGAAATCGGCGCCGATCTTGAGCGCCCCGGTGCCGCCGAGCGCCTGGACGGTCACGGCGCGGCCCGAGCGCACGATCTCGCCCTGCGCCCCGAAGACGAGCTTCTGCACCGCCTGATCATAGGCGGCGATCCCGTCGATCGGCAGGTAGGCGTGCGGCGTGCCCTTCTCGGTGATCGCGCGCTCGGCACGGCGCACGCACTCGAGCAGCGGGACCCTGCCGTCCTCGTCGGTGTAGACGCCTACGCCGAGGTTGACTTTGCGCGGGTTGGGATCGGCGTTGAAGGTCTCGGTGACGCCGAGGATCGGATCGCGCGGCGCCATTTCGATCGCGGAGAGCAGCGGGGCGGCAACGGGAGCGTTCATCATACGGACCGAGAGGTCGGTGGACGGACAAAGTCTAACATGGGGCGCGTAAGGCCGCGCGGCGCCCGCACCGCTTCGGCTACAATACTCGATTGCTTTGCGTCAGACCGCCCATGGTCGTCACGTTCCCGAACAGCCCTTACGAGCTGCACCAGCCGTTTTCGCCGGCCGGCGACCAGCCCGAGGCGATCGACAAGCTCGTCGAAGGCATCGAAGACGGGCTCGCGTTCCAGACGCTGCTCGGCGTGACGGGCTCCGGCAAGACCTATACGATGGCCAACGTCATCGCCCGCACCGGGCGGCCGGCGCTCGTGCTCGCCCCGAACAAGACGCTCGCGGCGCAGCTCTACTCGGAGTTCCGCGAATTTCTGCCGAGCCATGCCGTCGAGTACTTCGTCTCCTACTACGACTATTATCAGCCCGAGGCGTACGTCCCCTCGCGCGACCTGTACATCGAGAAGGACAGCTCGATCAACGAGCATATCGAGCAGATGCGGCTCTCGGCGACCAAGGCGATCCTCGAGCGTCCGGACTGCGTGATCGTGGCGACGGTCTCGGCGATCTACGGCATCGGCGACCCGTCCGAGTACCACAGCATGATCCTGCACCTGCGGCAGGGCGATCGGCTGGCGCAGCGCGAGGCGATCAAGCGGCTCGCCGAGCTGCAATACCAGCGCAACGACACCGAGTTCCGGCGCGGGATGTTTCGCGTCCACGGCGACGTGATCGACATCTTTCCCGCCGAGCACGCCGAGAATGCGATCCGGGTCTCGCTCTTCGACGACGAGGTCGAGACGCTGCAGCTCTTCGATCCGCTCACCGGCCATATCAAGCAAAAGCTTGCCCGCTTCACGGTGTTTCCGTCCAGCCATTACGTGACGGGGCGCCATAAGGTGCTCGACGCGGTCGAGGCGATCAAGGTCGAGCTGGCCCAGCAGAAGGAATTTTTCGTCTCGCAGATGAAGCTGGTCGAGGCGCAGCGCATCGAGCAGCGCACACGCTTCGACATCGAGATGATGCTCGAGATCGGCTTCTGCAAGGGCATCGAGAACTACTCGCGCCACTTGTCGGGTCGCCAGCCTGGCGAGCCGCCGCCGACGCTGATCGATTATCTGCCGCGGAACGCGATCGCCTTCGTCGACGAGTCGCACGTGACCATTCCGCAGGTCGGCGGCATGTATCGCGGCGACCGCGCGCGCAAGGAGAACCTCGTCAACTACGGCTTCCGGCTGCCCTCCGCGCTCGACAACCGGCCGCTGCGCTTCGACGAGTTCGAGAAGCTCCTGCCGCAGACCATCTTCGTGTCGGCCACACCCGCCGGCTACGAGCACGAGCACTCCGGCCAGGTGGTCGAGCAGGTCGTGCGGCCGACCGGGCTGGTCGATCCCGTGCTCGAGGTGCGGCCGGCGCAGACCCAGGTCGACGATCTGCTCTCCGAGATCAATCTTCGCGTCGAGCGCGGCGAGCGGGTGCTGGTGACCACGCTCACCAAGCGCATGGCCGAGGACCTGACCGACTACCTGAACGAGCACGGTGTCAAGGTGCGCTATCTGCACTCGGACATCGAGACGGTCGAGCGGGTCGAGATCATCCGCGACCTGCGGCTCGGCGAGTTCGACGTGCTGGTCGGCATCAATCTGCTGCGCGAGGGGCTCGACATCCCCGAGGTGTCGCTGGTCGCGGTGCTCGACGCCGACAAGGAAGGGTTCCTGCGCGCCGCGCGCTCGCTGATCCAGACCATCGGCCGCGCGGCGCGACACATCAACGGCACGGCGATCCTGTATGCCGACACGATGACCGACTCGATGCGCGCGGCGATCGGCGAGACCGAGCGGCGCCGCAACAAGCAGCTCGCCTACAACGAGCGCCTGGGGATCACGCCCAAGGGCGTGCAGAAGCGCATCAAGGACATCATCGACGGCGTCTACGACCTCGACGAGGAGCGCCGGGAGCTCAAGGCCGCGCAGGCGCACGCCAAGTACGAGGCGATGCCGGAGAAGGATCTCGAGCGCGAGCTCAAGCGCGTCGAGAAGGAAATGCTCGATGCGGCGCGGAACCTCGAGTTCGAGAAGGCTGCCGAGCTGCGCGACCGCTTGTACCAGCTCAAAGAGAAGCTCTTCGGGGTGGCGGTGCAGGAATAGAGAAAGCGCCGGCTTGACTATAATGTATCTTTGAGTCGGCGGAAAGCGACTGCGACCGGCAATGGCGGCACGGCAGACCAAGGCGCACGGCATCCCCGAGGGCATCAAGCACGACCATAGCGTCCTGGTTCTCCAGGGCGGTGGCGCGCTCGGCGCGTATCAGGCCGGCGTCTATGAGGGCATGGCGGAGCATGGCTTCGCGCCCGATTGGTTGGCCGGCGTATCGATCGGGGCGATCAACGCCGCGCTCATCGCCGGCAACCCCGCCAAGCGCCGCCTCGAACGTCTGCGCGCGTTCTGGGACCTCGTATCTTCGGGCGTGCCGCTGGTCGCGCCCGCCGAGTTCGATCCGTTGCGGGTCGCGCTCAACCGGTTGAGCGCCGCGTCGGCGGCGACCTTCGGCGTCCCCGGTTTCTTCGTCCCACGGCTTCCGCCCGCGTTTCTCGCGCCGGAAGGCACGCCGGAAGCGCTCAGCGTCTACGACACCTCGCCCCTCAGGCACACGCTCGAAGAGCTGATCGATTTCGATCTTCTCAACAGCAAGACCCGCATGCGCGTCAGCCTCGGCGCCGTGGATCTGCACAGCGGTAACTCGGTCTACTTCGATAGTCGGACGCAGAAGCTCGGGCCGGAACACGTCATGGCGAGCGGATCGCTGCCACCAGGCTTTCCACCGATCGTCATCGACGGCACGCACTATTGGGATGGCGGCATCGTGTCCAATTCGCCGCTGTGGTATGTCCTCGACGATTCGCCGCAGATCAGCGCCCTGATCGTGCAAGTGGACCTCTTCAGCGCTCGGGGCGAGCTCCCCACCAACCTCGATCAGGTGCTCGAGCGGGCCAAAGACATTCAGTATTCGAGCAAGACGCGGTTCAACACGACCCGGGTGAAGGAGCTCGAGGAGTTCCGGCACGCCCTCGGCCGCCTGATGAAGAAGTTACCGGCGAAGTTCCACGACGATCCCGATTATCTGCGGCTGCAGCCGCTGTGTCAGCATCGGCGCGAGATCACGATCGCGCATCTAATCAACCGGCGCCTTACACATTCGACGAGCGCCAAGGACTACGAATTCTCGCGCACGACGATACGTCAACTCTGGGAGGCAGGGCTCGAGGACGTCCGCCGGACCTGCCTGCACCGCGCGTGGCTGAGTGCGCGCGAGGTCGAAAGCGGCATACGCGTGTTCGACCTTGCGGCTTGAGTTTGACACTGCTGCCAGGAGAGTCACGTGACCGAAAACGAAGTGAGAGCACGTGCCTTCGCGATGCCGCTGACCAGCCCGGCGTTTCCTCCGGGGCCGTACCGGTTTTTCGACCGCGAATTCTTCATCATCAGCTACCGCACCGACCCCGACGTCCTGCGCTCGGTGATCCCGGCACCGCTCGAATATGTTGAACCTATCGTGAAATACGAGTTCATACGCATGCCCGATTCGACGGGCTTCGGCGACTACACCGAGAGCGGCCAGGTCATCCCGGTCCGCCTCGATGGCAAGCCCGGCGGCTACGTCCATGCGATGTACCTGGACGACGAGGCGCCGATCGCCGGCGGCCGGGAGCTGTGGGGCTTCCCCAAGAAACTCGCTTCGCCGAAACTCACCGTGGAAACCGACACACTGCTCGGCGTTCTGCGCTACGGTCCCGTGCCGGTCGCGGTGGCGACGATGGGCTACAAGCACCGCACGCTTGCGCACGGCAAGATCCTCGCTGCCCTATCGACCCCGAACTATCTTCTGAAGATTATCCCGCACGTCGACGGCAGCCCGCGCATCTGCGAGCTGGTGCGCTATTTCTGCGAAGACATCATGATCAAGGGCGCATGGGAAGGGCCGACCGCGCTCGAGCTGTTCCAGCATGCGCTCGCGCCGGTGGCGCAGTTGCCCGTGCTCGAGGTGGTGTCAGGTGTGCACATTCTGTCCGACCTGACGCTCGGTCTCGGGACCGTGGTTCACGATTATCTTGCCTGATTGGAGATCGATATGAGGCTGAAAGACAAAGCGGCGATCGTCACCGGCGCCGCGAGCGGCATCGGCAAGGACATCGCGCTCGTTTACGCACGCGAGGGCGCGAAGGTCGCCATCGCCGACCTCAATCAGGCGGCGGCTGACGCAACCGCGAAGGAAATCCGTACGGGCGGCGGCCAGGCGATGGGCGTCGCCATGGACGTCACCGACGAGAAGGCGGTGAACGACGGCGTGGCCGCGGTGGTCAAGGCCTTCGGCGGCGTCGACATCCTGGTGAGCAACGCCGGCATCCAGATCGTGCATCCGCTCGAGGAGTTCACCTACGGCGAATGGAAGAAGCTCCTCGCGATCCATCTCGACGGCGCATTCCTCACCACGCGGGCGTGCCTGCCGCACATGTACGGATCGGGGCGCGGCGGCAGCATCATCTACATGGGCTCGGTGCACTCCAAGGAAGCCTCGGTGCTGAAGGCCCCGTACGTCACCGCCAAGCACGGCTTGATCGGGCTCGCCAAGACGATCGCCAAGGAGGGCGCCGCGCACGGCGTGCGCGCCAACGTGATCTGTCCGGGCTTCGTGCGCACGCCGCTGGTCGAGAAGCAGATCCCCGAGCAGGCGAAGGCGCTCGGCATCTCCGAGGAGGACGTGATCAAGAAGGTGATGCTCAAGGAGACGGTCGACGGCGAATTCACCACCGTCGAGGATGTGGCGGAGGTGGCATTGTTCTTCGCGGCATTCCCATCGAATGCGCTGACCGGGCAGTCGCTGGTGGTGAGCCACGGGTGGTTCATGCAATAGCGCCTACATGATCACCCGATGCTTGCCCCAGCCCCGCTCCAGCATCGGGCAATCGTTGCAGTAGAGCGTGTGCACGTTGCAGAACGTGATGTTGCACCCGACGCGCCGCCCTTGCAGGATGAGCCGGATGCGGTCGAGCATCTGCGTATTGCGCCCCTTGATGAGCACCACGTCGCCGGGCTGGAGAAGCTTCCCCAGCGCCTCCGCCGCCTGTTGCGGCGTGCGCCCTCCATCGATGATGCTCGACTTCGGCATGCCCCCGCGGCGGGCGCCTGACGAATACGCCTCGAGTCCGTGGCCGATGACGATCAAGTGGGAAGCCATCCGCGCGACGCGCTCGGCGAGCGCCTGATAGATCGGCCGCTGCGGGCCCGGCGGCTCGGACACGTCGCCGAGCACGACGAGGCGACGCCGGGCCGGGATTTCGGCGAAAGCGTCGAGCGCGGCGTGCATCGTTTCCAGGGCCGATTTGAAATCGTCGCGCAGGACGAACGCGCCTTGCGGCAAGGCCGTGGGTTCCATTCGGCCCGGCGTCGGCGGCAAAGACTCCAGCAGCGCGAGCGCGCCATCCAGGGAACGGCCAGCGAGCTGCGACGCCGCAATCGCCGCCAGCGCGGGGTAGATCATGTGGCGGCCGATGAGCCGGATCGCGACGTCCCGCTCGTGGCCAAAGGCCTTCAGGCGGAATCGCGTCCCATGCGGCCAGTCGATGCGAACGGACTCGGCGCGCACATCGCAGGCTTCACCGAAGCCGAAGGTCACGACCCTTGCCTCGGTCTTTCCCCTCATCCAGAGCACGTTGGGATCATCTGCGTTCAAGATCGCCGTCCCCGACCGCGGCAGAGCGCGGACCATCCAGGACTTCTCGGCGCGCGTTGCCTCCAATGTCCCCAGGCTCCGGTTGTGCTCGCTGCCGACTGCGGTCACGATGGCTATGTCCGGCCGAACCGTGCCTGCATAGGCTTGCATCTCGCCGGGACGCGCGATGCCTACTTCGATCACCGCGTGCGCCTGCGACGGGCGGACCCGAAGCAGCGCCGACGCGACCTCGCCCCACGAGTTTAGGAGCATCCCGGGGTGCTCCGGAACGTTCAGGACCGCAGACACGGCGCGCGCCGTCGTGGATTTTCCGAACGATCCAACCACCGCAATGACGCGCGTATGCCGCAACACGGCTCGGCGGTAGGCTCGCGCCAGCAACGAAGTCACCGGCCAGAGCCGATAGCCGACACCCTGCCGGAGCTTCCACCGGCCGATGGGCGTTTGCAGCATCGCGGGGATGTCGCTCAGCCGGTAACGCACGGCGCCCCCGCCCGCTCGAGCCGTTGCCGCCGGAACAGGTCATGCCAAAGCTGCACGCACAGCACGCCGCCCAGAGTCTGACCCAGGTTTTCTTTCCGCTCCCGGTGCCGCCGCCGCAGGATCGCCACCTGTTCCGGGTCGAAGTAACCGGCCTCGCGCAGCGCCGACTCGGAGAGAAGCTCCGCGGCGAAAGGCGGCAGATCCTCGCGCAGCCATTCGTCGATCGGCAGCCGAAATGCCCATTTCTTGCGCCGGACGATGTCCGGAGGCAGCACGTTTTCCATCGCGCGTCTGAGAATGTGCTTCTCGCGCAGCCACTTCATTTTCAGTCGCGGCGGAATCCGCGCGCAGAATTCGACCATCTCGTGATCGAGGAATGGAACGCGGGCTTCCACGGAATACGCCATCGACGTTCGATCCAGGCTCAGGACGACGCCGTCGGCGAGCCTGTGATTGATGTCGAAATACTGCATTTGCGCGAACGGGTGCCAGCTCGCAAACGCCGCGGGCAGCGCAGGGGCGTCGTCCGCCTCGCCCTGTCGCCGGAGCTCCGCCGTGATGTCGGCCGAGAAGAGGCCTTTGTCGGCCGCCTGACCGCGCAAGGACGTAATGCTGCGCGAATAGCGCTCGAAGCCCATTTCACGCGGTCCGGCGATGGTGCCGGCGGCACCGGGCCACCGCCGGCGTAAAGCGGGCACGCTCGCCAGCAGCCGGCGCAGGGGTCGGGGCAGCAGGAATACCGGCTGGAGGATGCGCCGCGTCGAATACCATGAATATCCGCCGAGAATCTCGTCGGAGCCTTCACCCGTCAGCACGACCTTCACGTGCGCCGCGGTCGCTTCGGCCACCATCATCTGACCGATCGCGACCCCGCCCAGTGAAAGGTCCTCGCTGTGCCAGACGCCCTTCGGAAGCCGCTCCAGGTCGGCGCGGCGGCACGTGATCCTGTGGCCTACGAGCCCGTATTGCGGGAAGTCATCCAGGCTCTTTTGGTCGCGGAGCTCGTCGAATTTCGCCTCCTCGAAGCGCAGCGTGAAGGTCGAGACCCGTTCGCCGACCAGCCGCGACATCAACGCCGCCACGCTGCTGGAGTCCACGCCGCCGCTGAGCCAGGCGCCGAGCGGCACGTCGCTGCGCAGATGCAACCGTACGCTTTCGGTAAGCTTTCCGCGCAATGCGTCGGCCCATTGCTGCTCGGTCGTTTGAACATCGTAGTCATGGCGCGACGGAAACGTAGCGTCCCAATACTGCCGGAGCTCGACGTGCCCGGCGGTCCAGGTGAGGCAATGGCCCGCGGGCAGGCGCTGGATTCCCGCGACAAACGTGCGTGGCGAGACGACCCGTCCATAGGCAAAGAGCTGGCGCAGTGCCTGGATGTCCGGCACGGCCGCAACGGCGCCCGAGGCAAGGATCGCCTTTTGCTCGGAGCCGAAGAACAGACCGTCCGGCGTGAGTGCGTAGTGCAGCGGCTTGATGCCCAGGCGATCGCGCGCCAGCACGAGGCGCTTCCGGCGCGCGTCCCAGAGTGCCAGGCCGAACATGCCCCGCAGATGCCGGACGAAGTCGGCGCCGTGCTCTTCGTAGAGGTGAACGATCACCTCGACGTCCGACGCCGTGCTGAAGCGATGACCCGCGGCGACGAGCCGGCGGCGCAGCTCGACGTCGTTGTAGATCTCGCCGTTGCAGACGACGATGACTGTTCCGTCCTCGTTGGCGATCGGTTGGTCGCCCGTTTCGAGGTCGACGATGCTGAGCCGGCGGAAACCCAGGCCGATGCCGGGCGCCGCGTAGAATCCGTCGCTGTCCGGGCCGCGATGATGCATGATGTCCGCCATCCGCACGAGCGTCTCCCGGCTTGCCGGGCGTTCCGAATGCGTATAAGCGATCCCGCAAATGCCGCACATGTCGTCGTCGCGCGGCTATCGATCCAGCGCAGACCCGTTGCAGGGTCGATGAAAGACTCGTCGCCACGGGCCGATCTTGAGCCTGCCGATCACGGCGTACGGCCGAAATCCGCTTTTGGCGTGCGCGCGCAGCGCCGGCTCGTTTTCCGGCGCGGTCGCGCGAACCGCACGATCGAGTCCGGCTTCGCGAAAATACCGCAGCTGATGGAGGCACAGCGCCGGCGCGATGCCCATGCCACGATACGAAGGAAGCGTGAAGGCGTCGAAGAAATAGACCTCGCCGGCGGCAGCCTGTATGTCGCATTCCAGGAACTCGACGCGCACCCGCCCCCTCGCGGCCCAGCAGGCCGACACGATGCGGCCTTGGTGCCGTACCACGAAGCACTGGTTGCCCGATCGGAACCTTGCTGCGAGCCGCGCAGGCTCGGCGCCTGCACGAAACGCCGCATAAGCGTCGCGCTCGCTCTCATGCAGCTCATCGATGTGGATCGGCAGGCGAGCCGCGAAATCCGGAACGGCCTGCGCGAGCGGCCTCTCCAGCAGGATGAGCCGGCGGTACCAGCCGAGCGTGCCGAGCAGCTTGAACCAGAATATCCTCGGCCCCTCATCGCGCAACACCGCCATCGCGCGCCGAACGGCGTTGCCCGTAGGATAGGATGCGGTCATGATGGGTCGCGATTGCCGGCCGCGAGACGCCGACGCGATTTCATTTCTTGCGGGCGCTGACGCCGATAAAATACCCTGTCAGAAATCGAGTCGGCAGCGCGGCAAGACATTCCCAGCGCCGCAAGCGCCGCAAAAAACGCGCTTGCGACCCGGCGTCGGCGCGTCGTTGAATTCTGCGGGCGAGCGGCACGGCGAGCACGCGCGGACAATGCAACAGCGCTTCCGTCTCCAGCACCTCGAAGCCCAGTTGTGCCAGCATACGTCGCATGCGCCGCGGGCCCCACGTGACGCCAACCGTGTAGGGTACCAGTCCCATTCGGTGCAACAGCCGGAAAGGCAAGGCGTTGCGGATCGCGATCACGGGGTTGGCGAGGTTGTCCATCGTCAGCAGCAGATGTCCGTGGCGACGGAGCACCCGATGCAACTCCCGCAGCGCGGCAATGATTTCATCGTGCGATTCGAAATGATCCAGAGTCGAGTTCGATACCACGATGTCGAAGGTTGCGCTCGCGAACGGAAGCCGACGGACGTCGGCTGACGTCGCCAGAAGCTTCGGATAGCGGGAGACTGCTGCGGCCAGGGCGGAGGGGGCGAGATCGAGCGCCGCCACGTGGCGCGCGCGCGCTTCGAGCAGCGGATATAGCCCGTCTCCCATCGCCTCATCGAACAGATCGGTCTTGAGCGCACGCAGGGCGGTTTCAGCAGGGAGCCAACGCGCCAGAAGCCCCGCATTGACAGCGTCGCTGTGGGCGCGCCACAGTGCATCCGCGGGCGCCTGGAGGAGCGGGGCGATCGCGCGCTCCCAGCGGTGGCGCTCGGTCGATGAAGCCTTGGCATGCGGAATCAAAGGCGGGGCTCCGTGGAAGCGGCCGAGGGGCTCGGAGTCGCGGACATCATGCAACGCGCGAATGTGCTGTTCGTTTGCACCGGCAACAGGCGCGCTTTCCCTATGTAGAGCGGCGTTGCAGGTGCCCCGTTGGGTGCCCCTTGGCGTACACTTCGCCGCCATAGGGGAACGCGCCGCGGCCAGCGGATTCCCCGGACTTTCACATTTGCCGCGGCGCCCGGAAGGCGAGTGGCTCAAGCAGATTCGGCGAGAGAAGATAGCGTCGATCATACTTCAGATGATCGGCAAGAGCGACGTTGCCACGCTGCGCCGGTGCGAGCTGCGGATCCGCCAGGAATACGGCGGCCGTCGCCTTTACATCCGCCACCCCGCGAGTGACGCAGTAGAACGAGCCAGGAGCCGCGCAGCGCCCCGCGGATAGGGTAACGGGTCAACCGCGAACGCAGCGCGGCTCCTAGACCGCTAGAGTGCTCCTGTCGCGCGGCCAGGGGCCCGCCGATACGTCTGCTCGCGCAAGACATGGCTCCACAAGACGTGCAGCGTATCGACCAGCTCGAATACCTCCCTGGGCTTGTCTCTCCGAAAACGTCCCAGGGGCGACCTGGTCCATGCAGCAGTCAGAAGTCGGAGTTCGGCTTCGCGGCGCTTCGTCATGGTGCTGTCCTCGCGGTTCAGGAAATGGAGCCGCGAGACTAACCCGGCTACGTTTAGCTGTGGCTACTTTGTGGCGGCCCGCGGTCGAGCGCCTCGCGCAGCTCCGCATTCAACACGAGCGCTCGGTCGAGCAGTAGCGTTGCCCGCAGCAAGTCGTCGTTGTCGCGATCCTCGAGCGCGGCTGCATATTCGGCTGGCTGACTTTGTCGCATCGTTGGACGAAGTGGCGATGGGCCGCAAAAGGTGCCCGCGCGCGCCGGGTTGCAGCAGCAGCACGCCGGATGTCGAGGGTTTGCGACCCGCAGT
>DASVPH010000214.1:0-12079 GCA_036382945.1 Casimicrobiaceae bacterium
CTCGAGATCGATGCCGGGCGCGAGCTCGATCAGCTCGAGCCCGCCCTTCGCGAGACGGAACACGGCGCGCTCGGTGACGAAGAGCACGTCCTGGCCCCGCTCGCGTCCATAGGTCCCGCTGTAGGTGATCTGCTCGACGGCTTGCACGAACTTGCGGTGAGCGCCGTCGCGGTCGATTCGCGTGACGCCGCCCGGCCAACTGATCTCCGTCCTGCCAGCGGTGAACGTCCCGCTAAAGATCACGCGCTTGGCATTCTGGCTGATATTGGTGAACCCGCCCGGACCGATGATGCGGTTCCCGAAGCGGCTCACGTTGACGTTCCCCTGCACGTCGACCTCGGCGAAGGACAGGAAGGCAAGGTCGAGCCCGCCGCCATCGTAGAAGTCGAATTGATACGGCTGGTCGATCATGGCGTCGTAATTGCTCGACGCGCCGGCTTCGACGCCCGATGCGGGTGCGCCTCCGATCAGTCCCTGCTCGTTGGTGAGACACACCTCGCCGAGAACGCCTTCCTCCGCCGCGACGTTCGCGATCCCTGTCGAGATGCCGGACCCGAGATTGCAGATCGCGCGGGGACGCAGCTCCAGCGCGGCACGCCGCGCGATCACCTTCCGCGCGTCGAGCGGCAGCACCGGAAAGTCGGACAGCGGCAAGCGCAGTTCCCCCGCATATGACGGGCTGTATTCGGTGGCGTACGTCTGGCGCTGATCGGGAACGACGACGACAAGGTCGACGAGCATGCCGGGAATCTTCACTTGCTTCGCGGGCAGCGTGCCGCGCACCGCCATGCGCTTCACCTGCACGACGATGACGCCGCCGCAGCGGCGCGTCGCCTGCGCTTCGGACAGCATCTCGCCGAAGATCGCTTCCTGCTCCATCGTGACGTTGCCGTCCTCGTCCGCCGTCGTGCCGCGCAGGAAGCAGACGTCGATATGGAATGGCTTGTAGAACAGGTACTCCTTGCCGCGGAAGGTAGCGACTTCGACCAGGTCCTCTTTCGCGCACTTGCTCTGCCGGCCACCCTGGTGGCGCGGATCGACGAACGTGTGCAGACCCGTTTGCGTGAGCAGCCCCGCGCGGCCCGCCGCCATCTCGCGCATCAGTAGGGAGAGCGCTCCTTGAGGCAACGTGTACGCCTCCACCTTGTCGGCAAGAGCGAGCTCGGAAACGAGCGGCGAGTTGACGAGCGTGCCGCCGACGACGCGCTTCAGCAGACCTTCGTGGGCGAGGTGGCCGAGGCCGAGCGTCTTGTCATCGCCCAGACCCACCGGATGAACGACGGTGAGCCCTCGCGGTCGAGCCTCCGCGAGAAAGCGGCGCCCGACTGCGGCGAGCAGCGCGTCCGGCACAGCATGTCCTCCGCCCGAGCCGCCGACCAGAAGAGTGTCGCCGGATTGAAGCAGTTTGGCTGCTCCGTCGGCCGTTATTCGTCGCACGCGCTTTTCTCCATGTCGTTGCTCACGAAAACTTTCCCGGGAAATGACACGCCACCTCGTGCTTGTCGCGATGAACCACGAGAGGCGGCTCCTGCTCGGCACAGATCGGCTGTGCGATCGGACACCGCGTGCGAAAGCGGCAGCCCGACGGCGGATCGATCGCGCTCGGTGGCTCGCCGGTCAGTCGGAGTTGCCGGCGCTGCCTCTCTAAACCGACGTCCGGGATCGGCACGGCCGAAATGAGGTGGCGCGTGTAGGGATGCAGCGGCGCCGCAAACAACTCGTCGGCGGGCGCGCTCTCCATGACCTTGCCAAGATACAGCACGACGATGCGGTCGGAAATGTGCCGCACCACGGCAAGATCGTGTGCAATGAACAGATACGTGAGTCCGAAGCGCTCCTGCAGATCGACCAGCAGATTTATAATCTGCGCCTGGATGTTGACGTCGAGCGCCGAGATCGGCTCGTCGGCGATGATGAAGTCGGGACGCACGACGAGTGCGCGTGCGATCGCAATCCTCTGGCGTTGGCCGCCGGAGAACTCGTGCGGGTAGCGCTTCACGGCCTTCGGGCTGATGCCCACGACGTCGAGGATTTCCACGATTCGGGAGGAGGTCTCGACGGTGCCGCTCGTGAGCCCATGAAAACGCATGGGCTCGCCCAGGATCTCGCCGATGTTCATGCGCGGATTCAGCGACGAATACGGATCTTGGAACACCATCTGCATGCGCCGCCGCAGCGGACGAATCTCTGCCATCGATGCTTTGCTGATGTCCTGGCCCGCGAAGACGATCGAGCCCGACGTCGGTGTGTGAATGCGCACGATCAGGCGCGCCAGCGTCGACTTGCCGCAGCCGGACTCGCCGACCATGCCGACCGTTTCGCCCTGGGCGACGTCGAGGTCGACATCGTCGACCGCATGTACGACGCGGTGCGGCTCGAAAAAACCTTCCCTGGGAACCGGGAAGTGCTTGGCGAGACCGCGCACTTCGAGCAGCCGCTCGCCGCGCGCGAGTACGGCCGTCTGGCCCTGCTCGAATCGAGGAGCGGTCCGTAGTGTTTGTGCCGGCGAGGCGCCAGGCGCCGCGGTGAGCGTGCCTCCAGCTTGCGTCACCCAGCACCGCGACTTGCGCCCTGAGGCAATCTCGAGCAGCTCGGGGTGGTCGGTGCACTGCTCGATGCGGAAGGGACAGCGCTCGGCGAAGCGGCAGCCCTTCGGATGGTTCAGTGGATCAGGCGGCGTGCCGGCGATCGCGGTGAGGCGCCGCGCGCCCGGCGCGTGGCGGTCGAGCCGCGGAACCGCGTTGATCAGCGCCCACGTGTAAGGATGCTTGGGATCGGCGAGAAGCGCTTCGGTCGGTCCTTCCTCTACGATCTCTCCGGCATACATGACGACGACTCGCGCGCAAACGCGCGCAATGACGCCGAGATCGTGGCTGATCAGCATGATCGAGGTGCCGAAGTCCTGGTTGAGATGGCGCAAAAGCTCGAGGATCTGCGCCTGGATCGTCACGTCGAGCGCGGTCGTCGGCTCATCGGCGATCAAGAGGGCCGGCTCGTTGCTCATGCCCATGGCGATCACGACGCGCTGACGCATGCCGCCTGAGAACTGGTGCGCATAGCTGCGGATCGCTCGTTCGGGTCCCGTGATGCCCATCTCTCCTAGCAGCTTGACCGAGCGTTGCGTCGCTTCGTCGACGTCGTAGCGCCCGTGCACCACCATCGCCTCGACTAGCTGGCGCGCAATCCGCAACACCGGATTGAGCGAGGTCATCGGGTTCTGGAACACCATCGCCACGCCGCCCCCGCGAAACGCACGCAGCTCCTGGGCATTCATCGACAGAACGTCGCGCCCCTGGAAGCGCACTTCACCGGCGACGATCCGGCACGATTCGTCGAGCAGTCGCATCAGCGAGAGCGCAGCCACGCTCTTGCCCGAGCCCGACTCGCCCACGATGCCGAGCGTCTCGCCGCGCTCGACCGAGAAGCTCACGCCGTCGACCGCGCGCACCACGCCCTCGTCGGTGAAGAAATGCGTCTTGAGATCACGCACCTGCAGGACGGGCGTGGCGTTGACGACTTGAGCTGCCGGCGGGGACGCGAACTCGTTCAACTTTGCACGCGAGTCTAGCGGCGCCTCGACTTCGGATCGAGCCAGTCGCGAACGCCGTCGCCTAGGAAATTGAAGCCGAGCACGATGCTCAAGATCGCGAGGCCGGGAAACGACGCGACCCACCATTGTTCGACCAGCTCGCGGCCTTCGGCGACCATCGAACCCCATTCCGGGGTAGGCGGCACGACGCCCAGACCGAGGAACGACAGGCCGGCGAAGGTGATGATCGCGTTGCCGATGTCGAGCGTCACCAGCACGATCAGCGGCCCGATGGCATTGGGCAGGATGTGGCGCATCAGGATTCGGGAGGGGTTGAGCCCCACTACATGCGCCGCCTCGACGTATTCTTGCGATCGTTGGACGATTACGAGGCCACGCGCAAGCCGCGAGAATTTCGGCCACCACACCACGAGCATCGCGATGATCGTGTTGGTGGTCCCGATGCCGAGCGCAGCGGCAATCGCGAGCGCGAGGATGATCGGAGGAAAGCACAACACGAGGTCGGTCAAGCGCATGATCAGCTCTTCGAGCCAGCCGCGCGCGAACGCGGCAATCCCCCCGATCAGCGTGCCGAAGGCGGCGCTGACGATAACGACGACGAAGCCGGTCAGAAGCGAAATGCGCGAGCCATAAAGCAGCCGGGTCAGCACATCGCGGCCGAGCGCGTCGGTGCCGAGCCAATGCGTCGACGACGGCGGCCTCAACCGATTGACGACGTCGACCGTGTCGGGAAGATAGGGCGAGAGCAGCGGCGCTGCGATGGCGATCAGCACCCAAACAAGGACGATGCCGGCCCCCAGCGCGGCCAGTCCGTAGCGGCGCGTCCACCGGCGACTTCTCGACGGCAGATCGAGCCCGGCGGCCGCCAACGCGGGATCGAGGACGGTCATCGCAGCACCCGCGGATCGAGCAACGCGTAGCTGATGTCGACCAGGAGATTGATCAGTAGATACGTGACAGCGACCACGATCGTAATACCCATAATCGCGGGGAAGTCCAGCGCGGCGGCGCTGCGGAACGTGTACAGACCGAGGCCCGGCCACGAGAAGACCGTCTCAGTCATCACCGCGCCGGTCAGCAGATTGGCATATGCGAGACCGCCGAGCGTGACCACCGGAATCAGCGCGTTCGGGAGCACGTGGGAGACCATGATCGTGCGCTCCCTCAACCCCTTGGCGCGGGCCATCCGCACGTAATCCTGCTGCATGCTCTCGAGCATGCTGGCCCGTGTGGTACGGGTGACGAGCCCGAGCGTTGTCGCCGCGAGCACGATCGACGGTAGAATAAGATGGGCGAGCGTGTCGCGAAATGCCCCCCAGTCGCCAGCCAGCACCGTATCGATCACGAAAAAACCGCTCACAGTCGGCGGCGGCAGCGCGATCGGATCGAGCCGCCCTGGACCGGGGGCGATCTGCAGTCCCCCGTAGAAGATCGCTAGCACGACGAACGCGAGCCAGAAGGTCGGCGACGACACGCCGATCAGCGAGATGAACCGCGCCGTGTGATCGACCCAGGTGTCGCGGCGCACGGCAGCGAACACGCCGAGCGGGATGCCGACGACAAGCGCGAGGAGGAATCCCGCTGTAGCGAGCTCGATCGTCGCCGGCGCGTATGCGGCAATGTCGTCGAGCACAGGCCGCTGCGTGGCGATCGAAATACCGAGGTCGCCGTGCGCGAGCCCTCTCAGGAAGATGAAATAGCGTTCCCAGAGCGGAAGATCGAGGCCCCACTTCGCGCGAAACTGAGCGAGGAATTCTTTGTTCGACGCGGCGACATCGCCGAGTTGCGCGAGCGCCGGATCGCCTGGCACCGTGTTCGCGATGAGGAAGATGACGAGGGTCGCCAGTACCGCCATGGCCAGCGCAACGCCCAGCCTCGACGTGATGTACCGAATCATGCCCGCACGCCCACTGGAAGGTTCGTGTGCGCCTGCGCTGCGCGGTCCAGCCGCGTCGGTGAGCCCCCTGCGGCGCGGTCAGCGGTGGATGTCGAACAACGCCGCGCCGCGCTTGAGCACGCCGCGGGCGATGACCACGCGGTGGATTTCGGACGTGCCATCGAAGATTCGGAAGATGCGCGCATCACGGTAGTATCGTTCAATTTGCAGGTCCTTGCAGAAGCCCATTCCGCCGAATACCTGCACCCCGCGGTCGACCACGCGGCCCAGTACCTCAGCCGCATGGACCTTAACCATCGAGATCCACTCGCGCGCATCCAGCCCCTGATCTAGCATCCACGCCGCGTGCAACACCATCAGGCGCGCACCATTGATGTCGATCACGCTGTCCGCGAGCATCTGCTGGATCATCTGGAAATCGCCGATGCTCTTGCCGAATTGCTTGCGCCCGTTGGCGTAGGCGCCCATGAGCTCCAGCACGTGGCTCGCCTTGCCGACTGCACGCGCACCGACAAGGGCAAGACGCACGCGCCCGAGCAGGTTCATCACCATCTTGAACCCATGTCCTCGCTCGCCGAGCAGCGCCACGGGCTCGAGCAGAACGTCGTCGAAGAAGAGCTCGCTGTGGGTCGTGCCGCGAAGACCCATCATCTTCTGGTTCTTGCCGATGGTGAAGCCAGGCAGCCCTTTGTCGACCAAGAACAGCGAGATCTCCTTCTCTCCGGTGCGTGCCGAGACGAGGAAGCAGTCGCTCCATTCGCCGTCGCTGATGAAGTGCTTGCTCCCGTTGAGCACCCAGCCGTTCTCCGTCTTGCGGGCGTGCGTCTTGATACCCTGTGCGTCCGAGCCCGCGCCAGGCTCGGTGATCGCCAGCGCGCAGATGCGTTCGCCGCTCACGACGGGCTTGAGCCATCGGTCGATCTGCCCGCCCTTGCATGCGAGCAGCGCGTCGTAGACGTCGCCAAACGCACGGCGGATGAGGATGTCGGTGGTGTGTCCGAACTGCTCTTCGCAGAGCATCGTGTCGACGGCGCTCAAACCACCTCCGCCGAACTCACGAGGCATGTTGAGCGCGTAAAGCCCCAGGGCCTTCGACTTGGCGTAGATGGCGCGCGCGATTTCCGGCGCGATGCCGTCGTTGCGATCGACCTCCTCTTCGAGAGGCCGAAGTTCCTCTTTGATGAATCGACGGACGGTGTCGATCATCATTTTCTGTTCGTCGTTCAGCGCGAAATCCACTCGTTATCCGATGGGCGATGGCCGCTCAGAGTCAGTATTCAGAGACTGCCGGGCCGTTGGCTCGCGGATCGAAGTAGCGCCGGTCCATACCTTCAAGGGCGAAGCGGTTCGTACCGGTCGACTTGCCGTTGCCCATCCCAAGGGCGTTCGAGCAGACCGCCCCGCTGCGCAGATCATCACCACCGAGTCGGTGTCGACTCAAGCCTTTGAACTCGACCAATTGAATGACTCTCATCGCATGCTATAGCAACGACGCTTGTCGAGCGGCCGACCTTCGACCGACCGCGAGCTCGCACCGCTGCGCCGGACTCTGTCGAGGCGGCGTGGCAATTGGCTCCTCCCGCCTGCCGCGCAGCGAAAAGCCGCCGCCCGCAACGCCCGTACGCCGCGCCGACGGCCGTGCCTCTCCTCGATGAACGCTTGATCGTTGGCCCTTGACGGCGCACCGGTCGGGTGTTTTAATCCGACAAATATTGAATCGGTTCAAATCGAGTGTCAAGTACTTTCGCAGAGCGCCGTCGGGCCGCGAAATTGGCCGCCCGGTCGGCGCGACGCTAGGCACGAACGACCGCCTCGGGCGACGAAGAGCGACCATGGAAGCGAGCACTGCAGCCAATCACTCGCCGATCGTCGCGAGCCCGCGTTCCACGGACGGCACGGCCGTCGTCGCGATATGGAACGACATCCGACCCGAGGCACGCGCTGATTTCTACGAGTGGCACAACCGGGAACATATGCCCGAACGAATCGGCATTCCCGGGTTCCGGCGCGGCCGACGGTTCATTGCCGTCGATGCGCAGCCTGAATTCTTCACGCTCTACGACACCGACGGGCCGCACGTGCTGAGCGGCGCGGACTACCTGCAACGGCTCAACAATCCAACCCCGTGGACTCGCCGTGCGATCACGGCCTTCGTGAACACGTCGCGGTCGCTCTGCAACGTCGTGTTTTCCATCGGCACGGGCGAAGGCGGACTCATGCTGACCGTTCGGTACGAAGTCGTGGAGGGTGGCGACTCCGCGATGACCGATGCGCTAACCAAGCGCATCCTCCCGGCTCTCATCACTCGCCCCGGGCTCGTCCGCGTGCGGCTTTGCGCTGCAGATCAGCGCGCGAGCAGCATTCAGACCGCGGAAAAGAAGAACTTGGAACAAGCCCGCGTTCCGGGCTGGATCATTCTCGTCGAAGGCGCGGCCGAAGCGGCCACGCTGAGGAGCGCCTGCGACGAGCTGCTGTCGGCCGACGTTCTCGCTCTAGCGGGCGCGGCAGCTCCCGTCGAGCGCGGCCTCTACCAGCTGCAATACGCTCGCTTTTCCGACGGCGAACGGGCGGCGTATTGAAGCGCCCACCCAGAGCCGGATCGTCTGCGAGCGAGGGCCCACCACTGCGCCGTGCCCAAGCGACCTCGATCGCAAGGGCGGCCGTGACCGTCAGAGCTTAGCGATTCAACCCAGCAACAGCATTCAGGAGGAGATATGAAGGAGAGTCGCCGCCAGTTCCTCAGGAAATCCGCTGGAATGTCGGCTCTTGCCGCCGCCGGCACACTAGGGTTCCAGGCAGTGCTTCGGGCCCAGCGCGGCCCTACCACGGTGCGCCTCGGCGACGTCACCCCGACGGACAATCCAGAGTATTTCGCGCACCAGTTCTTCGCCAAGCGCATCTCCGAGGCGACCAAGGGCGAGTACGAGGTCAAGATCTTTCCCAACAGCGTCCTCGGCGGCCATACACAGATGAACGAGCAAGTTCGTAACGGCACGCTCGAGATGGCGAAGAGCGGCCAGGGCTTCCCGACGACCTATGACAAGCGCCTCGGCATTCTCAACCTGCCCTACCTGTACACCACGCGTCAGAAGCTCTACGCGGCCCTCGACGGCAAGCTCGGCGACGCTTACGCGAAGGTCGCCGAACAGTACGGCTTCGTCACACTCGGCTTCTACGATTCGGGCATCCGCGACGTCTACAACCGCAAGGGGCCGTTCAAGACGCCCGAAGAGTTCGCGGCGATGAAGCTCAAGATCAGGGTGCAACCAGACCCGATCATGATCGCCACGTTCAACCTGCTCGGCGCGCAGGCGACACCCCTCGAGTTCGCCGAGGTGTACAACGCGCTACAGCAGGGCGTCGTCGATGCCGCCGAGAATTCGGTGCCCTATTACATCTCGATGAAGCACATCGAGGTCGCGAAATACTTCACGAAGACGCAGCATCTGTTCGGCATCGATCCGCTGTTCGCCAGCGCGAAGTGGTTCAACGCCCAACCGGCGAACGCCCAGAAGATCTTTCGCGACGTCGCGCGCGAGGCGGTCGTGAACCAACGCAAGATCTGGGTGGAGGCAGAAGAGGCCGATTACGGCCGCGCCGCCAAGGCGGGCACGATAACCAACGAGGCCGACATTCCTGCGTTCCAGCGCAAGGCGAAACCGATCTGGGACCAGAACAAGTCGAACCTCGGCGGGCTCTATGACATCGTCGAAGCGACGCAGTAGCTCGACCGCCCCGACGACGCCTTTCGACATCCGCCCGGGCTCGGTGACCGCCTCGACGCGGCGCCGTGTGCTCGACGCTGTCGAGGCCGGCATTCGCAACCTGGAAAATCTGCTGGCGATAGCCCTGCTCGTCGCGATCGTCGTCGACGTCTCGCTGCAAGTCGTGTTCCGGTACGTCCTTTCGCACTCGCTGTCGTGGTCGAGCGAACTTGCGACATACATGTTCGCGTGGCTCACGCTGCTCGGCATGGCGATCGCACAGCGCGAGCGCGCGCACATCGAAGTGCAGTTCTTCGCGCACCTCGGCGCCGCCGTGCGGGTCGCGCTGGGGTGGATCGCGTGGACAGCGTCGCTCGCATTCTTCGCGCTGCTCTGGGTCGGCGGGTATTTCTTCTTTGCCGGCGAGACGATTCAATCGGGTCCGGCGACCGGCATACCGCTATGGGCGGTCTACTCGAGCCTGCCGATCGGCGCGACGTTCGGGCTGTTTCATGTGCTGCGCGATCTGCCTCTGGTGATGCATCCGAGCGGGAGCGCGCGCCCGGACCCGCAGGCGGTCCACGGCTGAACTCACGCGCGCTCTTGCCCGCACAGGGAGCAACTGCATGAGCATCGTGATGCTGGCCGTCTTCGCCGTCCTGTTGGGCCTGGGGGCGCCGATTCTCGCGGCCATGGGCGTCGGCGCGGCCGTCGGGTTTGCGGGCTCCGGCCTGTCGTTTTCCGAATTGGCTCGTTCGGTGTACGGCGGCATCAGCTCCTTTACCCTGCTGTCGATCCCGCTGTTCATCCTTGCCGGCGAACTCCTCGGCAAAGGCGGCATGTCCGCACTGCTCGTGCGCTTCGTGATCGCCCTAGTCGGCTGGCTTGCCGGAGGGCTAGGCATCTCCGTCGTGGTTGCGACGATGGTGTTCTCGGGAATCTCCGGGTCCGTCAACGCCGACGCCGCCGCGATCGGATCGGTCATGATCCCCATGATGACCAAAGCCGGCTACCGCAAGGAATGGGCGGCTTCGATCGTCGCCGCCGCCGCAGGGACCGGAATTCTGATTCCTCCGTCGATCACCATGATCGTGCTGGGGACGATAGCGAATCTTTCCATCAAACAGCTCTTTCTCGCATCGCTGCTTCCTGCGGCTCTGCTGGGTATCGCCAAGGCGCTCATCATCTATTACCGCGCGAAGGCGAACATCGAGCCCTCCAACGAGCGGATTACGTTCTCGTTCGCCGATGTCACAACGACCTTCATCGCTGCCTTCCCGGCCCTGTTCGCGCCGGTCATCATCCTCGGCGGGATTCTGACCGGCATCTTCACGGCGACCGAGGCCGCGGTGATCGCGGTGCTCTACACCGCTGTCCTCACGATGGTGATCTACCGCTCGATCTCGATAAGGGTGCTGTTGGAGGTGCTGCTTTCGACCGCGCGGCTCACTGGTGTCGTCGTCGGTCTCGTCGGCATCGCCTCGGCGATCGCCTACATCTTCGCGTATACGCAGGCTTCCGACGCGCTCGTGGCGTGGGCGGGCGGATTCACCTCGCATTATCTGCTGTTCGTGACAATCGTCATGATCCTATTCTGGATCCTCGGCGCGGTGATGGACGGAATACCTGCGCTCGTCATCCTGATGCCGCTCTTCATCCCGCTTGCGCAGAAAGCCGGCATGGATCCGATCCACTTCGCCATCTTCTCTCTCGCGATCTTCGGGATTTCGCTAGTGACGCCGCCGATCGGAACCGCCTGCTTCGTCGTGTCGGCGATCGCGAAGGTCGACATGCGCAGGCTGTTCTCGCCGATGACCCCGTTCATCATCATCATGTTCGCGACCATCGTACTGCTCGCGTATCTGCCATGGCTGTCGCTCTATGTACCTCAGGCGATCGGCGGCTACCTCCCGGTGAGCGGCACCTGAATGGCGGGAGGATGCGGGTGATCTGCCCCGGCCGCGTGCGCAAACCGGTGCGCAGCGTGTCGCAAGTGACTTTCGGCGGCTCGGAAGCAAGATGGCGCGGCCAGCACGTGCTCTACGTCACCGAAAGGGCGACCTTCGCCCTCGTTCGCGAAGGCGTCGCCCTGGCGGAAGTGGCGCCGGGCGTCGACGTGCGACGGGACGTGCTCGAGCGAATTGATTTCACGCCGATGATCGGCGAGCTCCGCACCTATCCCAAAAGCATCCTGCGTTTTCGGGCTGCGTCGGACCGCGACCTGCCCATGAGGTGCTCATGACCACGCCAACGATCGACGGCGCAACGCGGCTGTTCGCGATTATCGGCGACCCCGTGTCCACCGTGCGCTCGCCGCAGTACTTCAATGCGCTCTTCGCCGAGCGCGGCATCAATGCAGCGATGGTGGCGCTGCACGTGCCCGCTGACGATCTCGCCACCGCATGGGCGGGCCTCACCCGGATGCGCAACATCGCGGGCCTCGTGATCACGATGCCGCACAAGCTGGCCGCTTGTGCGCTGGTCGACCGCCTAGAAGATACCGCACACCTCGTCGGCAGCATCAATGCGGCACGGCGCGAGACCGACGGCCGGTGGGTGGGCGACATGTTCGATGGCCGAGGCTGTGTCTCGGCGCTCGTGGAGCACGGCCATGAAGTCGCCGGCCGAAAGGCTTTCCTGCTCGGTGTGGGTGGCGCCGGTGCAGCCATTGCCACCGCGCTCGCCGAGGCCGGTATCGGCGAGCTCGTCGTGCAGGACCTCGACCGTGCGAAGCGAGACGGCGTGATCGGACGCGTCGAGAAGGCATACCCGGCGAGCTCCATCCGTGCCGGCGATCTGGCCGAAGGAGCCTTCGACATCACCATCAACGCCACGCCGCTCGGCATGAAGGCGAGCGATCCGCTTCCCTTCGATCCTGCGCGACTGCCGCGCTCGACGCTGGTGGTCGACGTGATTACCAAGCCCGAG
>DASVPH010000215.1:0-10040 GCA_036382945.1 Casimicrobiaceae bacterium
GTGGAAATCGTTGAGCTTCGCCGCCTTCATGAGCGACGCCCAAGAGCGCTTTACGTGCGTCATCGCGGCGCCCTTCGCGCCGGCGAATACCAAGCCGGTCTTGGTCGGCGAATGCTTGTGCAATCGCTCGATGACTTCGAGGGCTTCGCTGTTGAGCGGGATGTGCCGCACCTTTGCCGACTTCGCCCTCGATGCGCTCACCCGCAGTTGCTTGCGCTGGCGGTCAACCGCTTCCCAGGTCAGGCCCAGGAGCTCGCCACGGCGAAGCCCGGTGTTCATCGCGAGCAGGACCAGCGGCGCAAGGTGATCGGTGTATTCGTCGGGCGCCCATATCGATCGCGTCTCGCGGCCGCGCGCGGCTGCCCAGGCATTGCCACTGATCCGACGGCGGCGCCGTTCGGCTTCGCGTTCGGACAGTGCCTCACGTAAACGCTTCTCCTCCTCGGCGTTGAGAAAGCGAACCCGCTCCTCCTCCGCCACCTTGGCATCCTTCACGCCAGAAAGTGGGTTCGCCGCGATGATCTTCCACTCGACGGCCTTCTGTAGCGCGGCGCGGATGCGGTCCAAGTCGCGGTTGACGGTTTTCGGCTTGATGCCCGCCTTGAGCCGCGCTGCCTTGAATTTCTCGATTGACCACGCAGTGATGTCGGTCAACGGTTTCGTGCCGAACAGCTCGAGGAACTGCGCCTTGATGTTCGCGACCGTCGCCTTGCCAGCCTTGCGCTCAGCTTCGACCCACGGCGCGTAGTGCTGCTCGATGAACGCCTTGAACGTCGGTACCTTCGCGGTCGGCTTGGCGATCGCGGGGACGCCGTGCTTGCTCGCGTCGGAAAGAATGTCGTGCGCTTGCCCGCGTGCCGTTTCCAACGTCATGCCAGGAAACTTGCCGATCGACTTAGACGAGTTGCGGGCCCATTGCACGTTGAAGCTCTTGATGCCAGTCGGCGCGATGGAGACGAAAAGGCCCGGCACGACCGTGTCCCATAGCCGGTAGCGCTTGGTCAGAACCGGCGCCCGACGCAGCATGTCGGGGTTCAGTTTCTTGCGGTTGCGCGTCGCCATTTTTTCGCCTCTGTGCCAGCACCGTGCCAGCAATTCTGGCGATTATGCGCCATGTCGCGACGTGTAGCAACACACTAAGCTATTGATTTATAGCGTAAGTACTTGATCGACAAAACTGGAGGGTCTACGTTCTGGACGTAGAGGTCGCTGGTTCAAATCCAGTCACCCCGACCAGTTGCCCGCTGCCGCGGGTTTCGATCCTCTAGCGTTGCCGTTTCATGCGCCGCCGGATGCCGCGAACGAGCGGATACGCGAGCGCAAGGATGGTGAGCACGACCACCGTGCCGCTGATCGGGCGTCTCACGAACACCGTCCAGTCGTTCTGGTAGGCAATCATGCTGGTCATGAACGAGGTCTCGGCGACCGGGCCCAGGATGGCGCCCAGAACCATCGGCGCGATCGGGAAGCGGAAGCGCTCGAAAAGGTAGCCCAGCACGCCGAAGATCACGATCATCCACATGTCGGTGATGCTGTTGCGCGCGGTGTACGCGCCGACGAAACAGAACAGCGCGACGAATGCCGAGGTGATCGCCTCGGGCAGATGCAGCACGCGCACCAGCGGCTTGATCGCGAAGTAGCCGAGCACGCCCATCCCGATCACGGCAGCGAACATCGAGGCGAAGATGGTGTAGACCATGTCGGCTTCGGTGCTAAAGATCTGCGGGCCGGGCTGAACGCCGTGGAGCAGGAACGCCCCGAGGATCACGGCCGTGGCGCCGCTGCCCGGGATGCCGAGCGCCAAGAGCGGCACCATGTGCCCGCCGACGGTCGCGGTCGAAGCGACCTGCGGCGCGACGATGCCTTCGGGGATGCCGCTCCCGAGCTTGTCGCTGCGCTTGCCGTACTGCGCCTCCGTGCCGTAGGCCACGAACGATCCGACCGTCGCCCCGGCGCCGGGGACGATGCCGCACAGGATTCCGATCAGCGAGCTGCGGCCGATCGTCTGGCGCAGGCTCCAGATCTGGGCCCAGCCGGGAAGCTTCGTCGCGATCCGCTGGCCCGATTCGGGCGGCACGCTGCCGAAGCCGTGCTCCATGCGGGTAAGCACCTCGCCCAGCCCGTACGCGCCCACCATGACGGTCAGATATTCGATGCCGTCCATCAGAATCGGAACGCCGAAGGTGAAGCGGCTCGCGCCGTAGGTCGGATCGACCCCGACCGTCGCGAGGAGCAGCCCGATGCATAGACTCACCAGGGCGTTCGCCATCGACGTCTGTCCGAGGGCGACCACGCCCGAGAGGCCGAGCAGCACGACGGCGAAATACTCGGGCGCGTCGAAACGCAGCGCGAATTTGGCGAACGGTACGGCCAGCGCGACCGCCGATACCGCGGTGATCAAGCCGCCCCACAGCGCCGCCAGCAGAGTCCAGCCGAGCGCCAGCGCGGGCTTGCCGTTGCGCGCCATGCTGTAGCCATCCCACAGCAGCGGCACGTCGAGCGGCTCACCGGGGATGCGGAACAGGATCGATGTGAACGCGCCGCCGTAGGTTCCCGACAGGTACATCGCCGTGAGCAGCACGATGGCCGGCGTCACGTCCATGCCGTAGGTGAAAGGCAGCGCCAGGACCACACCCATCACCAGCGTCAAGCCGGGCAGCACCGCGACCAGCATGCCGACCACGAGCCCCACCGCCAGCGCCGCGGCATTGGCCGGAACGAGGAGGTTCAGGAACCCGAGGGCGAGCTGGTGCAGTGCGTCGAACACGCGAAACGCGGGCCTCTACCGAATGCCCAGCGCGGCGAGGATCGCCACGGAGATCGCCTGGAACGGCCCGACGCCGAGCGGCAGCGACACGTAGACGATCTTCATGAACACGACGACGAACGCGAGGCTTCCCACCAGGCTGACCGAGGCGATCACCCCTCGGCGAGGATATCGGCCCAGCCCCATGAAAAGGCCGAGGTAGAGCGCGGTAGCCACGAAGAATCCCAGCCACTCGAGCCCGGCCACGTAGCCGGCCGATAGCGCGATGCCGGCAATGAGCAGGTAGGGATGCCTCGCCGGCTCGGTTTCGCCCTCCGCGTGTGTCCTCTCGGAGGCGACCTCGGGCTGCGCACCGGCGAGCGGCGGCGGCTCGCGGACCGGGGACGAGGACACGAGGCTGCGTCCGATCGCCACCGCGCACACCAGCATCAGCACGCCCAAGATCGCTCGCGGCCAGAAGCCGGGACCGAGCTCGCCGGGCTTCGCCAGCGCTGCGAACTGCGCCGCGTTCACGTACAGATACGCGGCGCCGCCAAGCAGCAGCGCGTAGGGAATCGCGCTGCCGAGCCTGGCGCTTAAGCGACGGCGCCGCATCAACGGCTCGCCGCCATCGCCGCTTTCATGTCTTCCACCTGGGCCTTGAGGAACGGCACGGACGCCTGCGCGCCGATGTAGCTCGCCGGATCGGCATACTGCTCGGCCAAAAACTTCTTGTATTCAGGCGCGGCCGCCGCCTTCGCCAACGCGTCGGCCAGCACCTTGACGCGGTCCGGCGGCGTTCCGGCCTTGACGACGAACGACCGGAACTGCGGCAGCGCAATCTTGTACCCCAGCTCGTAGGAAGCGGGGGTGTCCTTGAACGCGGCGAGGCGCTGCTTGCCGAACAGAAGGAGCGGCCGGATCTGCTTGCTGTCGAGGAATTGCCGTACGTCGCCCGCCTGCTCGTAGAGCGCGTCGACGTGGCCGCCGATCACCGAGACATAGCGCTCGCTCGGCTTGGCGTAGGGCACCTCGACCACCTGGATGCCCTTGGAGCCAAGATAGGTGAGCGTCATGTCGTCCACACTGCCGAAGCCGAGCGTGGCCACCTTGAGCGTCTTCGGCTTCTCCCGCGCCTCCTTCTCGAAATCGGCCCAGGTCTTGAAGCGGCTGTCCTGGGCGACGAACAGGAACGACGGCGCCTGGATCATCACCGCCACCGGCTCGATGTCGGCGAGCGACCAGCGCGGCGAGGGACCGGCGAGCAGCGCGTTCGAGTCCGCGATGTACACCGCCATCGAGTATCCGTCCGGCGGCCCGGAGAGGAGCTTCGCCATCCCCGTCGCGCCGGTCGCGCCCGGCGCATTGATCACGGGAAACGACGTCTTGAGCATCGGCTCCAACAAGGTCGCCGTGAGCCGCGCGAGCTGGTCGGCGCCCCCGCCCGGTCCCCACGGCACCACGATCTCGACCGGACGCGACGGATAGCGCTCCTGCGCCCATCCCGCGGCTGCCGCCAGCGCGAGCCCGATTACCGACAGTATCGCCGCGATACGAATTCGTGCGGTCATGCGTTTCTCCTCCGGAAGTTGACAGCGGGAGTTTGCTTGTTCCCGGTTGCGCCGAATCTGCCAGGGTGCAGTCTACGATGAATGAGGCCGGAATGTGGAGCCGCTGCCGCGCAAGGCAACGCTGGCTTTCCCTCGCGGGGGCTCGCCGTCAACGGTTCAACATCGGCAGGTTCAGGCCCTTTTCCAGGGCGACCTCGATCGCCCGCGCGTAGCCCGCGTCGGCGTGCCGCATCACGCCCGAGGCCGGATCGTTCCACAGCACGCGCTCGATGCGCTTCGCTGCGCCCGCAGTGCCATCGCAGACGATCACCACGCCGGCATGTTGCGCGTAGCCCATGCCCACGCCCCCGCCGTGGTGGATCGACACCCAGGTCGCCCCGCTCGCGGTGTTGAGGAGCGCGTTCAAGAACGGCCAATCGGACACCGCGTCCGAGCCGTCGGCCATCGCTTCGGTTTCGCGGTTGGGGCTCGCCACCGACCCTGCGTCGAGATGATCGCGGCCGATGACGATCGGCGCCTTGAGCTCGCCTGAGGCGACCATCGCGTTGAACGCGAGTCCGGCTTGATGGCGCTGGCCGAGACCCAGCCAGCAAATGCGCGCTGGGAGCCCCTGGAACGCGATCCGCTCGCCGGCCAGGTCGAGCCAGCGATTGAGGTGGCGATCGGCGGGGAAAAGCTCCTTCACCTTGCGATCGGTCTTGCGGATGTCTTCCGGGTCGCCGGAGAGCGCCACCCAGCGGAATGGTCCCTTGCCTTCGCAGAACAGCGGCCGGATGTACGCCGGCACGAAACCCGGAAACGCGAACGCGTTGCTGAGCCCTTCGTCGAACGCGACCTGGCGGATGTTGTTGCCGTAATCCACGGTCGGGATGCCTTGCGCGTGGAAGGCGAGCATCGCTTCGACGTGCGTCCGGATCGACGCCCTCGCGGCGGCGGCGAGCTCCGCGTGTTGCGCCGGATCGGCTTGCGCGGCGCGCCATCGATCGAGCGTCCAACCCGCGGGCAGATAGCCGTGAACGACGTCGTGGGCGGAGGTCTGATCGGTGACCAGATGCGGTCGCGCCTTGCGTCGAAGGAGCTCGGGGAGGACTTCCGCGGCGTTGTCGAGCAGACCCACCGACACGGGTTGGCGACGTGCGCCCGCCTCGGCAATGAGCGCCAGCGCCTCATCGAGGTCGCGCGCCTGGCGGTCGAGATAGCGCGTCTTCAAGCGCATTTCGAGGCGCGAGGGCTGGCATTCGATCGCCAGCAAGGATGCACCGGCCATCGTCGCCGCGAGCGGCTGCGCGCCGCCCATCCCGCCCAGGCCGGCGGTCAGGATCCACTTGTCGGAGAGCTCGCCGCCGTAGTGCTGGCGCCCGGCTTCGGCGAACGTTTCGTACGTGCCCTGCACGATGCCCTGGCTCGCGATGTAGATCCACGAGCCGGCGGTCATCTGACCGAACATCATCAGCCCTTTTTGGTCGAGCTCGTTGAAGTGCTCCCAGGTCGCCCACTTCGGAACCAGGTTCGAGTTGGCGATGAGCACGCGCGGCGCATCCCGATGGGTCTTGAATACGCCGACCGGTTTGCCCGACTGGATGAGAAGCGATTCGTCGTCGCTGAGCGCGGTGAGCGCCGCGACGATCGCGTCGTAGCAGTCCCAGTTGCGCGCGGCGCGCCCGATGCCGCCGTAGACCACCAGATCCTGCGGCCGCTCGGCGACCTCGGGATCGAGGTTGTTCATCAGCATCCGCAGCGGCGCCTCGGTGAGCCAGCTCTTGGCGGTCAGTTTCGTCCCGCGCGGCGCTCGAATGACGCGAGCTGGCGTTTGCGTCGCAGAGAGATGCTTGGAGTCGTCTCGATGCATGGGACTGGCTTTGCCCACATTGTCGCGCCGCGGCGCCGACGCGTCACCCTCACACGAGCTTGCCGACGAAGGGCATGAAATCGCCCCGCTCGACCCGCGCCCGCACGCGCTCGAGATCGGGCGCGAAGGCGCGGTCGCGATCCCAGAACGCCGCCTCGCGGCGAACGAGCTGGAGTGCGCCTGTGAGCTGCGGCGAGGTTGCGAGCGGTGCGCGCAGCTCCACGCCCTGCGCGGCGGCGAGCAGCTCGATGGCGACGATCGCCGCCGTGTTCCTGGCCATCGGCGAGAGCCGCAGCGACGCGTTGGTCGCCATGCTGACGTGATCTTCCTGGTTGGCCGAGGTCGGCAGCGAATCGACGCTGCGCGGCGCGGCGAGCGCCTTGTTCTCCGAGGCGAGCGCCGCGGCGGTCACTTGCGCGATCATGAACCCCGAGTTGACGCCGCCGTCGCGAACCAGGAACGGCGGCAGGCCGGAGAGGTTGGCGTCCATCAGGAGCGCGGTCCGCCGCTCGGACAACGCGCCGATCTCGGCGATCGCGAGCGCCAGCGCGTCCGCGGCGAGCGCCACGGCCTCGGCGTGAAAGTTGCCGCCGGAGAGCACCTCGTGGGTGTCGGCGAACACCAGCGGGTTGTCCGACACGGCATTGGCTTCCACGAGCAGCACCGCCGCGGCGTGACGCATCTGATCGAGGCAGGCGCCCATCACCTGCGGCTGGCAGCGCAGGCTGTACGGATCCTGGACGCGCGGACAGTCGCGATGCGAAGCGCGGATCGCGCTGCCGTGGAGCAGCTCGCGCAGCGCCCGCGCGGCGTCGCTCTGTCCGCGGCTGCCGCGCAGCGCCTGGATGCGTTCGTCGAAAGGCGTGTCGCTGCCGAGACAGGCGTCGACCGAGAGCGCGCCGGCGACGAGCGCCGCGGCGCACGCACACTCGGCCGCGAACAAGCCGGAGAGCGCCAGCGCCGTCGATACTTGCGTGCCGTTGAGAAGCGCGAGACCTTCCTTCGCGCCGAGCGAGATCGGCCCGATGCCCGCGCGGGACAACGCTTGCGCGGCAGGCAGCCACACGCCGTCGACGCGCGCTTCGCCCTCGCCGATCAGCACGCCGGCGAGATGCGCGAGCGGCGCGAGATCGCCCGACGCACCCACCGAGCCCTGACTCGGAATCACCGGCAGGACGCCGGCGTTGACGAGCTTGATCAGCGCTTCGACGATCTCGAAGCGCGCCCCCGAGTAGCCGCGCGCGAGCGAGGCGATTTTGAGAACGAGCGTGAGGCGTACCACCGCGTCGTCGAGCGGCGCGCCGGTCCCCGCCGAGTGCGACAGCACGAGCGCGCGCTGCAGCTCGGACAGGCGAGCGGCGTCGATGCGGGTGCGCGCCAGGAGACCAAAACCGGTGTTGACGCCGTACACCATGTGACCCTTGGCGACGATAGCGGCGATCGCATCGGCAGCGGCATCGACCCGCGCTCGGGCGCCGGCGTCGAGTGCAACGGCGACCGGCTTCGCCCAGACGTCGCGCAGCTCTTCGAGCGACAGACGACCCGGCGAGAGATGAACGACGGTCATTGCAAGATCCGCAGCGCGTCCGCACGGGTGATTGTGCCAGAACCCATCGCACTTCGGCCGTCTCGTCCGGTCGAGCGAGCCATCCGCGGGGTCAGGTCGCGCTCACGGGAGATGCCGTCCGATGCGTTCCGAATCGTGCATCATGGCGGCCTCTTTGCGGACCCGGGCCGCTACCGGCCGGCCCGTGGCAGAGCTGCAGCCGCATCGCGGGCCGCGCGCCAAGTCGCTCATCGGCCTGCGCAAGGGCCGCATCAAGATCCGAGGGGATATCGTTTCCCCGGTCGGGACAGGACTCTGGGAGGCCCTGAAGTGATCGTGCTTGACACGCACGTGCTCGTCTGGGCTGACAATGACGAGCGCAAGCTCGGCCGCAAGACCAGGGCGCTGATCAACAGATCGTGGGCGCGCGGCGAAGTGGCAGCTTGCGCCATGTCATTCTGGGAGGTGGCAGTGCTTCAAGCCCGCGGGCGCCTGCAATTGCCTGCCGCCGTCGAAGATTGGCGCAGGCAATTGCTCGGGGCCGGGCTGCTCGAGCTCCCTGTAGACGGCGGTGTTGGAATCCGCGCCGTCCGGCTGGGCGGGCTGCCGAGCGATACCGCCGATCGATTGATCGTCGCGGCGGCTTTGCATCATGAAGCTGCGCTTGTGAGCGCCGACGATCAACTGCTTGGCTGGGACCACGCAATGGTCCGGCACGACGCACGCCTGTAGTGCGGCCGCCCGGTGGCCATGGACTCGGCAGCGTTTTCGGCCCACATGCCGATGATGCAGCAGCTTGTTTTCCCTATGAGAAATTTGCGCTAGATAACGCGCGACTGTACCGCCACCTACACTGGAAATTTTGGTCGGGTCCAAGGAACGAAAAAATCCCGTCCGGCTTGACGTATGTCACTCACTGGACTAAAGTGACATATATGGAAAAGATTCAGGTTTACCTGCGTAAGGAAGAGCTCGACGCCCTGCGCAAGGCCGCGGCGCGGTCGGGACGCAGCGTCGCGGAGCTCGTCCGTGACGCGATCCGCAAGACCGAGCTCAAGGCGCGGGCCGCGGGCCCCGTCGCCATCTGGGACGGCGAGCCCAAGCGCACGTCCATCGAACACGACAGCGTTCACGACGAGCCCTGATGCGGCAGCGGGAGGCGGTTTTCGTCGACAGCGGGGCGTGGATCGCCCTTGCGCTGTCGCGGGATCCGCTGCACGCCCAGGCGCGGGAACAATGGGACCTGTTGCACGGAGCAGCCGCGAAGCTTCACACCTCCGTTCCCGTCGTCATCGAGACATTCACGTTTCTCGATCGCAACGCCAACCGGGACGTGGCGCTGACGTGGAAAGAATCCATCTACAAGCCCGGCACCGTAAAGATCCTTCCCTGCGAGCTGCGCGATCTCGCTCAATCGTGGGAGTACTTTCGGCGCACCGACCTGCACAAGCTCTCGGCTGTTGATGCAACCAGCTTCACGATCATGAAACGCGCGCGCATTCGGCTCGCCTTCACGTTCGACCACCACTTCTCCGCTGTCGGATTCAGGCTGGTGGCATGACAGCCTTATGTCTTGGCTCCGAAATCAACTGGAAACGTCCGACCTGATTTTGTGAGAGTGCTCACCAGCAACAGAAAAAACATCGATCAAGGTCAATTTCTCTTGCGGCGACAAGGTATTACAGTGCAAAACGGTGTGAAGAACAAGGGGCCGGATTCGTCCGAAATTTCCGGACACACCCCAATGATGCAGTAGTGCCTTTTCCTAGCTAATCGCACGTTTTCTCTCAAACCTACACTGCAACCTACACCGCAACATCGTTACACTCTCACCCATCGGGGACTGGAATCGTGGCGAGTGTAGATTCAGCGCGGCAGTTCGCGCGAATCATCTGCGAAGTGATCGGCGTCACGGACGTTGCCACGCTGCGCCGGTGCGAGCTGCGGATCCGCCAGGAATACGGCGGCCGTCGCCTTTACATCCGCCACGCTGACGCCAGGGGCGCCAAAAGCGCCGCGCGCCCCCCGGAGCGCGTTTCTCCGTCTTGCGCGGCCGCACCTTGCCATCGGCGCCTATTGAACTGGCAACTTTTACCACTTCGCCTGAAGTCTCCCCGCGCAGCTCCGCATTCAACACGAGCGCTCGGTCGAGCAGTAGCGTTGCCCGCAGCAAGTCGTCGTTGTCGTCGATCCTCGAGCGCGGCTGCATATTCGGCTGGCTGACTTTGTCGCATCGTTGGACGAAGTGGCGATGGGCCGCAAAAGGTGCCCGCGCGCGCCGGGTTGCAGCAGCAGCACGCCGGATGTCGAGGGTTTGCGACCCGCAGT
>DASVPH010000216.1:0-1787 GCA_036382945.1 Casimicrobiaceae bacterium
GGCGTTCAGGGCCGGATCGCCGAGCGATTCGATCAGGCGGCAGACTTCGCCGCCGGTCGGCGCTCCCTTGGCCATCGAGCGCCAGGCGCGCAGCGCACGGCGCATCCGGTCGCGCAGCGCCGCCAGCTCCGCCAGTCGGGATTCGACCTCGGCCAGCCGGAGCTGGACCATGTCGCGCACTTCGGCGCACGGCGCCTTGCGCTGCTTCGCGTGCTGAAAGATGACGCGAATCTCCTCCAGCCCGAGGCCGACGCTTTGCGCGCGCCGGATGAAGTTGATGGTCTGAACGTCGGCCGCGGTGAATTCGTGGTAGCCGTTGGCCGCGTTGCGTTTCGGCGCAAGCAACCCGATGCGCTGGTAGTAGCGCACGGTGTGCACCGAGGTCTTGGTGGCGCGTGCTAGCTCGTTCGCTTTCATCTTCGATCCTCGACACCGTTATGCGGTCGCGCCGCGATTAGCCTCCGCGTTACTCATAGGAGTAACTCTAATGTTCGTCCCCGGAGCGCATTGATCTGCGTCAACGATTGCGCTATGGCCGCTGCGGCAAAGGCCGTTCGCCCACACGCACCGTGAGCCGCTCCTCGCGGCCGTTGCGCGCCACCGTCACTTGCGCCGCGTTGCCCGGCTTGATCGCCGCAATCCGGTTGACCAGCTCGACCGAGTCGGCGACCGGCTTCCCGTCGATCGCGAGCATGACATCGCCCGGTTTGACGCCGCCCGCGTCCGCCGGCCCGCGCGGTTGCACGCGCACGACGGTCACGCCCGCCGCGCTCTTGCCCGTCGCCACGGGCGCACCATCCTGGGTTGCAACGCCGAGCCAGCCGCGTTCCACCCTGCCGGTCTTGATGATCTGTTCCATGACCTGCCGCGCGATGCTCACCGGTATCGCGAAGCCGATGCCCTGCGAGCCGCCGCTCTCCGAATAGATCGCGGTATTGATGCCGATCAGGTTGCCGGCATCGTCGACCAGCGCACCGCCGGAATTGCCCGGATTGATGGCGGCGTCGGTCTGAATGAAATTCTCGAACGTGTTGATGCCGAGCCGGTTGCGGCCGGTCGCGCTCACGATGCCCTGGGTAACGGTCTGGCCGACGCCGAACGGGTCGCCGATGGCGAGCACCGGATCGCCGATCTCGACGCCGCGCGGATCGGCGAACGTGATCGGGGTGAGCCCGGTTGCCGCGATCTTCAGCACCGCCAGGTCCGTTTCCGGATCGACGCCGACCACGCGCGCCTGCGTCGTTTGGCCCGACCGGAAGGCCACCGCAATCGCCTCCGCGCCGTCCACCACGTGATTGTTGGTGAGGACGTAGCCGTCGGCGCTGACGACCACTCCGGAGCCGAGGCTCGTCTGCGGCCTGCCATCCTCCGGGTTCGCGAACGGCCAGCCGAAGTACGGCGTGCGCCGTGCGACCTGCTTGAGCGAGTAGACGTTGACCACCGAGGGCATGGCCTTGCGCGCGGCTTGACGAAAGCTCACCGTCCGCGCGGCCGGCTCCGAAGGTGCGGCCGCCTCCTTGACGCTCACCACCTCGATCGGCGCGGGCGCGGGTTTGTCGAGGGCGGTCCACGGCTGGGCGACCAGAATGATTCCCCCGGCGGCGAGCGCCAGAATGATCAGAACGCGATTGCTCACGGCCTAAGCCCTCATCGGTCCGCCGGGGCACGATCGCTAACGCCACCTGCCCCGCCGGCCTTCGTGTTGCTCATAGGAGTTACTCTAATGTTGGTCGGCGCGGAGCGCCTTGATCCACGTCAAGCTTTTCGTCATGCTTCGTGTTGCTCGT
>DASVPH010000217.1:0-12260 GCA_036382945.1 Casimicrobiaceae bacterium
TCCTGCACGCTCGGCGGAAACAAAAATTGCGTATCGCGATCGACCGGAACAAAGCGCGCCATGGACTCACTCACGGAAGGGCATCAATGCAATTCAGTGTAGGCAATATTTCCAGAAACGAAAGTCCGACAGACTGCTAGAGTGGCTTTTGCATCGTCCGCAATCGCTCGTGGCCATCACGCCGCTCTCGCGCGCATCGGGTGGGGGTCGCCCTAGCGATGCGCGGCCTCTGGAAGACCCATCTCGGTGACTGCGTAGCGTACGACCCGCGGTACCACGACAACGCCCGCGTCGAGATCGCAAGCTTCATCGACGAGGCGCCGGGGCTCGTGCTCGACGTCGGGTGCGGCGGCGGCGCCACCGGGAAGCTCCTTAAGCAGAAGTTCCCCGGCACGTCGGTCGTCGGCATCGAGAGCAACCCCCGCGCGGCCGAACAGGCGCGAGCGTTTCTCGACGACGTGATCGAAGAGCCGATCGAGACGGCGCCGGTCTTGGAGCGCCTGCACGGCGCGCACATCGATCTGGTTCTGCTGCTCGATGTCCTCGAGCACCTGTACGACCCCTGGCGCAGTCTGCTCCGGGTCCGTAGCTGGATCACCCAAGAGACGCGAGTGCTGGCCAGCATCCCCAATGTCCGCAACCTCGTCACGCTCGACGCTCTCGCCGGCGGCCGCTGGGAGTACGAAGCCAACGGCGTCCTCGATATCACGCACCTGCGCTTTTTCACCCTGGCGTCACTGCGCGAGTTGTTCGAGGAGACGGGTTACGCGGTGCTCGATACCACTCCGCTGTTCCGTCCCGAAGCGGTGGACCGTTATGTGGTTGCCCGGCGGCCTGGGCGGTTGACGACCAGAAATCTGTCGATCGGCTTCCGCGATAGAGAGGACCTGGAGGAGCTCTACGCCATCCAGTACGTTATCGACGCCCGCGCCGCCGCGACCGCGGTCGGCTCGACTGACGCACCGCGATGATGAACCCCCCGCGGACGCCTCTCGTTTCGCGCAACGGCCCCTGCCCGTGCGGCAGCGGACGGCGCTACAAGGATTGTCACGGCGCGATCGCTGCCGCTCTCCGAGGCGCTCCGCCGCTCACCCCTGCGACGCGGGAGGCGACCGAGCAGGCCCCTTCGTACCGTCCCTCGGGAAGCGATTGGGATCATCTCACGGACGCGGAGCAGGCGGCTTGCGCGGCACTGATGCAGCGCGCGCTCAAGCGCCAGCGCGCCGGCCGGCTGAGCGAGGCCGCCGCCGCGTATGGCGAGGTTCTGACGCACGCTCCGAATACGCACGATGCGCTGCACATGCTGGGGGCGATCGAGCTGCGTCGCGGCAACCTGGCCGAGGCGAAGCGGCTGATCGTGGCGGCGCTCGCCTTGCGTGCGCCTTATCCGGACATAGAGCACAACCTGCGCATGGTCGAAGACCTGCAACGCGCCGCACAGGCGAACGCCGGGCGGCCGCGCCCGACCGCCGAGGAGCTCTGTGCGCACGCGCTGCCGATTCTCGCCGACCTCGCCTTGCGCCCGAACACCCCCGCTGCGGGCCATCGACCATCGCCCGCCACCCCGGCGGGTCGCTCGCCAGCGCGCATTCATCTGATCGCCGGCGTTCTCGAGTCAAACGACGGCAGCGGCTGGCTGCCCCGGCGACTCGCCGCGCTGCTCGCCCCGGAGGCTCCCACGCTCTGGTCGGCGGCCCCAGGATCGCGCGGAACCGGCGACCTGCAAGCGAGACGCCTCGCCCCGGACGTGGGCGAGATTCCACGCGACGGCTGTCACGTCTTCGTCGGCATCGATGTCGATTGCGTCGAGTGGATCGATCGCGCCGACGCCGAGCGGGTGATCATTTTCTGTCAGCCCGCGCCACCATCGCTCTACCTCGAGCAGCTACGCGCGATCGCACGCGACGGAGCGCGTAGCGTCGATCTCGTGTTCCCTTCACGCACGATGGCCTCGCGCTTCGGCGCCGGTCATGCCGTGCTGCCGCCCCCGATCGAGCTCGACTCGCCGCGCGCCGGTCTGCGCGGTGAATTGGCGCCGGTCCGCGCTCGCGCGGACGTGCTCGCGGTCGGCATGATCGGCCGGCACTGGCAGGGGACGTCGCCCTCGGCGGACGCGCACTTCCTGCGCCGGGTCGCCGCAGTCTCCAGGGCCCTCGAGATCTACGATCCGGGCCCGCTGCGCTATGCGCTCGGAGGCGAGGCTCCCATCCGCTTCCGCGGGCGCGGCCCGGGAGTGCTGCCGCGCTGGGTGCAATCGGTGGACTGCCTGCTCCACACGACCGAGCGCTGGTGGCGCGAGGGCGATGGCCGCGAGATATTCAGCGCCATGGCATCGGGCGTGCCGGTGCTCTGCCGGCGAGCGTCACTGTTCGCGGAGTACATCGATCACGGCCTCGACGGTCTGCTGTACGACGAACGCGAGGAAGCGCTCGAGCTGCTTGCGGCGTTGCGCCGGGCGCCGGCGCGAGCCGCCGAGCTCGGGCGCGCCGCCCGCGCGAAGGTCGAGACGCTCGTCGCGCCGCAGCGCATGGCGAGCGCGGTGCGGCAACTCGTCGTTGGCGGCGAGACGCTTTCGCCCCAGCCTACGGGATCGACCTCACGGCGCGAGGTCGCGCTGGCCAGGTGAACAAGGCGATGGAACCCTCGGCTGCGACGCCGCCGGCGCGCGTGATCGCGTTCTACCTGCCGCAGTTTCATCCCATCCCGGAAAACGACCATTGGTGGGGCAAAGGGTTCACCGAGTGGACCAACGTCACGCGCGCACGACCGAGCTTCGTGGGCCATTATCAGCCGCACCTACCGGCGGATCTGGGATTCTACGATCTGCGCCTTCCCGAAGTTCTCGAGCAACAGGCCGCGCTGGCGAGCCTGCACGGCATCCACGGCTTCTGTTATCACTACTACTGGTTCGCCGGGAAGCGCCTGCTCGAGCGCCCCGTCGAAGCCATGCGCGCGTCGGGCCGACCCGACTTCCCCTATTGCCTTTGCTGGGCAAACGAGAACTGGACCCGGCGCTGGGACGGTGCGGATGAGGACGTCCTGATCGCCCAGAAGCCGTCACCCGCCGACGACGAGCGCTTCATCCGCGACTTGCTGCCGCATCTGTCCGATCGGCGCTACATCCGCGTGGACGGCCGACCGCTCATCCTGATCTACCGCGTGGGCGTGCTGCCGAATCCGCGCGCGACCGCCGACATCTGGCGGGAGGTGTGCCGCCGCGAGGGGATCGGCGAAGTTTACCTGTGCGCCGCCAAGACCTACGACACGGCCGATCCGGCGCTCTACGGCTTCGACGCCTTGGTGGAGTTCCCGCCGCACGAGGTGCGCGTCCTCACGGTCAATCTCCAGGTCGACATGATCAACGCGGAGTTCGCCGGCAGCCTCTACGACTATCGCGAGTTCGTGCAGGATCGCCTCGCCAAGCCGGAGCCGCCGTACATCAGCCACCCGACCGTGATGCCAGGATGGGACAACACGGCACGCCGCCCGAATCTCGCGAACGTCTTCATCAACGCCACGCCGGAGATCTACGAGATCTGGCTGCGCGAGACCGTGGCGCGCGTCGCTCGCCGCCGCCCGGACGCGCGGCTCGTCTTCGTCAATGCCTGGAACGAATGGGCGGAGGGCGCCCACCTCGAACCCGATCAGCGCTACGGGCGCCAATACCTGCTCGCGACCCGCAGGGCGCTGAGCGCCGCGCCCGTCGCGGGCAAGCCCTACGTCGGCTGCGGGCTCTCGCCGGCGGACGGGACTCATTTGCTCTACGACATCGCCTGACGTATCCGCGCTGGCGAAGCCTCAGCGCAACAATTCGGCGACCGCCCCTGCGCGCGCCGGCGCGCGCCGGCCGATCGCTTGTCGTCGCTTGGCCACAAAGAATACGGTGCAACGTGGCGCACGATCACACTGCCTGTCCTGATCACACTGTCCCGTCCTTGTGTTCAGCAGGGTGGTAGTCTAGGATCACGCGAGCCGCCGTCCACCCACTCACTTGCCAAGGAGGCTCATGGTCGAGCGTCAGCTTCGTCTCGCCCCCCACGTCAGCAAGACTGCCAAGACTTCGCTTCCCAAGCTTTTCGTGCTCGACACCAACGTGTTGATGCACGACCCCACCAGCATCTTCCGCTTCGAAGAACACGACCTGTACCTTCCGATCCTCACGCTCGAGGAGCTCGACGACAACAAGAAGGGCGTCACCGAAGTCGCGCGTAACGCGCGCCAGGCCTCGCGCTATCTCGACGAGCTGGTGACCGCCGCGGTCGCGATCAGCGGCGGCGACATCTCGGCGGGCATTCCGCTCAAGCCGGCAAGCGGCGGCGCCGCTGGCGGGCGGCTATTCCTGCAGACCGAAGCGATCACGACCGCCCTGCCTCCCTCGCTCGCCGGCGGCAAGGCCGACAACCAGATCATCGCCGTCGTGATGCATCTGCAAGCCGCGTATTCCAAGCGCAGCGTCATCCTGGTGACCAAGGACATCAACATGCGCATCAAGGCGCATGCGCTGGGGATCGCGGCCGAGGACTACTTCAACGACAAGGTGCTGGAGGACACCGATCTGCTCTACAGCGGCATGCGCGAGCTGCCCGCGGACTTCTGGGACCGGCACGGCAAAGGCATGGAATCCTGGCAGCACGCCGGTCACACCTACTATCGCGTGACCGGGCCACTGTGCCACAACCTGCTGGTCAACGAGTTCGTCTACCTGGAGGGCAAAGGCCCGGGCGAGACGCCGCTGTATGCGATCGTCAAGGAGGTGAACGGGCGCACCGCGTTGCTGCAGACGCTGCGCGACTACTCGCATCAGAAGAACAACGTCTGGGGCATCACCGCGCGCAATCGCGAGCAGAACTTCGCGCTCAACCTGCTCATGAATCCCGAGGTGGATTTCGTCACCCTCCTCGGCCAGGCGGGCACAGGCAAGACGCTGCTCACGCTCGCCGCGGGCCTGATGACGACACTCGAGTTCAAGGTCTACTCCGAGATCATCATGACGCGGGTCACGGTGCCGGTGGGCGAGGACATCGGCTTCCTCCCCGGCACCGAAGAAGAAAAAATGAACCCGTGGATGGGCGCGCTCGAGGACAACCTCGACGTGCTCAACAAGACCGACGACGAAGCCGGCGAATGGGGCCGAGCGGCCACCCGCGATCTCATCCGCTCGCGCATCAAGGTGAAGAGCCTCAACTTCATGCGCGGCCGCACCTTCATCAACAAGTACCTCGTCATCGACGAGGCGCAGAACCTCACGCCCAAGCAGATGAAGACGCTGATCACCCGCGCCGGGCCCGGAACCAAGGTGGTGTGCCTCGGCAACATCGCCCAGATCGACACGCCGTATCTCACCGAGGGCAGCTCGGGGCTCACCTACGTCGTCGACCGCTTCAAGGGCTGGTCGCACAGCGGGCACGTGACGCTGCTGCGCGGCGAGCGCTCTCGGCTCGCCGATCGCGCGGCGGAGATTCTCTGACCGCGGAAGCCTCGGAGGGCGGTGCCAGGACAACGTCGAGTCGGCGCGAGGGCTCGACCAGCTGATCGAAGCGCTGCGGGGCGATGGGCGTCCGCGCGGGTCGCGGTGGCGCTAGCGGCCCGCGCGCTGTTCACGCGGAAGATATCCCGACAATCCGACCTCGCGCACGTGCCGATAGAAGGCTGCGGCCTGGGCCGGCTCACGCAGCAAGGGGTGCTCTGCGATGCCGGCGAAGAACCTCGCCAGGAGCTGCTCGAGCTCCAGTGAGGCCACGACGCGGGCCTTGGCGAAGGTGTTCGTTCCATGCAGCCGATAGAGGTAAAGCGGCTCGTCGACGAAGACCAACGGCGTCGCGTAGCTCGCGGCGAGCAGAAAATCCCAGTCGTGACACACCCGCATGGCGCAGAAGCCGCCGGTGCGCTCCAGCAGCTCGCGGCGAAAGATGAAGTTGCCCGTCGAGGTCGCAATGTTGCTCTGGATCAGCACATAGAGCAGATTCGCGGCCTTCACGGCCTCTGCGATCAAACGACCGCGATGCCCCAATTGGCGCGCTACATCATAGGGCAGATCCGGGGCCTTCAAGGCCTCGGCGATCGCGCGGCGCAGAAGCCTGACGTACGGATCGGTCGCCTCGACGTCGTTGCCTCGATCGTCGATGAAACGCGTGTTGGAAAACCCGAACGCGGCGCCGCGACGATCCATCGCCGCGAGGATCCGTTCGAGGCGGCTTGGCGCGTACAGATCGTCCGAGTTGATCAGCGCGACGATCTCCCCGCGGGCGAGCGCGAGCCCGTGGTTGATCGCCTCGTGCGCGCCGGCGTTCGCCTGATGCACGACCGTGAGCGCATGCGTCCGGCACCGGGCCGCGTAGTCATCGAGAACGGCTCCGGTCGAATCCTGGGAGCCGTCGTCCACGACGATGATCTCGAGGTTGGCCCGGCCCTGAGCCACCACCGAATCGAGCGCTGCGGCGATGAACTGCGCGTGGTTGTACGCCGGCATGACCACCGAGACGCGTGGTCCGTCGCCGGGTTGCGGATCGCGTGGCTCGGAACGCACGACGCGAGCCGCCGCCAGCCCTGCGCCGTTTGCCGCCCAAGCCTGCAGCGCGTCCCACGACGGCCGCTCAGGCGCAGACTGCGGCGGTCGCAGAGCGGCGAGGCGCAGCGCTTCGAGGTAGCTTCGCCCGTGGCGCGCATCGGGCTCCAGATGACAGCCTGCGTCCCACTCGTTCCAGGCGCGGACGAACAGCAGCCGCTCGTCCCCGGCAAAGCGTAGCCGCGTGATGTCCAACATGCGTTCGGCCCAAAAGCCGAAGGTCTCCGGGTTGGCGTTGACAAACACCTTCGCGGCATCACCTGAGCGCACCGTATCGTCCCATCCCGGCATGACGCAGCGAAACATCGCGTGCTCTGGACGCCGTAACCCGAGCATCTGGGCGACGTAGCTGCGATAGTTTCGCGCGTCGCCTGCGAAGCCCGGAGTGAGCACCGCGATCTTGTCGCGCTGCCCTTGCGGGAAGCCGCCGAGCGGCGGGGCTTCGATCGTCGCATCGAAGCCGAGCCGCGCCGGATCGGCGCCCAGCGCCCCGCCGTAGCAGGCGATGAACGGGTTGCCCGCGCCGGCGCGAAGGCACTCGTCGCGCCAGCGGGACGCCACCGCCTGCACGTCGGTAATGGGGTCGGGCGAAGAGACGACCAGCAGCGGCCGGCCCCGGACGCGCACGTAGCGGCGATCGGCGAACGCCGGCAGCAACGCGCGCAGCACGGCGACGGACTCCTCCGGCGGGTAGCTCGCGCCCGGCGAGTCGGCATCCGGGTCGAACCCTGCGCCGGCGTGCAGGGGTGTGGTCTCCCAGCACACGCAGAATGGAAAATCGGGCCGGCCCGAGGCGATGATGTCGCTAAGCGTCGGGTCGAGCCCGCGACTCGAGCCGGACCAGCGGAACACATAGCAGAACCCGCTGACGGCGTACGCAGCCGCGAGCGCCGCCTGCGCGTCGCGCACCGCTGCCTCCCGCACGTCGGCATAGCCGAGCTCGCCGGGCAGTTGAGGTTGGTCGTGCCCGATGAAGCACGGGCGCGCGGCGCGTACGCCGGCCCACTCGGGAAGCTCCTCGCCGGCGATCGCTGCGTTCGGCCGCGGCGCTTCGGGCAGCCGATAGAAGGCGATCACGCGCACGTCCGAAGCGGCGCGCTCGGGCAGCCGCTCCGGCATCACGGGACAGGCCGCGTCAAGGCACCGGCCGGCGCCAGGATCGCACCGCGAGGCAAGCGCAACCGCTCGGCGAGCGCCGGCGTTGCGCACAACATCCCGGGGCACGGATAACCCGCGACGGCCAGTTCGTCGATGCGGTCGATGATCGCGCAAGGCTCGTCGCGCGTGACGAGCAAAAGGACGCCCTCGGCGCGCATCGTGTAGGCCCAGGCGCCCGGCGGGCGCGCCGTTCCCAGCAGCACGAGCCACCCATCGCGCGGGTGATCGTCGGCCGCGACCCTCGTCGCGGGTGCCGCGCCGCTCCTCGCTTGCGTCCCGACCTCGTCCCAGATCCGGACCGGCGCCGCGGCGCACGCGGCGCGCACCTGCGAGAGCGCGGCGCGCTCCTCCTCACCCGGCGCTTCATTGATGATGACATGCACGGAGCTCGCCGCCGCGAGCCGGGCCGGATCGAACCCGGTATCGACGCGCGCCGCCACCCGCGGCAGCACCTCGCGGCAGATCTCGATCTCGATCTGCGGCAGCGATTCCAGGAGCCGCAGATTGTGGCGGGGTTTGCCGAGCTCGGGGCGCAGCTCGATGGCCCGCTTGACCAGAGCCACCGCCTCGTCGTAGCGGCCGTTCTCGTATTCGACCAGGCCGAGCATGTGCGTGGCGTCGAAGTTCGATGGATCCACCGCCAGCACGCGCCGGTACTTCTGCACCGCTTCGGCGACCCGTCCGCTCTTTTGCGCGCGCAATGCCTCGCGCATCACTTGCGGCACCCAGGAGAGCTCCGCCGGCATCGACACCGCCGCCCGCGGCGCCGCGGGCGAAGCGATCGCGCCATGGCACTCCTTGTAGCGTCTGCCGCTGCCGCAGGGACAGGGGGCGTTGCGTCCGACTGGGACCACGAGACTATGCCGCCCGCGAATGTGCACCGAGCATATCGCGCGGGGTGGCGGCTAACGGGATCTCCGGCACGGCCCCGATCAGCGACCCGGCCACTAGTATCTGCCCGGCTGCGCGAGGTTTTCGAAGCGCGTGTACTGCCCGAGAAACGCGAGCCGCACGGTACCGATCGGTCCGTTGCGCTGCTTGCCGATGATGATCTCGGCCACGCCCTTGTCGGGCGAGTCCTCGTTGTAGACCTCGTCGCGGTAGATGAACAGGATCAGGTCGGAATCCTGCTCGATCGCGCCCGATTCGCGCAGATCCGACATGATCGGCCGCTTGTTCGGCCGCTGCTCGAGGCTGCGGTTGAGCTGCGAGAGCGCGATCACCGGCACCTTGAGCTCCTTCGCGAGCGCCTTCAGCGAGCGCGAGATCTCGGAGATCTCGGTCGCGCGGTTCTCTCCTTCGCCGACCGCCTGCATGAGCTGCAGATAGTCCACCACGATCGTGCCCAGCTTGCCGCCGTACTGGCGGGCGAGCCGGCGTGCGCGGGCGCGAAGCTCCAGCGCATTGAGCGCCGGTGTCTCGTCGACATGGATCGCGGCCTCGGAGAGCCGGCCGAGCGCTTCGGACAGCCGCTCCCAGTCATCGGGGTTGAGCTGTCCGGTGCGAACCTTGTGCTGATCGAGCCGGCCGACCGAGCCGATGAGCCGCATCGCGAGCTGCATCGCGCCCATTTCCATGCTGAACACCGCGACCGGCAGCTTGGCGGAAAGCGCGATGTGCTCGCCGATGTTCAGGGCAAGGCTCGTCTTGCCCATGCTCGGCCGGCCGGCGATCACGATCAGATCGCCTTCCTGCAGGCCCGAGGTCAGCCGATCGAGGTCGGTGAAGCCGGTCGGCACACCGGTGATGTCCGACGGATTGTCGCGCCGGAACAGGAGCTCGATGCGCTCGACCGCCTCGGTGAGCAGCGGCCGCAGCTCGACGAAGCCCTGCTGTCCGCGCGCACCGTGCTCGGCGATCTCGAAGATCTTCGTCTCGGCTTGGTCGAGCACGTCGCGCACGCTGCGACCGAACGGGTTGTAGGCGCTCTCCGCGATCTCTCCGCCGGCCGCGGCGAGGCGACGCAGGATCGCGCGCTCGCGCACGATCTCGGCGTAACGGCGGATGTTGGCCGCCGTGGGCACGTTCTCGACCAGCGCGCCCAAGTAGGCCATGCCGCCGACGTAGTCGAGCTTGCGCAGCGTGGAGAGCACCTCGCCGACTGTCACCACGTCGGCCGGCTTGTTGTCGGCGATCAGCCCCATGATCGCCTCGAACAGCGCCCGATGCGCGTCGCTGTAGAAGTCGGCGGCGCCGAGGATGTCGGCGATCCGATCCGCGGCAGGGTTCTCCAGCAGCAAGCCCCCGAGCACCGATTGTTCCGCCTCCAGCGAATGGGGCGGCACTTTCAGTGCATCGATCGGGGAATCGTTGGGCATCGGCGGGAGCCTCCGAACCGCGCAACGATTCTATCAGGTCGCTGGTGGTGTTTCAGTGAATGCCGTGAGCCGCCACGCCTAGGCGCGTGGTGGCGCACAGCACGTCGTCGAGCGGGTCCTCAGCTCGCGGCGGCCACTAAACCAGGAGTAGCCGCGCGAGCCCGCGGCGAGGGCCCCCGCGTGAAGCGAGTCGCGGCTGCGGCCGACGCGCAACGTTGCACATGCACGCAAATCGTTCAAAGAGGCCCCCGCGCACGAGCCACCCGCTTAGCGACGACTGCGCCACAACGCGCCTGCGTCGCAGCGCCTCACGGCGTCGCGGCAGTCGCGCCTGGTCATGGGCAAACGCTCCGCCTCAGACCGGAACGCCCGCCGTGTCGCCTTGCACCGAGACTGTGATGTGCGCCGAGACGTCGGTATGCAGCACGACCGTCAGCGGAAAGTCGCCGACGTGCTTGAGCGGCCCCGAAGGCATCCGGATCATCGCCTTCTCCACCGGATGGCCCAACCCCTGCAACGCGTCGACGATATCGACGTTGGTCACCGAGCCGAAGAGCCGCCCGTCGACCCCGGCCTTTTGCGTGATCTGAACGGTCACGCCTTCGAGCTTGGCCGCGCGCTCCTGGGCCAGCGCGAGCTTTTCGGCGGCGACCTTCTCCAGATCGGTACGCCGCTCTTCGAGGAGCTTCAGGTTCTCCGGTGTTGCCCGCTTGGCCTTGCCCTGCGGGATCAGGTAATTGCGCGCAAAACCGGGCTTGACCTTGACCACTTCGCCCAGGTCGCCGACGTTCTGCACCTTTTCGAGCAGGATCACTTGCATGGGGTCATCCCTCGAGTCAGTGCAGATCGGTGTAGGGTAGCAGCGCGAGGAAGCGAGCGCGTTTGATCGCCGTCGACAACTGCCGTTGGTAGTGCGCCTTCGTGCCGGTGATGCGCGCCGGCATGATCTTGCCGTTTTCCTGGATGAAGTCCTTCAGCACGTCGACATCCTTGTAGTCGATCTGCTTGACGCCTTCGGCCGTGAAGCGGCAGAACTTCCTGCGCTTGAACAGCGGGTTGCCGCGCTCACGACGCTTGCCGTCCTTGCCTTTGCCTTTGCCTTTGCCTTTGCCGAATTTCGAGCCTCTTCCCATCGGGCGGGGCATGTCAGTTTCCTTCCATCAGTTCGAATTCGTTCACGTGCAGCGCCACACTGGTGCCGGTCCGGTAGCGGCGGGCCAGGAAGCCGCGACAGCGCAGCTGTGCGCCCACGGCCACGCCGGCCAAGTCCTTCGCGAGCGGGCCGAGCGCGATGGCTGCGAGGTCGCACGCCACGCGCCGCTGGCGGCTTGCTTCAGTCTGCGTCGATTCGTGCGCCAACTGAAAATCGAGCGCCGGAACGCCTGCCGGGGTGAAGCGCAAGTCGCCGCGGGCAGCAAGCCGCGCCTCGAGCGTCACCTCGTTCACGGGCACCGCGACGGCGCTCGGGTTCAACGCGCCGCGGTCGGTGTCGGCGCCGGCGCGGAGGCTGCAGCAGGCGCCGCGCCCGCCGGCGCTCCGCCACCGGCCGCGGCTCCCGATGCCGGGAGCGACCGGGACTTCTCTTCCTTCATCATCGGCGAGGGCGTGACCACCGCTTCGCGCATAGCGACGATCAAGTGGCGCAGCACCGCGTCGTTGAACTTGAAAGCGTGCTCGAGCTCGGAGAGCGTCTCTGTGCCGCATTCGATGTTCATGAGCACGTAGTGCGCCTTGTGCATCTTGGCGATCGGGTAGGCGAGCTGACGCCGGCCCCAGTCCTCCAGCCGGTGGGCGTGGCCGCCCTGGCTGGTGACCATCGTGCGATACCGCTCGACCATCGCGGGCACCTGCTCGCTCTGGTCCGGGTGGACGATGAAGACGATTTCGTAGTGGTGCATGCAGAAGCGCTCCTTGTGGACGTGTCCTAAGCGGACGTTGATTGGGTGCGCCCGATCGCGTCGTTTTGTTACGGATACGGAAGGCGCCGCCGACGGCCTCACCCATCTGCAGCGGGTGAAGCAAGGAAACCGTGCATTATCCGCGAAAACGCTCGCCCGATCAACAGGCAGTCAATCGAACTGTTAGTAACATGAGGAATGTCCGGTCCAGGTAACACATGAAATGTCCGGTTTAAGGTTTGACCTCTGGAAAGGAGGTGGACCTTGGGCCGGGCGAGCGTGTTACAGGAGATCAGGACCATGCGTTTTGAAGAGGTGTAT
>DASVPH010000218.1:0-26662 GCA_036382945.1 Casimicrobiaceae bacterium
GCGGCTACGTGGGCGGCGAATATCGGCAACGCGCGGGCGCGTCGGCGGGGCTCGCGTGGGATGGAGACGCCGAGCGCGTAGCGCCCCTGTCAGAGCGCTATCGACATTCCCCCGTCGATGAACAGAATCTGCCCGGTGACGTAATCCGAGGCGCTCGAGGCGAGGAAGACCGCAAGCCCGCCGATCTCCGCCGGATCGCCCCAGCGCCCGGCAGGGGTGCGCCTCTTGACCCACGCCGTGAACTCCGCATCGTCGAGGAGCGCGCGGTTCATCTCGGTCGCGAAGTAGCCCGGCGCGATCGCGTTGACCTGGATGTTGTGCGGCGCGAGCTCGACCGCCATCGCGCGCGTGAGCTGGCGTACGCCGCCCTTGGCCGCCGTGTAGGGAACGATGCTCGGGCGCGCCAAGTCGCTCATGAGCGAGGCGATGTGCACGATCTTGCCGCGTTTTTTTTCGATCATTCCCGGGAGCACCGCCTGCGAGACGATGAACGGCGCGGTCAGGTTGGTGGCGATGATCGCGTCCCAATCGCCTTGCGCGAAATCGACCATCGCCCCGCGGCGCTGGATGCCGGCGTTGTTGACCAGGATGTCGATCGGACCGTGCTTGGCCTGGATCGCGGCGACCGCGGCGCGCACCGCCGAGCCATCGGTGACGTCGAACACGCTCGCGTCGGCGGCGAGGCCCTGCGCAGAGAGCTTTGCCGCAGCGGCGTCGAGCTCGGCCGCCTTGCGCCCGTTGAGCACGACCGTCGCGCCGGCGCGCGCGAACCCGGTCGCGATGGCGAAGCCGAGCCCTCGATACGCGCCGGTGACGAGCGCGATCCTGCGGGAGAGGTCGAAGGGAGGGTCCATCTCGCGGCGGGCTTGGAATCGCGGACCGCGGCATTATCGCACGGGCTCATCGGCAATCGCTCGCGGCCGTGCGGCGCGTGTGGCACGGGCGCGAGCAGGCGCGCTGCCGGTACTCGCGCGGATGATGAGCTCAGCCGGCGTTTCGCACAGGCGCGGCTCGCGCTTTCCGCCGAGGCGGGCGAGCAGCCGCTCCGCGGCACGGCGGCCGATCTCGGACGAGGGCACGCGCACGGTGGTCAGCGCCGGTATGAATTCGGCCGCAAGCTCGATGTCGTCGAAGCCGACGATCGACAGGGCTTGCGGAATGGGAACGCCCTGCGCGGCGCACTCGAGCAACGCGCCGAGCGCAAGCAGGTCGTTGCCGCAGACCAGCGCGGTGAACGATTCGCATCCCGCACGCTGCCAGAGGGTGCGCAGGCCCAGGCGCCCGCTGCCGAGGGCGAAGGACGTCTCGAGGACGCGCTCCGGCGGAAGGGGCAGGTGTCGTGCCGCCAGCGCATCGCGCACGCCGGCGAGGCGTTCGCGCGCGCGGTCGTTGTGCTCGGTGTGGCCCGAGAGCACGGCGAAGTCGCGATGGCCGAGATCGAGCAGGTGTTGCACCGAGCGCCGGCTCGCATCGCGATTGGAGAACCCTACGCAGTGATGATGGCCGCCGGGATCGAGCGCCCACGTGAGCTCGTAGGGGACGCCGGCCTGATCGATGGTGTGGAACAGCTTGGGGGTGTGATCGAGGCCCACGAGCATCAGTCCGTCGACGCCGCGCTCGAGCAGCGCGCGCGTGACAACCACCTCGGCTTGCGGATCGTATTCGTGGCTGGCCAGCAGCAGGGTATGCGAGGCCGCCGAGAGCGCACGGGCGAGCGCCTGGGTGGCAGTGGCGAAGATCGGGTTGTCGACGGTCGGCACGACCGCGCCGATCGTGCGCGAGCGGCGCGACGCCAGCGCGCGCGCCGCGCCGTGCGGCAGATAGCCCAGGAGCGTGGCGGCGTGGCGTACACGCTCCTGGGTTTGACGCTGGACGAGATCGGGCGCTGAGAGCGCGCGCGAGGCCGTGGCGAGCGACACGCCGGCCACGCGGGCGACGTCGGCAAGCCGGGCGGTCGTTCGCTTGGGCACAGCGCAAGCATAGCATGTCTGAAAGCGCTTCCACGCTGCTTGGTTGGTCGCCTTGACCACCTGCACGGCGTTTGCTATCGTGCCAATGAAAGCGCTTTCAGATCGCAGGGGCGGCGATGGCGATTACCTATCTGAAGCGGGCCGCGAAAACACCCGAGACCGAGACCCACACCACGCGCGAAGTCGTCGAGCGTATGCTCGACGAGATCGAGCGCAATCGTGAGAAGGCGGTGCGGGCTTACGCGGCGCAGCTTGACCGCTGGACGGGCGACATCCGCGTGACGCCAGAAGAGATCGAACGGCGCACGCACGACATCCCGGAGCGGGTGAAGCGCGACATCGAGTTCGCGACCGAGCGCGTGCGCGGCTTCGCGCTGGCGCAGCGCGACTCGATCCGCGAGTTCGCGATCGACGTGCGCCCGGGACTCGTCGCCGGGCAGCGGCTGATCCCGATCAACGTCGCGGGCTGCTACGTGCCCACGGGGCGCTACGCGCACATCGCCTCGGCGTATATGGCGATCGCCACCGCGAAGGCGGCGGGCGTTCCCTTCGTGGTCGCGTGCTCGACGCCCTACCGGGGCGAGGGCATCCACCCGCATGTGTTGTACGCGATGCAGGTCGCGGGCGCCGACGTGATGCTCACGCTGGGCGGCGTGCAGGCGATCGCCGCGCTCGCCTACGGGCTGTTCACGGACAAGCCGGCCGACATCATCGTCGGGCCCGGCAACAAGTTCGTCGCCGAAGCGAAGCGGATGCTCTACGGCAGGGTCGGCATCGACGTTTTCGCCGGCCCGTCGGAGGTGGCGATCATCGCCGACGAGTCGGCCGACCCCGGGATCGTTGCGGCGGACCTCGTCGGTCAGGCCGAGCACGGACCCGAGTCGCCGGCATGGCTGATGACCAACTCGCGTTCGCTCGCCGAAACGGTGATGCGGCGCGTGCCGCAGCTCATCGCCGCGCTCCCGACGGCGGCACGCGAGGCGGCTGGCGCGGCGTGGCGCGATTACGGCGAGGTGGTGCTCGGCGAGACGCGCGAAGATCTGGCGCAAGCCTCCGACCGCTACGCGCCCGAGCATCTCGAGGTGCAGGCGAGCGACCTCGACTGGTGGCTCTCGCGCTTGAGCTGCTATGGGTCGCTGTTTCTCGGCGAGGAAACCACGGTCGCGTTCGGCGACAAGGCCTCGGGCCCCAATCACATCCTGCCCACCAAGGGGGCGGCGCGCTATTCCGGGGGACTGTCCGTGCACAAGTTCCTGAAGACGGTCACTTGGCAGCGCATGACGCGCGAAGCGAATCGCGACATCGCGCAGGTCACTGCTCGAATCTCGCGGCTCGAGGGCATGGAAGCGCATGCGCGCACCGCGGATGAGCGCCTTGCCAAATATTTTCCGGGCGAACTTTTCGAGCGCGGCGCGCCCGTGCAGGGCTGATGCTATGTCGGCCAGCGAATTGTTCGCTCTTTCCGGACGCGTGGCCGTCGTCACCGGGGCGAGCTCGGGTATCGGCCGGACGATAGCGCGGGCCTACGCCGGCGCGGGCGCCGCGGTCGTGCTCGTGGCCCGACGCGCCGACGAGCTGGAGCGTGTGCGCGAGGCGATCGGAAAGGAGGGCGGACGCTCTGCCACGCTGCCTTGCAACCTCGCCGACCGTGCGGCGCTCAAGCGCTGCGGGACGCGCGCCGCGGAGCCCTTCGGCTCGCCCGATGTTCTCGTGTGTGCGGCCGGTGTCAACCTGCGCAAGCCAATCCTCGATGTGACGGAGGAGGACTGGGACGCGACGCTGCGGCTCAATCTCGACGCGCCGTTTTTTCTCGCGCAATGCCTCGCGCCGGCCATGATCCGGCGCGGCTGGGGTCGCATCATCAACATCGCTTCGTTGCAGTCGGTGCGCGCGTTCGCGAACTCCGCCCCCTACGGCGCATCGAAAGGGGCGATCATGCAGCTCACGCGCGCCCAAGCGGAAGCATGGTCACGGCATGGCGTGACCGCGAACGCCATCGCGCCGGGCTTTTTCGCGACCGCGCTCACAGCACCGGTGGCGAACGATCCGGACAAGTGGGAGCAGACGGCGGAGAGGACCTTCGTGGGCCGCAACGGCGAGCTGACCGACCTGTGGGGCACGGCGTTGTTTCTGGCGAGCCGCGCCTCGGATTACGTGACCGGCCAGACGATCTTCGTCGACGGCGGATTCTCGGCGGGATGAGCGTATGAAGGCGCTGGTCTACACGCATCCGAACGAGATGACGTTTCGCGATGAGCCCGCCCCGCGACCGGCTGCAGGCGAGGTGCTGATCCGCATCGACGCGGTCGGCATCTGCGGGTCGGACTTGCACGCCTATCACGGCCGCGATCCGCGCCGCGTTCCGCCGCTGATCCTTGGACACGAGCTTGCCGGCGAGATTCTCGAAGGGCCGGGCAGGGGGCGGCGCGTGACGGTCAATCCTCTCATCACCTGCGGTGATTGCGAGTATTGCGTCCAGGGGCGCAACAACCTGTGCGCCGAGCGCACGATGCTCGGCATGACGCGCGCTGGCGGCTTCGCCGAGTACGTAACGACGGCGGCGGCGAGTGTGATCGAGCTTCCCGAGGGCATGGCGGTGCGCGCGGGCGTCCTGGCCGAGCCCGCGGCGACTGCACTGCATTCGATCCATCTCGCGATGCGCGCGCTCGCCCGCCCGCTGCCCGAGTGTCGGGTGCTCGTGCTCGGCGCCGGCGCGGTCGGACTCCTCGCCGCCCTCCTCCTGAAGAGCTACGGCTGCCGTCATCTTTTGATCTCCGAGACCAACGCTTTGCGGCGCGATTCCGCGTGGCGCGCGAGCGGCTGGCCGACGTATGATCCGGGCATGGAGTCGGCCGCCGGCGGGGATGCCGTCGACCTCGTGCTCGACGCCGTCGGCGCGCGCGCCACGCGCCAGGCGGCCTTCGCCGCGGTCAAGCCAGGCGGCGTAGTCATGCACATCGGGCTCGCCGACGGAGCCTCCGAGATCGACATGCGCAAGCTCACGCTGGCGGAGATCACGCTGATCGGCACGTACACCTATTCGACGGCGGATCTGCGCGCGGCGGTGCAGGCGCTGCACGAAGGCGCATTCGGCGACCTCGCGTGGATCGAGGAGCGGCCGCTCGCTGAAGGCGCGCGCGCGTTCCGCGATCTCGACCAAGGCCGTGCCGCCGCGGCGAAGATCATCCTGCGGCCGCACTGATGAGCGACATCGTCTTCGATCGGGTAGCCCGGGTCTTCCAGCACAACGGCAGAGAGATTCCGGCGGTCGACGAGGTGAGCTTCGAAGTGCAGGCGCGGGAATTCGTGGCCGTCGTCGGTCCCTCGGGCTGCGGCAAGACCACCTGCCTGCGGATGGCGGCGGGCCTTGAGTTCCCGACACGCGGCTCGATCACGGTCGGCGGCAAGCCGGTGGCCGGACCCGGGCCCGAGCGCTCGGTCGTCTTCCAGCAGTTCGCGCTCTTTCCCTGGAAGACCGTCGAGCAGAACATCGACTTCGGCTTGCGCGCGGTGCGCGTGCCCGCCGGCGAGCGCCGGGCGCGCATCGCCCGCTATATCAAGCTGATGGGCCTGCAAGGCTACGAGTCCGCGTTTCCGCATCAGCTCTCCGGCGGCATGCAGCAGCGGGTGGCGATCGCGCGCAGTTACGTGCTCGACCCCGACGTCCTGCTGATGGACGAGCCGTTCGGCGCGCTGGACGCGCAGACGCGGGTCGTCATGCAGGAAGAGCTGATCAAGCTCGCGCGCGTGAGCCCGCGCACCGTGTTGTTCATCACGCATGCGGTGGAGGAAGCCGTTTATCTTGCCGACCGCGTCGTGGTCATGACGCGGCGGCCGGGGCGCATCGCCGAGATCGTCGACGTCGCGGCGGTACGCAAGGCCGAGCGCTGGGAGCGACACGAGCGGATCGAAGACGTGATGGACGAGCCATCCTTCGTCCACCTGCGCACGCACATCTGGCGGCTGCTGCGCGACCAACTGGCGCGCAACGACCACTGAACGAAGCACGACCACCCATCACGAGGAGGAGGGTAAACATCATGCTGAAGCTCATTCGACATGCGGTGCTTGCCACGGCTCTGGCCGGCGTTGGAACCGCAACGCAGGCGCAGCTCACCGAGATCAAGGTGAGCTATCAGCCGGCGCTCTACTGGGCGCTGCCGTTCTACGTCGCGAGCGAAAAGGGCTGGTGGGCGGAGCTCGGATTGAAGGCGTCGTTCAGCACCTTCCCCGCGGGCGTGCCGCAAATCGCCGCCTCGGCGTCGAAGTCCTGGGACGTGGGCGGCACGGGATCCGTCCCGGCCGTGCTCGGCGCGGCGCGCTACAACCTGCTCACCATCGGCCTCACCAACGACGAGTCGGCCGGCAACGCGTTGCTCGCGACCGCGGACAAGGCCGCCGGATTCTCGAAGAACCCGCAATCGATCAAGGGCCAGACCATCGTGCTGACCGCGAACTCGACCGGGGATTACGCGGTGCAATCCTGCCTCGCCAAATGGGGCCTCAAAAAGACCGATGTCACCATCAAGAGTATGGGCCAGGCGGAAATCATCTCCGCGATGTCGTCGCGCAACGCCGATCTCGGCGGCCTGTGGGCACCGAACATCTACACGATGGAGGAGAAGGAGGGCGCGAAGGTGCTCTGCTCCGGGAGGGACACGGGCACGGTCATTCCCGGCGCGCTCGTTGTGCGCGCGGACTACGCGAAGGAGCAGCCGCAGAACGTCGCCAAGTTCCTCGCGGTCTACCTGCGGGCTTGGAGGTGGATGAACGCGCATCAGCCTGAGGCGATCGCGCTCATGAAGAAATTCTACGAAGTGGGCGGTGTGACGATTTCCGAGGTGTCGATGCGCAAGGAATTCACCACCCGCCCCACGTTCGATCTGGCGGGACAGCTCCGGATCATGGACCGCGCGAAGGGGCCGTCGGAGGTCGACAAGTGGATGACCCAGATCGCCGAGTTCATGAAGAGCACCGGCACGATCCCCGAGGCGCCGCGGGCGGCGCAGTACATCTCCGACGAGTACATGCGCATGGTCGATCGCGACCCGAAGCTCAAGGCATTCGCGAATCGCACTGACTAGAGCGCGGGCGATGCGCAACGGTCGATCGGCCGCCTTCCGGCTGACGACGGGCGCCGGCACGTTCGCCGCGATCGCGGCGCTGTGGTATGTCGCGACCACGCTGACGGCCTGGATCCCGCAGGTCTATTTTCCGACGCCGGCCGAGGTGTTGCAGGCTCTGCGGCAGATTGCGTTCAACGGCTATGCCGATGGCCTTCTGTACCAGCACTTCCTACAAAGCTCCTGGCTCGTGCTGATGGGCTTCGCGGTCGCGGTCGCGATCGGCGTGCCGCTCGGCATGCTGATAGGCTGGAGCCGACGCGCCGAAGCGGTCGTCAATCCGGTATTTCTCCTGCTGCGGCCGATTCCACCACTCGCCTGGATTCCGCTCGCGATCGTCTGGCTGGGGCTGGGCGATGCGGCCAAGGTGCTCGTCATCTGGTTCGCTGCATTCGTGCCCGCGGTCATTAACAGCTATGCGGGCGTGCGCTCGATCGAGCCCTACATGATCGAAGCGGCCCGCTCGCTCGGTGTGGGCCGCGCGATGCTGGTGCGGGAAGTGCTGATTCCCGGCGCGCTGCCCCTGATTTTCACCGGCCTGCGCCTGTCGTTGCAGGCTTCCTGGACGACGCTGGTCGCCGGGGAGCTGATCGGCGCCATCGTCGGCCTCGGGCACGTGCTCTACCAGGCGGGGCTCGACCTTTTCCCCGCGATGATCGTGGTCGGTATGCTCGGTGTGGCGCTGGCCGGCGGGATCATGACGCTGGCGCTGGAGTGGCTCGAGGGCAAGGCGATGCCCTGGCGCGCGTCATGACGCCGCAGACGGTGCTCGCCCGGCGTGAGCTCTACTTGCTGAGCGGCGCCGGACTGGCGACGTTTTTCGGGGTCTGGAGCATCGCCGCGCTCGCTGGGCTCGCGCCGCCGCAATTCCTGCCGCCGCCCTGGACGGTCGCCGCGAAATTCATCGATCTCCTTCAGCAGCCGTTCGTCGGCTACACCCTGCAGGAGCATCTCGCGTCGTCGTTCAAGCGCTTCGCCATGGGCTTCGGCCTCGCGATCGCGATCGGCGTCCCGCTGGGGCTGGCAATGGGTTGGTTTCGCTGGCTCGACGCAGTGGTCTCGCCGCTCTTCGACGCGCTGCGCTTCGTGGCGCCCATTGCCTGGGTGCCGTTCGCCGCGCTTTGGTTCGGCACGGGGATCGGAGGCCCGGTGCTCGTGATCTTCACCGGCGCGTTCCCGCCGTGTGTGATCAACGCCTATCGCGGTGCGCGCTACGTCGACGAGCGTTTGATCGAGGCGGCGCGGACACTCGGCGCGCGCAACTGGCGGATCATCACCGAAGTGCTGCTCCCGGCTTCCGTGCCGTCGATCGTCGCCGGATTGCGGGTGAGCGCCGGCCTGGGCTGGCAATCGCTGGTCGGCGCCGAGCTGATCGTCGCCTCGAGCGGTATCGGTTATCTGCTGGTCAAGGGCCAGGCGAGCATCAGCACGGCGATCGTCATGTCGGGGATGATCGCGATCGGCGTGGTTGGCTTCATCATCGACGCGCTCCTGCGGCAGTTCGAAGCGCAACTCAATCGCCGGCACGGCCGCGGGTAGCGGCGGGCATTGCATTGCGCCGAAGCCGCGGGATGCGCGCTGTGCGCGAATCCCGGACGCGGCGCCACAAGGTACTTTCGGCCTAACCAAGGATCCCGGCGCCGCCGATCGCTGACCGTCTCATTCGGAGCCGCCGTTCGCCAGCAGCGCGGGCAGGCGCTCCTTGGCGAAGGCGATGAAGCTCGCGAGGATCTTGGAGTGGAAACTCTGCTTCGGGTAGACCACGCAAAGGTTGCGCACCATGCGTGGGGAGAACGGAATCCCCACCAGTTGGCCGAGGCGCGTCTCCTTGGTCACCGTCGCGCGTGACATGATCGCGAAGCCGAACCCGCTCGCCACCACCCCCTTCAGCGCCTCGGGGCTGCCGAGCTCCATCACCGGCTGCAGCGCGTCGGGGGCCATGCCGAACTTCTGCAGATAACGGACCGCGACCTCGCGGGTCCCGGAACCTGGCTCGCGGCTCACGTAGGCGTGTTGCACGAGCAGGTCGGGAGTGACCGACGCCTGCTTGGCGAGCGGATGGCGCGGCGCGCACACGAGCTCGAGCTCGTCCTCGCAGCAGACCTCCGTGACCAGTGACGGCAGCAGAGATTCGCCCTCGATGAAACCGATGTCGAGACTGTGCTCGGCGACCTGGTTCTGGACGGCCTCCGAGTTGGCGACCAGCAGGCGCGGCACCATGCTCGGAAAGCGGGCGTTGAACTCGCCGAGTATCTTGGGCAGGAGGTAGTCCGCGATGGTCATGCTCGCGCCGATGAGCAGCGGGCCGGCGACCTGGCCGGCCAGATCCTTCATGCGCGCATCGAGCTCCGCTGAAAGCGCCAAGATGCGCTCAGCGTACTCGAATACCAACGAACCGGCCGGAGTGAGGCAGACATGCCCGGGACCGCGCTCGAACAGCCGGGCGTTGAAATGCTCCTCGAGCTGCTTGATCTGGAAGGTCACGGCTGGCTGCGTCATGAACAAAGTCTCCGCCGCCTTGGTGAAGGACTGGTGCTTCGCGACCGCGTGGAAGACCTGAAGGCGCCGCTCCGCCATGAGTTGGCCCGGCCATTGCTTGGGCCTGCCTATTTACCACAAAAACACCTGTCGGTCCTAGAATGGAAAAGCTTTGCCGGCGCGCCCGGCACTGCCCGCGGGTTATCAGCCGCGCTTATCGGCGGATCAGAACATCGGCTTTGCTTCGGGTGCGGTGGCACAACACAATGACCGGGCACACCGGAAACGCGACACCAGTCCACACTCGCCTTGTCCACCCTGGTTCCCCCGCACGGAGGCGGTCCGCTCAAGCCGCTGCTGGTCGCGCCCGCGGCGCTGGCCGCGGAATGCTCGCGTGCCCGATCTCTGCGCGCCGTGCGGGTCAGCTCGCGCGAGAAGGGCGACCTCGTCATGCTCGGCATCGGCGGCTTCACGCCGCTCGAGGGGTTCATGACCCGCGCGGATTGGGAGGGTGTGTGCGAGAGCTACCGCACCGCTTCGGGCGTGTTCTGGCCGATCCCGATCACCTTGTCGGCGGACGCGGCCACGGCGGCCGCGATCCGCATCGGCGAAGACATCGCGCTCACGGCCCCGGAAGACGATGCGCTGCTCGCGACCATGACGGTCACCGAGAAATATACGATCGACAAGGCGCACGAATGCGCGTCGGTCTTCCGGACCACCGACGCGGAGCACCCCGGCGTGAAAATGGTCATGCAGCAGCCCGAGGTGAATCTCGCCGGGCCGGTCAAAGTGCTCTCCGACGGCGGGTTCAAGGCGAAGTACGGGGCGCTGTTCATGACGCCCGCCGAGACGCGCGCCGCGTTCGAGCGCCTCGGCTGGTCGCGCGTTGCCGCCTTCCAGACGCGCAATCCGATGCATCGCTCGCACGAGTATCTCGCCAAGGTGGCGATCGAGGTCTGCGACGGCGTGCTCGTGCACTCGCTGCTTGGCAGCCTGAAGCCGGGCGACATCCCTGCGGAAGTCCGCACCCGCGCCATCGCCGTGCTGATCGAAAACTACTTCCGTCCGGGCACGGTGGTCCAGGCGGGCTACCCCCTGGACATGCGCTACGCGGGCCCACGCGAGGCGCTGCTGCACGCGCTGTTCCGACAGAACTACGGCTGCTCGGACCAGATCGTCGGGCGGGACCACGCGGGCGTGGGCAGCTATTACGGGCCGTTCGACGCGCATCGGGTCTTCGACGAGGTCCCCCGCGATGCGCTCCAGACGCGGCCGCTCAAGATCGATTGGACCTTCTGGTGCTACCGCTGCGGCGGGATGGCCTCGGGCCGCACGTGTCCGCACGAGGACAAGGATCGGCTGCTCGTTTCGGGCACCAAGCTGCGCAAGTGGCTGTCGGAGGGTAGCCCGGTGCCGCCGGAATTCTCCCGCCCCGAGGTGCTGGAGATCCTGCGCGAGTATTACGCTGGGCTGGGTGAGGGCGTGGAGGTGAAGCTTGCAGGCCATTCCGCCCGCTAACTTGCAATTGGTTAGCTTGGCGAGCTTGGCGTATGTGTTACTCACATCGCCATGAAGGCTGCTCATGGCTCAATCAAGTCGAGGTTCGGTTCAGCATCCTGGTGCGCCAGGCGTTGGCCGGAGCAAGCTTCACCAGCCCGAAACAAGGGCGCGAGCGTATCGAGTGCCTTCATTCCAGCCTATAACCCCGAAGCCCATCCGTTCGAATCAAAGGACCCGCGAATGAAACTGCCCGTTCTTGCTCTTGCGCTTCTCGGCGTCGCCGGACCGGTGCCGGCCGGCCAGGTGCCCGATGCTGCGCAGGGGCGCGACATCTCCATCAGCCACCGCGACCGCTTCTACACCGCCGACCAGTTCTCCAATACCGTCTCGGTGATCGATCCGGCGGACAACCGGCTGCTCGGCGTGATCAAGCTGGGCGACCCGACGCCCGGCAACCTCAGCCCGCTTTACAAGGGGCAGCTCTTGGTGCACGGCATGGGCTTCGCGCCCGACCATCGCACGCTCGCCGTGGTCTCGATCGGCTCGAACTCGGTGACGTTCATCGACACGGCGACCAACGCGGTGAAAGACGTGACCTACGTCGGTCGCTCGCCGCACGAAGCGTTCTTCACCCCGGACGGCCGCGAGGTGTGGGTGAGCGTGCGAGGCGAGGACTACATCGCCGTCCTCGACGGCAAAACGTTCCGCGAAAAGGCGCGCATCAAGGTACCCAACGGGCCCGGCATGACGATCTTTGCGCCGGACGGCGAGTACGGCTATGTGTGCTCGAGCTTCTCGCCAGAGACCGTGATTATCTCGACGGCGAATCACAGGATCGTCGGGCGGGTGAAGCAGGCGAGCCCGTTCTGCCCTGATATCGCCGCGACGCCCGACGGCAAGCAGGTCTGGTTCACGCTCAAGGACGTCGGCAAGACGATGGTGTTCGACGCTCGGCCGCCGTTCAAAGTGCTCAAGACGCTCGACACCGGGCCGCTTACCAACCACGTCAACATCGCGCGCAACGCGCGTGGCCAGTTCGCCTACGTCACGGTGGGGGGCGCGAACGCGATCAAGGTCTTTCGCACCGACACCTTCGAGCAGGTCGCCGAGGTCTCCACCGGCGACCTGCCGCATGGGCTATGGCCCTCGGGAGACGGCAAGCGCATGTACGTCGGCATCGAGAACGCAGATGCCGTCGCCGTCATCGACACGCTCGACAACAAGCTCGTCGCCACCATCCCGGTGGGCCAGGCACCGCAGGGGGTGGTGTACGTGCCAGACGCCGTACCGAGCGGCGAGGCAAGCGCCAATCTCCAGCCGCTCGAGTCGATCGGGAAGGTGGTGCAGCTCACGCTTGCCGGGACAGACGGCAAGCCGGCGACGCGCGTGTCGCTCTTCGCTCAGGGCGCCGTGCAGATCCTGCAGGGCGCGGCGACCGGGCTCGAGCCGAAGAAGCCCTACGTGCTCGCGTTGGCGCAGAACCCGGAGGGCAGCGGCACGCTCGAGCCGCTCGCCGCCTTCATGGCCAACCCGGCGGGGGCAGCGATCATCAACAGCGTCGGCCCCATCCGCCAGGTGATCGGCTCCGAAGCGCAGACCTCGCGCCGCTACCTCGTCATCGCCCCCGGCACGCCGAAAGACATCGGCCAGCCGGTGCAGCGTCAGGTGGAGCGATGATCGCCCTGCGCTGATCGTCCGAATCGCTAGCAGCTAGCGAGTCAGTGCCTTCCTGCAATCGCCGCATGACGCTCACCAGGGGTCACGGCGCGGGTCGGTTGGGCGAGCCGGCTGCGAGTTCGACTTCCTGCGCCGCGCCTGAGCTAGGATTTCCTGCCGAGCGCCCGCATCACCGCGGCGGTGCGGGTCTCGACGCCCAGCTTCTCGTAGATGCGCTGCAAGTGCTTCTGCGCGGTGCGCGGGCTCATGCCAAGGATCTCGGCGATCTGCCGGTCGGTCTTTCCCGCGGCGACCCAGGTCAGCACCTCGCGCTCGCGCGGCGTCACGGGAAGCGTGTCGAACGGGCCCTCGTCGCGCGTCTGTTCGAGCGCAAGCAGGCCGCGGTAGAGCGCGGCGAGCGGCCGCCGCACCAGATCGAGCAGCGCGCATTCGCGGTCGCTGAAGTCGCGCTTAGTCCGGTTGAGAACGAAGCTCACCAGCAGCCTGCGGTCCACGAACATCGGCACCGCGACCACATGGTCGATGCCGATCTTGCGGTAGTACTCGTTGTAGAGCGCGCCGCGGCGGAACTGCGCCGCGGCAACCGAATCGCTGATGCGGTGCGCTCCGCCGTCGAGGTGCGCGGAGTGAAACTGCACCAGCGGGTGCGCGCGAAAATGCCGATCGAAGATCGCTCGGTCGGCGGCCGAGATGGCCGCCGCAGGCGCGCTCACGACGCGACGCGTGTTGCGGGCTAGGTCGCACACCGAAAGCGTGGTGATTTCGGAAGCGACCAGCCGCGGCAGCAGCTCCGTGCCGCGGCGCGCGAACGACACGGCGTCGCGCGCGGCGTCGCTCATGTCGGACAGCAAGTACCACCCGTTGCGGTAATCCCTGGTCGTCAGCATCGCGCTTGCATTTCCATGATGCGCCGGCGCGGGCCGGGCCGCGCTACGCATTCCTGCGTATTTTCGAGCCGCGCCGCACGAGCGAAAGTATAGGCCGGCATTTGGCGACGTGCGCCGTGGAGGGCCGATATGGACAAGAGAGCAGTCTTGGTTCTCGGTGTTGCGGCCGCGCTCGGCGCGTCGCCCGCGCCGGCCGCTGAGACGAAGCCTGCCGACGGGTGGGCGCTGCACATCGACGCCAAGCTCCACTTCCCCAGGAAGCCGGACTTGATCGCGCATCACTACTGCAAGCCCGTGGCGGGCGACCTGACGGAGTGCCAGTTGTTCGACAGCGACGATTCGAACGCGCGGCTGGCGGGGGTCGAGGTCGTCGTGCCTTCGGCCGCGAGGGCGAAATTCAGCGACGCGGAGAAGCGCCTGTGGCACTACCACAAGACGGAGATCCCCAAGGTGTCCGCCACGCTGCCCGATCTGTCGCCCGAGGAGGCGGCCAAGGTCGGGAAGAGCCTCGAGGAGACCTACGGCAAGATCTATCTGCTGTGGGATCCCGGACGGCAGAGCGCGCCGACCGGACGGCCGAGTCTCACCGTTCTCAAGTAGGGGATTGTTACGACGGAGGGCCGAGATGGAAGAGCTGCGAGGCCACGCACTTCATGCGCGCGGCAGCAGCAGCTCGAAGCCCGGCACGATGCGGTGGACCGGAAGCTTCGACATTTGCCATTCACCGGTTCTCGCGTCGTACTGAGATCCGGTGAAGCAGTGCCACTCGGCATCGTCGAGCTTCGGATAATCGCTGCGATAGTAGTAGCCCGGCCAGCGCGTCTCCTTCCTGTAGAGCGTATGCCGTGCCGCCGCCTCGCCAGTCACGATGCGGTGCTGTAGCTCCCAGGCCCTCTGGAGCTGGTGCAGGTCCTCGGCGCCGATGTTCTCGAAGTCCTCCTGCAGCATGCCGAGAAGCTCCAGGCCGCGGTTGAGCAGGTTCTCGCTCGTGACGTAGAACATGCTGTAGCCGCCCGCGTATTCATCCATGATCTTCTCGAGCCGCTGCAGGCCCTGGAGAGGGTTGATGTAGCCCGGCGCCACGGTTCCCGCGACGATCTCGTTCCTGCCCACCCGGTAGGTTTCCAGCGGCTTGAACACCACTTGCTTGAGCCGCTCGATCGCCTCGTCGTCGACCTGAGCCGATTCGGCTTTGCGGTCCATGACGTACCCCACGGCGGCTTTCCCCGCGAGCCTTCCTTCCGTGAAAGAGCCGGCCGAGAACTTGTGCGCGGAACCGCCGATCGTGTCGCCGGCGCCGAAGAGCCCCTGCACGGTCGTCATGCGGTTGTAGCCCCACTGGTAGTCCGTCGGTGCGCAGTCCTCGGGGCCGCTCGCCCACGCGCCGGAGCACGTGGCGTGAGAGCCCATGATGTAGGGCTCGGAGGTAGTCAGCTCGGAAGGCTTTTCCTTGGGATCGATGTTCTGCGCTGCCCAGACGACCGCTTGGCCGACCGTCATGTCGAGAAAATCCTCCCAGCCGATCTCTTCCTTCTCCTTGGTGTCGAGAACCTTCTGCGTGTGCATGTAGATCGGGCCTTTGCCGGCCTTGATCTCCTCGAGCATGGCGTGATCGCGCAGGCAGGTGGGCATCGGGTGGATGTCGACGTAGTGGCCGACGCGCTCCTTGATCTCGGAATAGCGATCCTTCTCGTAGAATTCCCCCGCGGCGTTCGTCGCCTCCGATTTCAGCAGCAGGAACCAGGCGCCGACCGGGCCGTAGCCGTCCTTGAAGCGCGTGAGAACGATCTTGTTCTCCATCTGCGTCATGACGGCGCCCGTCGGGATCAGCAGGCCGTAGGCCGAAGCCGTGCTCCACGGCGCGTACCAGGTTCTTCCCATGCCTTCGCCCACAGCCCTCGGCCGGTAAATGTGCGAGCCGCCGCCCGCGCCGACGATCACCGCCTTCGCCCTGAAGACGTAGAAATCGCCGTTGCGGACGTTGAAACCGACCGCACCCGCAACGCGGTTGGGCCGCGCCTTGTCCATCAGCAGGTGCGTCACCATGATCCGGTTGTAGACCTCGGTGGCGGATTTCCGCGCGGCCTCGGCGATGAGCGGCTTGTAGCTCTCGCCGTGGATCATGATCTGCCACTTGCCTTCTCTCAGGTACCGGCCCGTCTGCGGGTTCTTGAGGATCGGCAGGCCCCACTCCTCGAACTTATGCACCGTGGAGTCCACGTGCCGGGCGATGTCGTAGACGAGGTCCTCTCTCACGAGACCCATCAGGTCGCCGCGCGTGTAGCGCACGAAGTCCTCCGGCTGGTTCTCGCCCCACTGCATGCCCATGTAGCAGTTGATAGCCGACAGGCCTTGCGCTACGGCGCCGCTCCTCTCGACGTTGGCCTTTTCGACGAGGACGATCTTGAGATCGCGCCCCCAGTAGCGCGACTCATAAGCGGCCCCGCATCCGCCAAAGCCGCCGCCTATGATAAGGATGTCCGAATCGACGAAGCGCGTTCTTCTGGCCATGGCCTCACACTTTCGTTTTGTTGGAAGGCGGCAGTGTCGGGAGCGTCTCGACGTGCAGTGCCGCGGGCTCGTGCGAGAGCATTGGCGAGCCGAGAGCGCTTAAGTCGGGCCTCTCGTAATCCGACGGCGGCTTTATCGAACCCCACGGGGTAGTCCTGATCGGAAATGTAAACTCCTTGAGCCTCCCATCGCGGTACCTGATCTTCCAGGAGATCGATCCCTTTTCCTCCTCTCTGAGCACCCTCACCTTGTGGCCCAGCGGGGCGAAGTCGGCATATCCCCGGACATCGATCGCATGCTGCGGGCATGCCTTGACGCACGAGTAGCACTCCCAGCAGAAATTGGGCTCGATGTTGTAAGACCTCCGGTAGACCGTATCGATGTGCATGATGTCGGAAGGACAGATATCCACGCACTCGCCGCAGCCGTCACATCACGTCATGTCGGTGTAGGTGGGCATAGCGATCAGCTCCTGACGATGTGGCTCTCGGCAGCCGGGGTCGGGAGGTCCGAGGAACCGCCTGCTTCCTCAACCCTTCTCTGGAACGCGACCGCCGGCTCGTAGAACATATGCGCGAACTTGGACCAGCGAACGGAAACGAAGAGCAGGGTCGTGAGAATGGCGGTGCGGCCGTCTATTCTATTGGATGTTGGCTATTCTGTTGGATGTTGGCTATCTGGCCCACGAACAAATTTCGATGAACCGATAGAGCCAATCGATTGCCCTCGACTAGCCGTCTGGCGATGGCGCAGCGGGGCGCTAGGTGCCGAGGTTGCGCAGGTCAAAGCGCATCGCCGCGAGGTCGCCGACGATCCACGTTGCGGGCGCAGAAAGCCCTGCCACCGTGCCGGGATTGACCAGCCAGGTCGTGCCGCCCTTGACGTTGGGCACGCGCGCGATGCCGGCGCTGTGCGAATGGCCGCAGCAGACGAGGTCCCAGTCCCCCGTGCACGCCATCGCATAGCCGTACTCCGGGAGGTGCACGACAAAGATGCGGCGCCCGCCGAGCTCGATGCGCGCGTCGGCGCCGTAGTAGCGGACGAGGCCGCCGCTCTCGTGCGAAAGCCTGTGCAGGGCGAGAGAGTCTCCGAGGTTGTTGCCGTGAATCAGGTGCAAGGCCAATCCGAGGCTCATGGCCGAGCGCAGCGTGTTCGCGCCAATGAGGTCGCCGCAATGAATCACCGCGGTGGCACCCTCCGCGGCGGCGCCGCGCACCGCGTGCGCCAGCGCGTCGGCGCGGTCGTGGCTGTCGGAGACGATGCCGATCTTCATCCGCGCTACCCTTCGGGTTGACCCGGGGCTACGCCGCGACCTTCACCGCTTCGGCGACCGCCGGCCGCGCGGCGCGGAACGCCGCGACCAGCTCGGATTCCTTCGCCTTCGCGGCCTTGAGATGCCGCTGCTTGACGTGACCGTAGCCGCGGATGTGCTCGGGGATGCTCGCGAGCTCCACCGCGATGGCGTGGTTGTGCGCTGCGAGCCGAGGCGTGAGCTCGTCGATCAGCGCCTCGTAGTCGGCGATGAGCGCGCGCTCCTGCTTGCGCTCCGGGGTCCGCCCGAAGGGGTCGAACGCGGTGCCGCGCAGGCGCTTCATGCTCGCCAGCACGCGGAACACCGCCATCATCCAGGGACCGTAGCGCTTCTTCCTCGCTTCTCCGGTCCTCGCGTCCGGCTTGTTGGTGAGCGGCGGCGCCAAGTGGAAGACGAGCTTGTAATCGCCCTCGAACTGCGCCGCGACGCGCCTGGCGAATTCGCCGTCGGAGTACAGCCGGGCCACTTCGTACTCGTCCTTGACGGCGAGGAGCTTGAAGTAGTAGCGCGCGACCGCCTCGGTGAGCGCGCTCGCGCCGGGGAGTATTTGCGCCTCGCTCGCGCGCACCTTGGCGACGAAATCGGTGTAGCGCTTCGCGTACGCGGCGTCCTGATAGCCGATGAGAAACTCGGCGCGTCGCGCGATCAGCTCGTCGAGCGAGCCCGACAGGCGTTGCGAATCGGGCTTCTCCTGCGGAATCGCGAGCTCGAGCACGCGCTGCGGCTCGACCGCGGCGAGCCGGCCCCAGCGGAAGCTCTGCTTGTTCGACTCCACCGCCGTGGCGTTCAACTCGATCGCGCGCAGGATCGCCTCCTCGCCGACCGGAATCAACCCGCGCTGGTAGGCGTAGCCGACCATGAACAGATTGGTCGCGATCGAGTCGCCCAGGAGACCGGTGGCGAGCTTGGTCGCATCGAGAAACTCGGCGTCGCCCGGCGCCACCGCGTCGCGGATCTCCTGCTCCATCGAGCCGGTGGGGAAGACGAGGTCGGCATTGCGGGTGAAGTCGGCGGGCATGACGAGCGCCGTGTTCACCAGCGCCTTGGTCACGCCTTTCTGCATCTTGGCGAGCGCTTCGTAGCCCACACCGGTCAGGATGTCGCAGGCGAGCACGAGCTTCGCTTCGCCCGCCGCAATGCGGGTCGCGTACAGCGCTTCGGGCGCATCGGCCACGCGCACGTGCGTCACGACGGCGCCGTTCTTCTGCGCGAGCCCGGTCATGTCGAGCACCGAGACGCCCTTGCCCTCCAGGTGCGCGGCCATGCCCAGCAGCGCGCCGATGGTGACCACGCCGGTGCCGCCGATGCCGGTGACGAGAATGCTGTACGGGTCGCGCGTCGCGGGCAGCGCGGGCTCAGGCAAACGAGAAAAATCGACCGCGTCCGCTTTCTTCGGCTTCCGAAGACTCCCGCCTTCGACGGTGACGAAGCTCGGGCAGAAGCCGTTCACGCAGGAGTAGTCCTTGTTGCACGAGGACTGGTCGATGGTGCGCTTGCGGCCGAACTCGGTCTCGACGGGCGCCACCGACACGCAGTTCGACTTGACGCCGCAATCCCCGCAGCCTTCGCACACCAGCTCGTTGATGACCACGCGCCTGGCCGGATCGGGATACTTGCCGCGCTTGCGGCGCCGGCGCTTCTCCGCCGCACAGGTCTGGTCGTAGAGAAGCACCGTGCATCCGGGTGTGTCGCGCAGCCCGCGCTGGACGCGATCGAGCTCGGAGCGATCGTGAATGGCGACGCCGGAGGCGAAGTAGCCGGCGGGATACTTGTTCGGCTCGTCGCTCACCACCACGATCTTCGCCACGCCCTCGGCCGCGCACTGCTGCGCGAGCATCTGCGGCGAGATCGGACCGTCGACCGGCTGGCCGCCGGTCATCGCCACCGCGTCGTTGTAGAGGATCTTGTAGGTGATGTTGACCTTCGCCGCGACCGCCGCGCGGATAGCCAGGATCCCCGAGTGGTAGTACGTGCCGTCGCCGAGGTTGGCGAAGATGTGCCGGGTGCTCGAGAACGGCGCCTGCCCGATCCACGGCACGCCTTCGCCGCCCATATGGGTGAAGGTCGAGGTCGACCGGTCCATCCAGATCGCCATGACGTGGCAGCCGATGCCCGCGGTCGCGCGGCTGCCCTCGGGCACCTGGGTCGAGCTGTTGTGCGGGCATCCCGAGCAGAAGTAGGGGATCCGATTGAGCGTGATCTTGGGCTTGGCTAGCGCGGCTTCCTTGGCGTTGATCCAGTCGACCCGGGCGCGCAGCTTCTCCATGGTACGCGGGTGCAGGTCCAGCCGCACGATGCGCTGCGCGATCACGCGCGCGACCATCGCCGGGGTGAGCTCGGCGTGCGGCGGCAGCAGCCAGTCGCCGTGCGGCCGCACCCATTCGCCCTTCTCGTCGAACTTGCCTACCACGCGCGGGCGCACCGTGTCGCGCCAGTTGTAGAGCTGCTCCTTCAACTGGTACTCGACCACCTGGCGCTTCTCCTCGACCACCAGGATCTCGTCGAGGCCTTCGGCGAAGTGACGCACGCCTTCCGGCTCGAGCGGCCAGGGCATCGCGACCTTGAACACGCGGATGCCGATCTCGGCGGCTTGCGCGTCGTCGATGCCGAGATCGTCGAGCGCCTGGCGCACGTCGAGATAGCTCTTGCCGCTGGTGATGATGCCGAGGCGGGGCTTGGGGCTGTCGATGACGATGCGGTTGAGCTGATTGACGCGGCAGTAGTGCAGCGCGGCGTAGATCTTGTAGTCCTGCATCCGCGCTTCGGTGGCGAGGAACGGATCCGGCCAGCGGATCCACACGCCGTCGGGCGGCAGCGGAAAGTCCCCGGGCACCACGATGTTCACGCGCGACGGATCGACGTACACCGACGCGGAGCTTTCCACCGTATCGGCGACGCACTTGAAGCCGACCCAGCAGCCCGAGTAGCGGCTCATCGCCCAGCCGTGCAGGCCGAGATCCAGGATCTCCTGCACCGACGAGGGATACAGCACCGGAATCATCGCCGCCGAGAACTGATGATCCGACTGGTGCGGCAGGGTGGAGGATTTCGCCGCATGATCGTCGCCGGCGAGCACCAGCACGCCGCCGTGCCTGGAGGTCCCCGCGAAGTTCGCGTGCTTGAACACGTCGCCGCAGCGATCCACCCCCGGGCCTTTGCCGTACCACATCGCGAATACGCCGTCGACTTTCGCGTCGGGATAGAGGTTGACCTGTTGCGAGCCCCAGATCGCGGTGGCCGCGAGGTCTTCGTTCAAGCCGGGCTGGAACTTGATGTTGGCGCGATCGAGAAACTTCTGCGCCCTCCACAGCGACAGATCGAGCCCGCCGAGCGGCGAGCCGCGATAGCCGGAGACGAAGCCGCCGGTGTTCAAGCCCGCGAGCTTGTCGCGCTGCCGTTGCAGGATCAGGAGGCGAACGAAAGCCTGCGCGCCGGTGAGAAAGACGCGACCGGAGTCGAGCTCGTATTTGTCGTCCAGGGAGACTTTACGCAGCGCTTCAGCCATGGTTGGCCTCGACGGGGGAGACACTGGATTCCCGCGTTCGCGGGAATGACGAACCCACGAATGTCGTCCCCGCGCATGCGGGAACCCAGTGGCGTTCGCTACGCGCGCGATGCAGATGGGAAAGATGATGCGGCGCGATCGCGCCGCCGGTGAAGGTGGTCATGCGAGGAAGCTCCAAAAATCGTGTTTCTGGATGGCGCAGGTACCAGTCAGCATATGGTACCCCGAACGACGGAACGGGCGATTGTGTCGCCCGTCCGCAGGGCGCGTATTCTACGCAATAGGTCGGGGTGGAGCAATCGCGTTGCAAGACGCTGCAACGCGTTGGCTGCGATCGTCTCTAGAGCCGGTTGCGCGAAGCCCTTGAGCGCCAGCAGGCAGCCGTTCACTCCTTCCTTCAGCCCATCGACCCGCGTAGCTGACGTTCTGGTCGTCCACGTAGCCAAGCTCCTGGAGCGCCTGTCGGAGCGCGCCCGCGGAGCGCCACCCGGGGGACGAGGACCGGCTGCCAGATAGCCAATCCGCCACGCCTTTCCCGCCTGCTGCGTCTGAGCGGCGAGCGGGATCGCAAGGAGGCTGCCGACGATCGTGCCTTATAAACGTGCGCCGTTCCATTAGTGAATCACCTCGCCCGCTTTCATCAGCAGCGCTTGCGGGACGGTTATTCCAAGCGGTGGAGCGGCCTTGGAGGAGGCATCCGGAGTTGCTCCATCTGCGTTACACTTTGCGAATCGCGGAATCGAACCTACACAAACAGCTCGTCGCGCGCTGGCGTGAAACGGGTCGCATGCTGGAGCAGCAGCGGCGCTCGGAGCTTGCAGCGCAATCGCCGGCGCAGTCCCGTCAAGCAGCGTTCGACATGTTGCAGCTCGGCGGCCTCCTGTCGGCTGACCCTGCTCGGGACCTGACCTCCGGGCTGATCGAGATGCAGCGTCTGTTTGCTTGCTGGCATGTCCGTGGGCAGCCCTAACAGACTGCTCGAAGCGGCGCAGGAAATCCAGCAGTTCTGCCGTAGTCGTCGGTGGCGCTTCTGCTTCATCGACGGAATCGCCGTCCAACATTGGGGCGAAGCACGCTTGACTCGCGACGCCGACCTGACCGTGTTCACGGGATTGGGCGACGAGGCTCGCTACGTTGATGCGCTTCTTGGCGGATTCGCCTCGCGGATCGAGAATGCGCGCCAGTTCGCGCTCGAGCACCGCGTGCTTCTGCTGCGTGCAACCAACGCCATACCGCTTGACGTAACCTTGGGTGCTCGCCATTCGAGGAAAGGCGATCGCTTCCGCGTCCGACGAGGAAATCGTCGAGGGTGTGCGACTGCGGCTTGCCGCGCCCGGTTCGCTGGTTGTGTTCAAGGCGTTCGCTGATCGCCCGCAGTACTGGCTCGACATCGAAGGCATCGTCGTGAAATCGGCCCGGCTGATCGATTGGAGCGGAGTGCGTGCCGACTTGGCGGCCCTGCTTGAACTGAAGGGTGACGTCTCGGCGTTCGATCGCCTCGATAAGGTGCTTGCGGACCATTCGGTGCGGTAGCGGCTTCACTATTGAATCACCTCGTCCGCGCACGGTCCTGCCGTCAGTTGACTGCCCGCCAGCTTGCATGATACATACACCCATATGAAGACAACCGTAGAGCTTCCAGATTCGCTGCTTGAAGAAGCCAAGCGAGTGGCTGCGCGCCAGGATACGACGCTGCGAGTGCTGATCATAGAGGGGCTGCGGCGGGTCCTCGTCGAGCGCAAGCGCAGCGGCGTGTTCCGACTGCGAAAGGCCACGTTCAAGGGCAAGGGTCTCCAGCCCGACGTAGCCGGAGCCTCCTGGGAGCGCGTTCGCGAAATGGCGTACGAAAAGCGCGGCGGATGATCGCCGTAGACACGAATCTGCTGGTCTACGCCCATCGCGCAGATTCCCCGTGGCACGATGCCGCCTACGCGCGGGTGGCGGAGCTGGCCGAAGGTCGGGCGCCCTGGGCGATTCCGTGGCCGTGCCTGCACGAATTCCTGGCCATCGTTACCCATCCAAGAATCTACGCGCCGCCGACGCCCCTTGCTGCCGCGATCGATCAGGTCGACGCGTGGCTCGAGTCGCCGAGCCTGACGTTGTTGGCCGAGTCCGAAGGCTACTGGTCCGACCTCAAGAGCCTGCTGCGCGACGGACGAATCGCCGGTCCGTTGGTTCACGATGCGCGCGTCGTCGCGTTGTGCCGACTCCATGGCGTCAGGGAACTGTGGACCGCGGATCGGGACTTCGGCCGCTTCCGCGGTTTGGAATTCCGCAACCCGCTGGTCCCTTAGGACGCCGCCTGCCGGTCGCGCGCTCGCCGCGCGGCGGCAACGGTAGCTGGAATCACTGAATCACCTCGTCCGCGCGCGACAGCAGCGATTGCAGGATCGTCAGCCCGAGCGCCTTGGCCGTTTTCAGATTGATGACGAGCTCGAACGTTGCCGGTTGGAGGATCGGAAGAGCCCCTGTACATCCGCAGTAGTGAACGTGGTGACGCGAAGGACTCCAGGGAAACAAACGGGGGCGGGGGGTCAAGTCGCGTGGGTCGCGCCCCGGCGGCGGGATAGAATGCGCAGGCATTGCTGCCCCGAGGATCCCATGCCTGCCGATCTTTTGCCCTGCATCGAGCTCGAGACCGCACCGCATCCGACCGCCGGCGTGATCTGGCTCCACGGTCTCGGCGCCGACGGCAACGACTTCGTGCCGATCGTGCCCGAGCTCAAGCTGCCTTCCGCGCTCGCGGTGCGGTTCGTCTTTCCGCATGCGCCGGTGCGCGCGGTGACGATCAACAACGGCATGCGCATGCGCGCCTGGTACGACATCGCGGCGGCCGATCTCACCAACCGCGCCGACCTCGCCGGCGTCCGGCAGTCGCAGGGAGAGCTCGAGGCGTTGGTCGAGCGCGAGATAGCGCGCGGCATCTGCGCGGAGCGGATCGTGCTCGCGGGATTCTCGCAGGGCGGCGCGATCGCGCTCTATGCGGGCGTGCGCCATGCGGAGCGCCTGGCCGGGATCATGGCGTTGTCGACGTATGTCATCTCCCCGGACAAGCTGGCTGGGGAGGCGAGCGCCGCGAATCGGGGCGTGCCGATCTTCATGGCGCACGGCACGGCCGATCCGATCGTGCGCTTTCAGTGGGGCGAAGCCTCGAGCCGCCTGCTCGAAGCCGGGGGCTACGATGTCGAGTGGCACGCCTACCGCATGGAGCATTCGGTGTGCCTGGAGGAAGTGCAGGCGATCGGCGACTGGCTGCGGAAGGTGCTGCCCGAGAACCCGTAGCCTCACATCCGCATCGTCAGCCTGGCACCGTCGTCCGCAATCACGCGAAATCCGAGGCGCGCATAGAGCCGCTGCGCAGGATTGCACTTGAGCACGAGCAGCTCCACGCTACGATCCTCGGCACGCGCAAGCGACAGCAGCGCTCCGATCAGCGCCGTGCCCAAGCCACGGTTGCGCTCCGCCGCAACGAGCTCGATATCGCGCAGGAGGATTTTCCGCCAGTGCCGCGTCAGGCTGATGCGACCGATATCGCTCGGCACCGGTGTCGCGCGCACGATCACCGCTTGTCGGCTGGGCACGTAGGTCCGCTGGAACTGCGCGCGCTGCCAGCGCTCGTCCCAGCCCCAGGTCGCTTCGACGTACTCGCGCATGGCCGAGCGGTGCAGGGCGAAGAGAAACTCCTCGTCCTCGCGCCGCGCTCGGCGCAGCGTGTATCCCTGGAATGCCGGTGCGCCGTTGAGCGCCTCGGCCAGCTGCTCAATCCACCTTGCCACGCGTAGAAGCCGCACGCCGCTATGCGTTGTCCGTCCGGAAGCCGCGGCGCGCGAGCGCATCGCGAAGCAGGAATTCGACCGTCAGCCGAGCCGGCGGAAGCGCAGGTACAGAGCGAAGGCCCACAGGACGACCACCGTGCCGAAGCCGAGCGCGAGCCCATCGCCCGCGGACTCGGCGAGTTGTGGTGGGTTCGTCGCGTTGGCGACAAGGATGAGCCAGTACATGCCGCCGACGAAAAGCGTAAGCGCGCACGCCAGCGCCCACGCAAAGCCCGACAGCGTCGCGAAGGTCGAATAGCGCCGCTCTGGCGCGAGCCAGTAGTCGCGGTGCGGCAGGCGAATGCGACGCGGATGCACCCGCGGCAGCCGCGCCATCATGGCGACGATGAAAAGCGGAAGCAGTGTCGCCATCGCCAGGACCAATGCGACGTAGGCTTCCCGCGGCATCGAGCCGTTCGCCGCCCCGCCGCTGGCGAAGTGCGACGCCACGCGCTCAGGCAGGGTGCGAGAGGTGGCGAGAATCGCCCCGTCTATCGCGGCGGCCAGTCCGAAGAACAGCGGTCGAAACAACCGAAGCATGGGATCAGATCTCCTTTCGAGAGACGCAGCGGTTCGGATTGCCGCGCTTGTCGTTCACCTCGAGCTTTTCGCGGTCGAGATCGCGCGCGCAGCGAGATCTTACACCGCCTCTGGAGCCTGTCGGGCTTGCTCTCACGTATGCGTTGCGGGCCAAACGGCGATGAATGCAAGGCGCTCGGCGCAGCGAATAGCTTGGCCTATTCGCAAGCCGAGCAACACCGCAGGCGCGCCGTTTGGCCGCAACCCGCAGGGACGGGGGCGCTCTGGCGCATTCCGTTGTTGCCGGCCGCTGGCAGTGGAGTGGCACTGTGGCGCGGCCGGCGCCTAGGACTGCATCCCAGAGCGCCCCGTCGCATACGCGACAGTAAGCCCGACAGGCTCCTCATGGATTGGTGCCGCGCAGGCCCGGAACGTGGGTCGCGAGTGCGACGCTCGAGTCGCGCCAAAGAATCGCGAACGGATTCAGGCGCTGGCGCGCTGATTCGGGACGCGCGAGAGCTCGCGCGGCGCGCCTCGCTCGTCGACGGTGTGCAGCGTGACCGGTCGGCGCCAGACCCGTCCGATATAATCGAGCACGCGCTCGGCGCGGGCGATATCCAGTCCGCGGCCGTCGTCCTCGTGGTTGTGGGTGAGCGTCAGGCTGCCGTCCAGCGCGATCTTGGTGGCGGCGACGCGCGGCGCCCCGAAATTGAATTTCGGCGCCAGGATCGCTTCACGAATGGCATGGATGTCGCGCGAGACGATCCTGGTCTCGCCGTCCGCGGCCATCTCGTAGACGAAGAGCTCTAGCTCTTCGGCGAGCTCGCGGTCGAGGTGGTTGCGGATGAAGCCGAAGTCGTCTTCCTCGCTGCAGATCCTGCGCGCGGCCTCGATCCCCTGGGTCTTGACGATCCGCTCCCAGATCGAGAAACCCACGTGGTAGGGATTGACGACGAGCGAGAGCTGGCGGTCGGCGGCGAAGGGACGCACGACGTCGGAGTGCGCCTTGATTGCCGAGATGTAGAGCTCGTGCGGCAGAAAATCGGCTTCGCGCAGCAGGCACGCGTGCCAGTACGACGCCCAGCCCTCGTTCATGATCTGGCAGGCGAACACCGGGTAGAAATAGAACGATTCCTCGCGTACCGCGAGGAAGACGTCGCGCTCCCAGCCATCGAGCTCGGGGCCGTACTGGGCGATGAACCAGAGCAGGTCGTATTCGGGATGCGGCGGCACATCGGCGCGCCGCGGCCCGGGTTCGTCGCGCCGTGGCCGCGTTTCGCCGGGAAGCTCGCGATAGCGTTGCTGGAAAGGCTGGATGGGCTGCTCCTGGTGACGTTGCGCCGCAGGCTGCACGGGTTGCTG
>DASVPH010000219.1:0-9210 GCA_036382945.1 Casimicrobiaceae bacterium
TGGCGAGCGGATTGCCGGTGCCGTCGGGGACGCAATCCTCGGGTAGCACGACCGGCAGCTCGGACTCCGGCACGGGCACGTCGCCGCATGCCGGGCAGTGCACAATCGGGATCGGCGTGCCCCAGTAGCGCTGGCGCGAGATGCCCCAGTCGCGCAGGCGATAGGTCGTCTTCTTCTCGCCTCGCCCCATCGCGGCGAGGTCGGCCGCGATGGCGTCGACCGCCTGCCGGTAGTCGAGCCCGTCGTACTTGCCGGAATTCACGCAAACCCCGTGCTCCTTGTCCTCGTACCAGGGCTTCCACGCATCGGTCGAGAACGTCTCGCCGGCGACTGCGATGACCTGCTTGATCGGCAGGCGGTACTTCTTCGCGAACGCGAAGTCGCGCTCGTCGTGTCCTGGCACGCCCATCACCGCGCCCTCGCCATAGGCCATGAGCACGTAGTTGCCGACCCAGATCTCGATCTTCTCGCCGCTGAGCGGGTGCGTGACGAGAAGCCCGGTCGGCATCCCCTTCTTTTCCATCGTCGCGAGCTCGGCTTCGATCAGCGTGCCGCGCTTGCACTCCTCGACGAATGCGGCCAGGGCCGGGTTCGACCGCGCCGCGTGCTCGCAGAGCGGATGCTCGGCCGCGACCGCGCAGAAGGTGACCCCCATGATCGTGTCGGCGCGGGTGGTGAACACCCAGAGCTTGCCGTCGCCCACGAGCTTGCCGTCGGCGCCACGGATGGCGTGCGGGAAGGCGAAGCGAACGCCCGCGCTGCGCCCGATCCAGTTCGCCTGCATCGCGCGCACACGCTCGGGCCAGCCGGTCATCTTGTCGAGGTTGTCGAGGAGCTCGTCGGCGTAATCGGTGATCCGCAGGTAATACATCGGGATCTCGCGCTTCTCCACCGGCGCGCCCGAGCGCCAGCCCTTGCCGTCGATGACCTGCTCGTTGGCGAGCACCGTCTGGTCGACCGGGTCCCAGTTGACTACGCCGGTCTTCTTGTAGGCGATGCCCTTCTCGAGCATCTTCAGGAAGAACCACTGATTCCAGCGGTAGTAGTCCGGCTCGCAGGTGGCGAGCTCGCGCGACCAGTCGATGGCGAGCCCCACCGCCTGCATCTGCTTCTTCATGTAGGCGATGTTGTGGTAGGTCCATTGCGCGGGCGCCACGCCGCCCTTCATCGCCGCGTTTTCCGCGGGCAGCCCGAACGCGTCCCAGCCCATCGGCATCAACGTGTTGTAACCGTTCATGCGCAGGTACCGGTACATCATGTCGTTGATGGTGTAGTTGCGCACGTGCCCCATGTGCAGCACGCCCGACGGATAGGGCAGCATCGACACGCAGTAGTACTTGCGCCGACTTAGGTCCTCGCGGGCGCGGAACGCCTGCGCGGAGGTCCAATGCGCCTGCGCGGCGGCTTCGATCTCGGCGGGGCGATAGGGCTGCATGCGTGGGCGGGTCGTCTAGAACCGAAGCGAGCGATTATACCGGCACGATGAGCTCTGCTCCGTCTGCGGCTAGCCCGTCACCAGCGCAACGATCGCGAGCGCGGCGAAAAGTGCGGCGGCGACCAGACGCACGGCCCGAAGCGGAATCCTCGCCGCGGCGACGCGGCCGAGCCATACCGCGGGGACATCGGCGACGAGCAGGCCGAGAGTCGTGCCGGCGACCACCGCCGCCAGGCTGCCGAACTGCGCCGCGAGCATCACCGTCGCGATCTGCGTCTTGTCGCCGATCTCCGTCAGAAAGAAGGACACCGCAGTGACCGCGAATGCGCCCATGGCTCCGCGCTCCTCGTCGCGGCGCTCGTCCACCCGGTCGGGCTTGAGCGCCCAAAGCGCCACACCGAGGAACGATCCGGCGAGTAGCCAGCGCAGCCACACGGCGGGGACGATCTCTCGCACCCACGCACCGAGCGCGGCGGCGAGCGCATGATTCGCCAGCGTGGCGACCAGAATGCCGAGCACGATGGGGAGCGGCCGCCGAAAACGCGCCGCGAGGAGCAGCGCGAGCAGTTGCGTCTTGTCGCCGATCTCGCCGACGGCGACCACCACGATCGAGACCAGGAACGCTTCCATCAATGGGGAGCGAGCGCAATGGCTGCGGGAACTCGCTTCGAGCCTATCGCTGTACGGCCGGTGAACTGAAACGGGTAAGCAGGCGCTTCGACGGCGACCGTAGCCATGCGTCCCTTCGCGCCGTGCGCGTGATTGTAACCAAGTGCATGGCGTTGCGCGCGCCCTCTGCGTTATTCTACGAATGAGCCGTTGGGAACAGGATGACAACGAACCCAGCTCCCCGCCGCCGCTGCGTCCTGACGCAGGCGTTGCTGGCGCTTCTCCTCGCAGCGTGCGGTCCGGCGGCGAACCGTCCGCTGCAGGGCTACATCGAAGGCGAATACGTGCGCGTCGGCGCGCCGTTCGCCGGAACGCTGGAAAAGCTCTCGGTGCAACGAGGCGATCAGGTCTCCGCCGGCGCACCATTGTTCGCGCTCGAGCAGGAAAACGAGCTCGCGGCGCGCAAGCAAGCCGAGGAGCAGCTCAAGAGCGCGCAGGCTCGGCTCGAGAACCTCAAGATGGGCAAGCGCCCGCCCGAAGTCCAGAACGTGGAGGAGCAGCTGCGCCAGGCGCAGGTGGCGCGCGAGCTCTCCGCGGCGAACTTGAGGCGCCAGGAATCGCTCGCGAAATCCGGCTTCATCAGCCCGGCGGCGCTCGACGACGTGCGCACCAAGCTCAAGAGCGACGACGCGGCCGTGGAAGCGCTCAAGGCGCAGGTCGCGGCGGCGAAGCTCTCTGCAGGACGTCCCGACGAGATCCGCGCCGCGCAGGCCGACGCCGACGCGGCGCGCCAAGCGCTGGCGCAGGCCGATTGGCGGCTGGCACAGCGCGCGATCGCGGCGCCGCAGGCGGGCCGCGTCAACGATACGTACTACGTCGTCGGCGATTTCGTGAACGCGGGGAACCCGGTGGTGAGCCTGCTGCCCGCGGCCAACGTCAAGATCCGTTTCTACGTGCCGGAGCCGGAGCTCGGGCGGGTGCGACCCGGACAGACGGTGAGGTTTACCTGCGACGGTTGCGCCGGCGCGATGAGCGCGACCATCTCCTTCATCGCCGACCGCGCCGAGTTCACGCCGCCCGTGCTCTACTCCAGGGACAATCGGGCCAAGCTCGTGTTCCTGGTCGAAGCGAAGCCCGCGCCGGACGTCGCGGCCAAGCTCAACCCCGGGCAGCCGGTCGACGTGACGCTGCCGCCGGCGCCATGAGCGCCGCAAGCGCGGGGGCACACCAATGAACGATGCGCGTGCGGCCGACGTCGTCATCGACGTGCGCGGCATCAACAAGCATTTCGGCGACAACCACGCGGTGAAGGATCTCGCGCTCACCATGCGTCGCGGCGAGATCTTCGGCTTTCTCGGTCCCAACGGCAGCGGCAAGACGACCTCGATCCGCATGCTCTGCGGGCTGCTCACGCCCGACAGCGGCGAGGGAACCTGCCTCGGCCACGATGTGCTCACCGAGACCAAGGCGATCAAGCGCGAGGTCGGCTACATGACCCAGGCCTTTTCGTTCTGGGTCGACCTCACCATCCGCGAGAACCTGCGCTTCATCGCCCGCATGTACGGCATGCCGGACGGTCAGGGGCGCGTCGAGCAGGCGCTCGAGCAACTGGGGCTCAAGGACAGCGCCAACCAGCTCGCCGGGTCGCTCTCGGGCGGGTGGAAACAGCGGCTCGCGCTCGCCGCCTGCCTGCTGCACGATCCGCAGCTCCTGCTCCTCGACGAGCCCACGGCCGGCGTGGACCCCAAGGCGCGGCGCGATTTCTGGGACGAGCTGCACGCGCTCGCGGCGCGCGGCATCACGGTGCTGGTCAGCACGCATTACATGGACGAGGCCGAGCGCTGCCACAAGCTCGGCTACATCCTGAACGGAGAGCTTCTCGCGCAGGGAACCGCGCGCGAGGTGATCGCCAGCCAGTCGCTCTACACCTGGGCCGTGACCGGCGATGATCTCGCCGCGCTCACGCCGCGTCTCAAGGCGCTGCCCGAAGTCGAGCAGGTGGCGGCGTTCGGCAACGTGCTGCACGTCACCGGCACCGATCACGACCGGTTGCAGAGCGCGCTCTCGCCGCTGCTGAGCGAGCCGGGGCGCGAGTGGCGCGAGGTCGAGCCCGGGCTGGAGGACGTTTTCATTCACTTGATGCGCGGCGCGAGCGAGCCGAAATCCGCGGGTAGGCGCAAATGAGCACGCCGATGAGCCCGTCACCGGGCGCCCCGCGGAGCGCATCACTCTCCGACTGGTTCTCGATCTCGCGCTGGCTCGGCATCCTCGGCAAGGAGTTCATCCAGCTCAGGCGCGACCGACTCACGTTCGGCATGATCGTCGGCATCCCGATCATCCAGCTCGTCCTGTTTGGTTACGCGATCAACGCCGATCCCAAGCGCCTGCCGACCGCTGCGCTCATCGCCGATCGCAGCGAGTTCTCACGCGCCATTGTCGCCGCGCTCAAGAACACCGACTACTTCGCTTTCATCGGCGAGGCCCGCGACGAGGCCGACGCCGAGCGCATGCTCGCGACCGGCGAGGCGCAGTTCGTCGTGTCCATTCCGCCGGATTTCTCGAAGCGCCTGGTGCGCGGCGAGCGTCCGGCGATCCTGATCGAGGCCGACGCGACCGATCCCGTAGCGACCGGCAACGCGCTCGCGGCGGTGAACCAGCTCGCGCAGAGCGCGCTCGCGCGCGATCTGGTCGGGCCGCTCGCCGCGCTGGCGCCGCCGCAGACGTCCACTCCGTTGGGAGCAGTGTCGGGCGCGTTCGAGCTGCGCGTGCACGCGCTCTACAACCCGGAGCAGGTGACGCAGTACAACATCGTGCCGGGGCTGCTGGGCGTGATCCTCACCATGACGATGGTGATGATGACCGGGCTCGCGATCACCCGCGAGCGCGAGCGCGGCACGATGGAGAACCTGCTCGCCACACCGGCGACCGCGCTCGAGGTCATGACCGGGAAGATCGTGCCCTACATCCTCATCGGGCTGCTGCAGGTGACGATCGTGCTGACGCTGGCGCAGTGGCTGTTCGGCGTACCGATGCTGGGGAGCTACAGCGTCCTGTATGTGTCGGTGCTGCTGTTCATCGCCGCCAACCTGATGCTGGGTCTCGCCATATCGTCGGTGGCGCAGAACCAGCTCCAGGCGATGCAGATGACGTTCTTCTTCTTCCTGCCGTCGATCCTGCTCTCCGGGTTCATGTTCCCGTTCCGCGGCATGCCCGACTGGGCGCAGTACATCGGGCAGGCGCTGCCGCTCACCCACTTCCTGCGCATCGTCCGCGGCGTGCTGCTCAAGGGTAACGGCTGGAGCGAGATCGGCCCGGAGGCCTGGCCGATCGCGGCGTTCATGCTGGTGGTGATCGCGATCGGGTTACGCTTCTTCCGCAGCACGCTGGACTAGAACCCACCTCAGGCCGCCAGCGCGAGCACGACGACCACGAGCACCACGCCGAGGAGCAGCCCGGCGATGAACTTGCGCGCTCGCATCGGTTGGCCGCTCAAGCCGCGGCGCGGACGCCTTCGGCGATCGGGCCGCCGATCCGCGCCACGATCGCGCCGGCCTGCGCCTTGGCCGATCGCAGCGCTTGGGTGATCGCTTCCTCACCGAACGCCAGACCCTCGACGCGCACGACCTCGACGTCGGTGATGCCGATGAAGCCGAGCCCGGCGCGAAGATAAGGTTCCTGGAAGTCTGCAGCCTGCAGCGGCCCCTCGGAATAGACGCCGCCCCAAGCCAAGACGAGCACGGCCTTCTTTCCCGTAACCAGCCCCTGCGGGCCCTTCTCGGAATATGCGAACGTTCGCCCGGGCCGGACGATGTGATCGATCCATGCCTTGAGCGATGAGGGCACGCTGAAGTTGTGCATCGGCGCGGCGATCACGATCACGTCGGCGGCGAAGAGCTCATCGACCAGCGCATCGGAGAGCGCGAGCGCCCGCCGATCCGCGTCGCTGCGCTTTTCTGCCGGCACTGCGCGTCCGGCGGCGAACGCCGCGCCGACGTGCGGCAGCGGCTGCCTCGCCACGTCGCGCACGACCACGCGCGCCTCGGGGTGGCGGGAGAGCAGGTCATCGACGACGCCGCGCGCGACCCGATGCGAATACGATTCCCAGCCGCGCGGGCTGCTCGGAACGAAGAGGATATTTTTCATCACTGACTCCTTGAGTTGAAGGTTTCCGAAATCTTCTGTGCTGCATCATTCATATATGCATGGTTTGCGCAAAAAAACGAGCTAGCGCATCGCAGCGAGCACACGCGCCAGGACGTCGCGATCGGCGCCCGCGAGGCTCTTGGCGAATTCCTTCTGCACCTGCGCGAGCTGCTTGGCTCCCGCCGCCTGGCGCTCGACGCCCAGCGGGGTCAGCGCGGCGCGCACGCCGCGGCGGTCCTGCGGATCGTCGACCCGCGTGACCAGCCCTTCGGCCTCGAGCCGATCCATCAACTGGGTGATGTTCGACCGCACGCAGGTCATGCGCTTCGCGCACTCGCTCAGGCTCAACGACTCTCCGGCTTCGACGAGGTGGGTCAGCGCCGAGAACTTTGCGGTCGAAAGGCCCACTTCTTCCATCGCCAACTCGAGCCGCCGCTCCACACTGTGCGCCGCGGCCAGCAGCGAGAACATCACCTGGTCGGTGGCCGCCGGACGCGTGCGTCCGGTTTTCCTAGGAGATCGGGCCGATAACTTATTCATACATGAATAATACAGGCAATCTCAAAGACAATCAAGCCTGGCCAGCGCGGCGTCGGTGCGAGTGTCGCCGCTGGGCGTCCGGGTGGACAGCTCGGCAATGGCGATGCCGCCAGAGGCTTAGCCGCGGTCGCGTCAGGCGCAGTGCGCGCTCCGGCGAGGATCTCCGACTGCACACCGATCGACTTGGGTCCGGACAAGCTTCGACAGGGACTCGGCACGAACGGCGAGCTCCTGTAAATTTTACAAACATGCCGTGCGCTTATCCGGCGCGATTTGCTGCATCCGCACGCGCGAGAGTTGCGCTATGCTTCGCGCGAAGGCGCATGCGGTCCGGACGCAGCGAAGCGGATGCCGCTACGGCATCGTGCGGGAGGCGGGCGTGGTTGATTCGTTGATGCCGTCCTCGGCGGCGACGATTCACGGGTCGATCGGAACGATCGGCTTCTCATCGCGCATTCACGCGCCACTCGAGTCGCCCACTTCGCTCGCGCGCTTCTCCCACATGCGTCTTCTCCTCCCTCATTGCCGAAACCGCGAGGCCCCTCGCGCCCGCGCGTAGCGCGCGAAAGCCGGGAGCCTCCTGGAGGTTCGCCATGCACGTCATCGAGCATCCGACTGCGCCGGTCGATGAGATCAGCGTCATCCTCGGCGCATTGAACGCGCTCAAGCGCGGCGACGCCTCGGTCCGTCTTCCCGTGAATTGGCCGGGCTCGCTCGGCCGCGTCGCGGACGTCTTCAACGACGTCGTCGAGCGCAACGAGCGCATGGCGCAGGAGCTCTCCCGCATCTCGCGCGTGGTCGGCAAGGAGGGGAAGCTCGCCAAGCGCTGCGGCATGGGCGACGTGCCCGGCTTCTGGCGCGACTCGATCGACGCGGTCAACCAGCTCATCGACGATCTGGTGCATCCGACCAGCGAAACCGCGCGCGTGATCGGGGCCGTCGCGCAGGGCGACCTGGCGCAGACGATGGCGCTCGAAGTCGACGGGGCGCCGCTCCAAGGCGAATTCCTGCGCACTGCGAAGACCGTCAACAAGATGGTCGATCAGCTGGGCTCGTTCGCCTCCGAAGTCACGCGCGTGGCGCGCGAGGTGGGCACCGAAGGCAAGCTCGGCGGGCAGGCGCGCGTCAAGGGCGTGGCGGGCACCTGGAAGGACCTGACCGACAGCGTCAACTCGATGGCGGGGAACCTCACCGCGCAGGTGCGCAATATCGCGGAAGTGACGACCGCGGTCGCGACCGGCGATCTGTCGAAGAAGATCACGGTGGACGTCAAGGGCGAGATCCTCGAGCTCAAGAACACGATCAACACGATGGTGGACCAGCTTCGGTCGTTCGCCTCGGAAGTGACGCGGGTCGCGCGCGAGGTCGGCACCGACGGCCGACTGGGCGGGCAGGCCGATGTGCAAGGCGTCGCCGGTACGTGGAAGGACTTGACCGAGAGTGTCAACTCGATGGCGAGCAACCTGACCGGTCAGGTACGCAACATCGCGGACGTGACCAAGGCGGTGGCGAGCGGCGACCTGTCGAAGAAGATCACGGTGGATGTGAAGGGCGAGATTCTGGAATTGAAGAACACCGTCAACACGATGGTCGATCAGCTCCGCTCGTTCGCCTCCGAGGTGACGCGGGTGGCGCGCGAAGTGGGCACCGAAGGCATGCTCGGCGGGCAGGCGGACGTGCGCGGCGTGGCCGGCACGTGGAAGGACCTGACCGAGAGCGTGAACTCGATGGCGAGCAACCTTACCGCGCAGGTGCGCAACATCGCCGACGTGACCACCGCGGTGGCCCGCGGCGATCTCTCCAAGAAGATCACGGTCGACGTGAAGGGCGAGATCCTGGAGCTCAAGAACACCATCAACACCATGGTCGACCAGCTCTCGTCGTTCGCCTCGGAAGTCACGCGGGTGGCGCGCGAGGTCGGGACCGACGGGCGTCTCGGCGGTCAGGCCGACGTGCAAGGCGTGGCCGGCACGTGGAAAGACCTGACCGAGAGCGTCAACTCGATGGCGAGCAACCTGACCGCGCAGGTGCGCAACATCGCGGAGGTGACGACCGCGGTGGCCAACGGCGACCTGTCGAAGAAGATCACGGTGGACGTGAAGGGCGAGATCCTCGAGCTCAAGAACACCATCAACACGAAGGTCGATCAGCTCCGCTCGTTCGCCAGCGAGGTCACGCGCGTGGCGCGCGAGGGCGGCACCGAGGGCAAGCTGGGCGGCCAGGCCGATGTGAAAGGGGTGGCCGGTACCTGGAAGGACCTCACGGACTCGGTCAACTCCAGGGCCGGCAACCTCACCGGCCAGGTCCGAAATATTGCCGAAGTCACCACCGCCGTCGCCAACGGCGACCTGTCGAAGAAGATCACCGTCGACGTCCGCGGCGAGATTCTTCTCCTCAAGGAGACGCTCAACACCATGGTATTGACGATGTTGGCCGAGCGCAGGAACTCGCCCTGCAGCGGCCGGCCCTCGATCTCGAGCGGT
>DASVPH010000220.1:0-6203 GCA_036382945.1 Casimicrobiaceae bacterium
CCCGGCCGCCGGTGGCCCGGCCATCGGCGACACCTGCATCGCGGACGGATCTCGCAGTGGCATCGTGGTCGACATGGAGGCGAAGGCTTCAGGAACGCTCGCGCGCCGCGCCGGCGGCGCGAGGCGATCAGAGAATCGTGATCTTGTGACCGTGAAACCCCTCGGCATAGCCCGTGGGGGACGCGGACTCGACGCCGCGCAGCCGCATCAGGCCGTCGAACGTCGCATCATTGAACCACTGTTTTTCGCGCTGCGTGGTGAACGCCGTCATCAAGTACTCGATCTTCTTGCGGCGCGTCCCTTCGTCGACGGGCACGAACACGTTCGGTGTCGCGAGCCCTCCGTCGTACTTGGGAATCTCGTACTCGAGGATGGTACTGTCACGGAACGTGTTCCACGTGAGCTCGGACACGACCCGGTGGTCCTGATGGCGGTCCCTTCATCTTCTTCACTTCGGCGCACGCCATGCGCACGTAGTCGGCCGCCATCTGCACGCCGCCGTGGCGCGGGCGCTCGTGATCAACACCCCGGACATCGGATCGCAGTACTTCCGCGAAGTGGCCTCGGTCGTCAATCGGGGCGGACCACCCGACAAGGCCGCCCTCGTGGCAATCATGCGCAAGTTCGGACTGGTGCCGGCCGCACCGCAGGGCGCGCCGCAACGCTGAGACCGCCAAGCCGGTCGTGCAAGAGCTCGACCGTCTGAAAGGTGGCGCAACTCGCCGGTTGCTCTAGACGCGCGATGGCGGCGCGGCCGGTTTTCAAGCTCACGCCCGAAGACGCGACGATGTCGGATAATATGAGTCATGGCCGACGTCGTCCCGAGTGAAGAGCTCCGCGCCTTCATGCTGCGTTTCTACGCGGCCTGGGAGGCATGGGATTTCGAGTCGAGTGCGGACATTGGCGCTTCGTACAGTGGCATAGCTCACTCGGGCAGAAGAACGAGGAGTCGCTCGGAATGCCGCTCACGACGAGTATCGACGACATCGAGCGCAGTGTCCGGGCCGAGCGGCCGGACATGCGGCCCGCGTCGGCGCCCGACGGCACGGTGACGATCGTGTTCAGCGACGTCGAATCGTCGACCGTGCTCCTGGATCGCCTGGGCGATGCAGGATTCCCGCGCCTGCTCGCCTGGCACGACGGGATCGTGCGCGACGCCGCCGAGAAGCATCGCGGCTACGTGGTGAAGTCGCAAGGTGACGGCTTCATGCTCGCGTTCCCGTCGGCGGCGTTTGCGCTGCGCGCGAGCGTCGTGATGCGCGACCGCATCGCCGGGGGCTTCGACGGACTCCCGATTCGGATTCGCGCCGGACTGGACTCCGGCGAGGCGATCAAGCACGACGACGATTGTACGGCCGAACGGTCGTCATCGCCGTACGCATCAGCGCGTTGGCGCTCGGCGGCGAGATCCTCGCCTCGGACCTCGTCTCCTTCGAGACGTCCGGGTGATACTTGCGGGCGAGCTTGCGATAGGCGGCCTTGATTTCGTCCGCCATTGCGGATTTCTCCACGCCGAGAATGGCGTAGTAGTCCTTGTATTTCATCGGCACGGTCCCGGTGGCGAATCGACATCATCATACCGCCGGGGGCGGGGCCGGACCGGCGGTGTTGCCGCCGCCTTCCGGACCGCCGCTTTGCCAATCAGCCCATCGGGCTCACTGCCCGGAGGCGCATGCTACTCGTCGACGACCGCGGGCTGACGCCAGCCGATCGATCGGGTTGCCGCGTCGACCTTGAGGCGCGCGATCTTGCCGCCGGCGACGCGCACATCGACATCGTAGTGGGGCGACGCGCCATCGCCGGTATCGAGCTCCGCGACCGTCAATTGGCCGGGAAGCTGCGTCGCGACGAGCGTCGTCACCTCGGAGAGGGTCGCCGATCCCGGCGGCAGGTCGCCGGTGTCATGCGCCGATATCCCGCGACTGACCGCGTCGACGTCGTACCTCACGAGCCCGAACTGCGGATACCAGAGGTCGACGTGATAGTGCGGCCGCTTGTCGCCTGATGCGTCGAACTGGATCGCAGTCACTTCGCCGCCATAGTTGGATTCCATGTGCGCCACCATCTCGGCCAGGCGGAGCGGCCGAGGATCGGAGGCCGGCCCCGCGGCCGCTGCAGTCGCCGAGAACGCAGCAAGGGCGGTGAACAGCAGCGTATGCATCTTCATGAGAAATCTCCTGTGAGATCCGCGCCAGCGGCGGGAAGCCCCTGCCTCCCGCATCGCGCTTGGCGTCACAGTGAGCGTGCTGCCTTAACGGATTCTTAACTCGCCGGTCGGAACGCAAAGCGACACTCAGCCGTCGCTTAAGCATCCGCTAAGAATCGCTCTCTAAGCTTCCTTCCGTGCAGCGATAGGAGGTGGGCCGCAGACACGCTTCGACGATCAGCCCTAGGGGTGATGGGCGAGTTGCCGAGCCGGCGTTTCAAGCTCACCACCATGAGGTTGAGAGAGCCTAGAGGAGACTTCAATGGACCGTGAAACCAGGCAGTGGATCGTTGACCGCGTAGTCTGGGTCGTTGGGTTGGCTTTCAGCGTACTCGTCGCCGCGAAGGCGTTTGCTGGAGAGCCAGACCGGCACGCCGCGAACGGCGACACGTTGATCGCCGCGAGCGGGCCGGCCATCCGTGTTGCCGTCACGACGCCCATGGAGGCCCGGTAGATGGAAAAGACTAGAATTCTCGTATGGGATCTGCCGCTGCGCGTCTTTCACTGGCTGCTCGCGGCGTCGTTCGCCGGTGCGTTCCTCACCGCGGAATCCGAGCGCTTCCGCGACCTTCACGCCGCTCTGGGCTACACCGTCGGGGGTCTGCTCGTCTTTCGATTGGCGTGGGCCTTCGCCGGTACGCGTTATGCGCGGCTGTCCTCGTTCGCGTTCGGGCCCGCGGCCGTGTGGGGCTATCTCAAGTCGCTGCTGCAGGGAAAGCCTTTGCACTACGTCGGCCACAATCCCGCCGGGAGTTGGGTGATCTACGCTCTTCTTCTGCTGGGCGTCGCCGTCGGCATTTCCGGTCATGCGGTGTATGCCGAAGCGGGCGGACATTGGCTGAAAGAGCTTCATGAAGGCCTGGCCAATGCGATGCTGGGGCTGGTGATCGTCCACGTCGTCGGTGTCGTCGTCAGCAGCTTCCTGCACCGGGAGAACCTCGCGCTCGCCATGGTCACCGGATACAAGCGCGGGCAACCCGACGCAGCGATTCGGCGCACGCACTGGGCGACCGCGGTCGCGCTCGTGCTGGCGGTCGGCATGCTGTGGAGCGCGGTTCCCAACGTTCCCGTGGCGGTGCGGCAGCACGAAGCGACGCCGCACGGGCAGGAGCACGCGCCTGCGCTCCGAGAGGCCCGCCGACACGAGCGCGGCGAAAGCTGATCTGCGGCTATGCGCATTCTGGTGGTCGAAGACGACAGCCTCCTCGGCGATGCGCTCCAGGCGGGTCTCAGGCAACGCGCTTTCGACGCCGATTGGGTGAAGGACGGCGTCGCTGCGGAGCTTGCGCTGCGCACCGGCAGCTTCGCGGCGGTTGTGCTGGACCTCGGCTTGCCCCGACTCGACGGCATCGAGCTGTTGCGCAAGGAGCGGGCGAAGGGGAGCAAGATTCCCGTGCTCGTCCTGACTGCGCGCGACGCCGTCGAGGAACGCATCCACGGCTTCGACACCGGCGCGGACGACTACGTCGTCAAACCCGTCGATCTCGACGAGCTGGCGGCAAGATTGCGGGCACTCGTGCGCCGCTCGCGCGGCGAAGCCGCGCCGGCGCTGCAGGTCGGCGAATTGCACCTGGATCCGGCGGCGCGAACCGTGAGGTATCGGGGGAAGCCGGTCGAGCTCAAGGCGAAGGAATTCAACCTGCTCCAGGAATTGCTGCTCAACGCCGGCCGGGTGCTTTCGCGCGAGCAGCTCCAAGAGCGCCTGTATGCCTGGGGCGAGGAGGTCGAGAGCAACGCGATCGAGGTCCATGTGCATCACCTGCGACGCAAGCTCGCACCGGAGCTCATCCGCACCGTCCGCGGCGTGGGTTACATGCTGCCTCGCGACAGCCAAGATGCCTGAGGCGCGTGCGCCGCGATCGCTCGCGCGCGATCTGCTGGTCTTCCTCGTCGCCTCGGTGGCGGTCGCATGGCTTGCAACCGCCCTCGTGAGCTACGTCGAGGCCCGCCACGAGCTCGACGAGCTGCTCGATGCCCACCTCACGCAGGCCGCGTCGCTCCTGTTGGCCCACGCCGGCGAGGAGTCGGCCCACGCCGACGGGGAATCGGCGATCGTCGACGAAGAGCATGCTCTGCTACTCCATCCCTACGGGCAGCGGGTCGCTTTTCAGCTCTGGGAGAATGGCGTCAAGCTGCGGCTTCATTCGGCCAACGCCCCGAATACCCGGTTCTCGCCGCACGATGACGGCTTCAGCGACGTCGCCGTGAACGACACGCGATGGCGAGTGTTCAGCGCATGGGATTCCGAGCACCGCTACCTCGTGCAGGTAGGCGAGCGCATCGGGGCGCGCAACGAGATCATCGGCAAGGTTGCGAAGAACATGCTGCTGCCTCTTGCGGTAGCCGTGCCTGCGCTGGCTGTCCTCATCTGGCTGGGAATTCGCCGGGCCATTCGGCCGTTGCGACTGCTCAATCGTCAGGTCGAGGACCGTGCGCCCGATAATCTCGCGCCCGTCGAGCTGCGCCAGGCGCCGGTGGAGGTGGCCCCTCTCGTGGGCAGTCTCAACCGGCTATTCGAGCGCGTGCAGGCTTCGATCGAAAACGAGCGCCACTTCACCGCGGACGCCGCGCACGAGCTGCGCACGCCACTCGCGGCCTTGCGGGCGCAGGCGCAGGTGGCGCGAGGCTCGAACGACGACGCGGAGCGTCGGCGCGCGCTCGACAAGGTGATCGAGGGCTGTGACCGGGCTTCGCATCTGGTGCAACAGCTCCTCACGCTCGCCCGACTGCAGCCCGACGCTTTTCGAGTGGAACGCCAGCCGTGCGATCTCCGCGCCGTTCTGCAGCACGCGATCGCCGAGCTCGCGCCATCGGCGCTGGCGAAAGGCATTGAGGTCGCGCTCGCGGACGGGCCGGAGGTAACCGTCGCTGGCGACGCCCGGCTGCTGGAGGTGCTGTTCCGCAATCTCGTCGACAACGCGGTGCGGTACAGTCCTTCGCAGACGACCGTGCGCGTATGCGCCGAGCGTGCCGGCGGGAGCGCCGTCGTGACGGTCGTGGACGAGGGACCGGGCGTCGCCGCGCAGGAGCGCGAAAAGCTCGGTCTCCGCTTTCATCGCCTGACGGGCACCCGGGCCAGCGGCAGCGGCTTGGGCCTTTCCATCGTCAAGCGGATCGCTCAGCTGCACGGTGGCACGATCGCGTTCGGCGAAACGCCGACCGGCGTCGGGCTCGCGGTCGAAGTGAAGTTGCCGACGATAGCGTGACACGCCGACGAAAGTGAAGCAGGTCAAGCGCTGCAAGCCGGCACACGCTAGACCCGCTGCCGCCATTCCGTCGGAGTAAGGCCCGTCCAGCGCCGAAAAGCGCGATGAAGGTTCGACGGTTCGGCGTAACCCAGCAGGTAGGACACCTCGCCGATAGGCACCCGATGCTCGCAGAGCAGCTCTTCTGCGCGATTACGCTGGAGTTCATCGCGGATCGCTCGAAACGACGTGCCGGCCTCCACGAGGTGCCGGGTGCGTCGTCTGCACCGTCATGGCCATGTGCTCCGCGACGACGGCCTCCTTGGCTGAGCCTGTGAGCAGACCTTCAGCGATGGCCGCGCGTACCCGGTCGACGATTGCCGATTGCGGGGTCATGCGCCGGATGAGCGCGGACGCGTAAGCCTCGAACTGTTCGACGAACTCGGGCGTCTGTTCCGGTAGGGGCAGGCCCAGGACCTCGCGCCGAAGCAACAGCGCATCCTCCTTGGCGCCGAACTCGACGCGGCAGCCGAAGAAGCGCTCGAATGGCTTGCGGTCCCGCGGTGCGGCCCGGCGCAAACGCGCCTCGCCTACCGAGAAAGGCACGCGGGTCAATTGGCGGCCCTAGGCGATCCAGTGACCGAGCAAGGCGCATACGACTTGTCCGCGTTAAGGATAGGAAATCCAACGACACGGCGCGTCATCGCGAGCAGCGTAGCACGTCTTGACTTGCCCAGACCGTTGGGAAGCTGAGATGGTCAGGGGTTGCCGCGAGGCCACGGTCGCCCCAGGTGCGGATGTTTGGGGAGCGT
>DASVPH010000221.1:0-1543 GCA_036382945.1 Casimicrobiaceae bacterium
CCCAGCGTGCCCAGGTAGCCCAGCCAGCTCACCTGCACCGGCGCGGGCTTAAGCGCAAAGAGCTCGCTCTTGGCATGCGTGGTGTAGCCGTTCAAATCGATCAGCACCTCGATCCCGTCCCCACGAATCCGCCGCGCGATCATCTCCGGTGCCTGCGCCGCAACGTCGACGAAATGCTCGAAGGCGTGCGTCACGCGCTGGCCGTAACCGCTTCGGTCCTCCGGAACCAGGCCGTAGGCGAAGGTCTCGATACGCTCGCGATCGAGGCGCTCGCAGCATTCGGTCACGAGGTAGGCGACCGGGTGATCGCGGAAGTCCGACGAGACGAAGCCCACGCGCAGGCGCCCTCCCGGCCCGCGCGGCGCCGTCGCCTCGGGCAGGCGCTCGGCCGCAAGCGCCGCGGCGATCTGCTGCGCCCAGCGGCGCGCGGCGGCGAGCTCGAGCGCCGGCCCGAGCGGCATGGCCAGCAGCGGGAAAGGCACCGCGTTGTACGCCGCCCGCGGTCTCGGATCCTCGATGTAGGCGGCAAGCTGCGCGAAGCCGGCGTCGAGGTCGTCCCAGGCGCAGCGCTGCATGCGGCCATACAGGCGCATGGTCGCCACGTACGGATTGCCGGGGTCGAGCTCGAGCGCGCGCGCGAGCGGCGCCTCCGCCTCGTCGAACTTGCCCTGCACGATGCACATCGATCCGATATCGATCTGGGTGGGTGCGTGATCGGGGTCGAGCCGCGCCGCTTCGCGGAAGCTCGCTTCGGCGTCGGCCAGCGCGCCGATCTCGCCCAGCGCAACGCCGCGCGAGATCCAGAACCGAACCGGGAAATCCCGCCGCACGCGAAGCGCCTTTTCGTAGGCGAGCACGGCTTCGCGATAACGCTTCCGGGCCTTGAGCAGGTTGGCGAGGTTGGCCAGCGCGTCGGCGTGTTGGGGCTCGCCGGCGAGGACTTCGCGGTAGCAGGCCTCCGCGCGCTCCGCGTCTGCGCTCGCTTCCAGCGCGAGACCGAGATTGTTGAGCACGCCGGGATGGCCCGGCGCGCGCTCGAGCGCCCGCTCGTAGAGATCGATCGCCGCCGCATTCTCCCCGCGCTCGCGCTGCCGGTTGGCGAGATGGAACAGGGCTTCGGGATTCTGCGGCTCGAGCTCGAGCGCGCGCCGCCAGGCCTGCTCTGCGCCCGGGGGATCGCTCGCGCTCAGGATCTCTCCCAGCAGATTCCAGGCACGGACGTCGTCGGGGGCGCGCGCCAGCGCGGCGCGGCACGTGATGGCCGCGTTCGCGTCGGTGAGCGTCCACTCGATGCGCGCGCGCTCGCGCAGCAGGTCGGCTCGCCCGGGATCGTGCTCGAGCGCGCGGCCTACCAACTCCAACGCTGCTGTCCTGCGGCCGGTGGCAAAGGCAACCTGGGCGTCGCGCAGCAACGCGTCGGGGGAGTCGGGCGCGGTGGGGGTGGTGCGGGGCTGGCCGTGGCAGTCCTTGTAGCGCTTGCCGCTGCCGCAGGGACACGGCGCGTTGCGGGCGATCGCGGGGGTGCTCACACCGGGGCGGGGGT
>DASVPH010000222.1:0-9810 GCA_036382945.1 Casimicrobiaceae bacterium
GAACTCGGCGAACTCGGCGAACTCGGCGAACTCGGCGAACTCGGCGAACTCGGCGAACTCGGCGAACTCGGCGAACTCGGCGAACTCGGCGAACTCGGCGAACTCGGCGAACTCGGCGAACTCGGCGAACTCGGCCAACTCCGCGTCGCAATAGCGAGATCCTCGCTGGAATCAGCGCAGCCGCGATTTCCTGGCTTGGCCAAGAGCGGTAGTCGATCGACTACCGCTCTCGTTTTGTGGTACGCCTAGGACTGCATCCCAAAGCGCCCCCGTCGCATACGCGACAGTAAGCCCGACAGGTTCCTCAGATCCGGCGTTTGACGATGCCCCATTATCAGCCCATCAGCTATGCGATCCTCATCGCCAGCGTCGTCCCGCTGGTGTTCCTTTATCTGGTCAAATGGCTGAATTTCTTCGAAACGCATCGCACCAGGCTGATATTGCTCGCGTTAGCCTGGGGAGCAATCTCTGGAGGACTCTCCTACCTCGTCAACCATCCGATGAGACTCGTCCTGGGAGCCGAAGTCGTCGCTACACGCACGGCACCCATCGTCGAAGAGATATTCAAATCGCTCGTTCTGCTTTATCTCGTTCGGCGGGCCGACACGACGTCTTTCATCGATGGCGCTGTTTATGGTTTCGCGGCAGGGATTGGTTTCGCGATCGAAGAGAACATGCTGTATCTGAGTCGCGTCGACATCGGTACCGGGCTGGTTCTCGGCACCGTGCGCGCTTTTGCATCCTCGGTGCTGCACGGCAGCACGACTGCGATCGTCGGGATGGCGGTCGCCGGGTTTCCTCTGGGTCGCGTGAATCACCCGCTACTCGCGTGGGTCATCGGGCTTGTGGTGGCGATCGCCATCCATACGACCTATAACAACGGCGCGTTCCTCACGCTTGGTGCAGGTCAAACGGGTTATCTAATCCGTTTCGCTGTTGCGCTTGCCGGCTTGATCCTTGTGGCAGCGACCATCCTGTGGGGGTTGCGACGCGAGCGCCGGCGATTGCATAAAACGCTCGGAATCAAGGCAGGCGTTTCGAAGGGCGAGGCGATGCTCGTGCAGCACCTCGACGACCTCGATGATCTGCTCGCACCCATAGAGGAGCGCTTCGGCGAAGTCAAGCGCGAGCAGGTTGCCAATGCCCTGCTCCTCGGGGCGCAGCTGGCGATGAAGCAGGAACTCATACGCAAGACAAAAGATCCGGAGCTGCGCGTCGAGCTGGCGAGGCACATCACCGAGCTGAAGCGGGACCTCAGACAAGCGCGACACGACGTCGGCATCTATATCATGTCCCAGGTGCGTTCGATCTTGCCGAAAACGACATGGTCGCTCTGGGCACGCCTCGAGCAGATACTGAAGAAAGCCGAGCCCCCGCGGATGGACATCTGGGATGTGCTTTCGGCCAAGCTTCTCGGGCATAATGCGACCGGCGCAGGGCTCCACGCCTTAGTCGACGCTGGGCTTCTGGCCCGAGCGCAGGCCGCCGCACTGACGACGGAGGGCGAGGAGGAGTAGCCAGCCGTAGTCACGCGACGATTGGCGCAGCGGGCAGAAGATCAAACAATCGCGCGACAGGTCATCTGACAGGGAGGCGAACGGTGAAGTGCTTCTTCGACGACAAAGAGGCCTGCGGCGTGTGCCGCTTCTGCGGAAGGGCCACCTGCAAGGATCACGCCGAGAAACGTCTGCCGTACATCACCACCATCTTCGTCGGGGCGAGCAACACCCCGAAGGCGGTCGTGGTGGGCGATGCCTTGTGGTGCGGCGAATGCAAGCCTGAAGCGCAGCCCGTGCCGATGCCGGAGATCTATTAGCCGGCCTTTCGCGCAAAGACGCTGGATCGCCCGTTCGCGGGAGCGGCGATTGCGAGTCCGTCATTCCCGCGCAAGCGGGAATCGAGCGTCGTCGCGGCGTAAGACACTGGGTCCCCGCGTTCGCGGAGACGACAGGCCCTACAGCGGCGCCTTCTCCATCTCTGCGTACGCCTTGCGCGCGCTTTCCAGGTTACGCTGCGCCTTTCTCACCTTTGCCGCGTCGCTGCTCGCTTCCGCCTTCTTGAGCTCCGCCTCGCGCTTGTCGATCCGGCGCTGCGCCTGCTGCAGCGCGACCTTGCGCTTCTGCTTGAGGCCGTCGTCGCTGCAGTGAACCATGTCGGCGCGCTCGCGCTCGAGGCGGGCGAGCGCCTTGGTGTTGCCCTTCGCCTTGGCTTTCGCGATCTCGGCGTCGATGCGGCATGCCCGTGCGGCGCAGGGGGCGGACGAATCGCAGGGCGCTGCTCCGAATGCCAGCGGAGCTGCCATCCAGGCGACGGCAATGATCGCGGTGCGGACTGGCGAGGAGCGCAGCCTCATCGTCTTCCCTCCTGTTCGCCAACCGGGCGCCCGCCCGAATTCTAGGCGGTCGACGCCGAAAGCGGTAGACGCGCTCTCAGAGCTTGAGCGGCTTGCCATACCCGGTCAGCTCGAGATAGCCGCGCCCAATCGCGCGTTGCGCCTGGACCGCGCGCGCCGCGCCCTCCCAATAGATCGTGCCGGTGCCGGCGCGCGCGTCGAGCTCTTGGTCGTCCATGAGCGGCTCGAGCGCGCATTGCAGCTCGGCCGCGCGGACGGCCATGACGACCGGATAGTCGACCTGCGTGCGCGGCGAGCGCCAGCGCCGTTGCGGCGCGAATTCGATCTCGTCGGGCGCGAAAACGCGCACCCGCCCGTCGCGCGTGCGGTGGGTCCCGCCCGCCCACAGCGCGCCGCCCGAGCGGTCGCGCATGCGGAAGGCCATCAGCGCGCCGCCGTCGTCGAGGTTGATGCCGGTCCAGTCCCAGCCGCTCGCCTCCGCTGCCATGTACTCGCTCGACCATTCGTGGTCGAGCCAGGCGATGCCGGAGACTTTGGCTGCGCGGTCGGCTGTGGTCACTTCTCCCGTTACGGCGAGCTGCGGCTCGCTGTAGTAGTAGCTCGCCTGGCGCGGGCCCGCGCCCTTGCGCGAGAAGCCGGCCTCGCCTTCGAGCAGCACCGCTTGCGTCGGTGCGAAGCGAAGGTCGAGCGCGAAATCCTCCGCGGCGACGTACGCGGCGTAGTCCCCGTCGCGGCGCCGTAGCGACCAGTCGCCGATCCGCACATCGGTCGTGCTCTCCCGCGCCACGGCAAGGTCGAAACCCGCGCGCGCCGCGCGCTGGGCATAGCGCAGCCGCCCGTAGCGAGGATCGGCGATGGCCGCGTGCGCGAACAGAAGCTCTCGCGGCGCGAAGCGGCTGCGATTTTCCTCGGCCACCCCGGGGCGATTGCGGAAGAAGGTGACCTGGAAGCCGGACGCGTTGCCACCACGATCTTCGAGCCAGCCGGTGACGTACCACCATTCGATACGGAAGTCGGGATGGCTGCCGTAATCGCGCGGAAACTGCAGCGCGCGTCCGACGACAACGTCAGGGTAAGCGATGGCGCCGCGCGCGGAGGCTGCGAGCAGGAGCAGCGGAGAGGCGAGAAACGCGCGGCGCTTCATCGTGGGCCTGTGCAACGCTTTGCGCGATGGCCGTCGCCCCGGCCCCGGCTTAAGACATTCCGGGGCAGGCTGCGGCCCTGGCCCAATGTGTATCTCCAATCGCTCACCAGTCGTCCTTCACCGCGCGCACCACGTCGTCGTCCATCGCCTTACGCCCGCTCGCCCAGGCGGTGAGGGTCGAGAGCGCGAGCACGGCGAGCGCCGCCGCGGCCAGCGTGGCCCACGGCACCGAGACATCCATGCCCCAGTGGAACGACTGCCGGTTGACCACGTAGATGAGGATGAGACTGATGGCAAAGCCCAGCACAAGTCCGATGCCAAGCCCGATCCCGCTCACGAGCACGCCCTCGCTCGCGAGCATCGTGCCGACCTGACGCCGCGTCATGCCGAGATGCCGCAAGACGCCGAACTCGCGCCGCCGCGCCAGCACCAGCGCGCCGAACGACGACGACAACCCGAGCAAGCCGATCACCACAGCAGCGAGCTCGAGCGCGTAGGTCACTGCGAAGGTGCGGTCGAAGATCTTCAGCGAAAGCTCGCGCAGCTCGCCCGGCGCCTCGACCTCGAGCTTGTCGCCTCCTGGGATCGCGCGCGCGATCGCCGCGCTCACCTGCTCGAGCTTGGTTCCCGGCGCGAGCCAGAGCGCCGCGTTGGTCGCCGTGCGATCCCCGCTGAGCTCGACGTAGCGGTCGCGCTCGATCACCACCGCGCCCTGCGGCCGCGCGTAGTCGCGCCACACGCCCGCGACCGTGAATGCCGACGGCTTGCCTGCGATCGGGAGCTCGACGACCTTGCCCGGCGTGAAGTCGTACAGATCGACCATGGCTTCGTTGACCCACACCGGCGGCGGCGAGCCTGGTCGCAGCGGCAAGGCCGAATCGACCAGCGCCAGCCGTTGTCCCGCCGCACTCGGATCGATCGAGCGGGCGAGCAGCACAACGCGCGGCCGCGACGGGTCGAGCAGGAGCTCGCGCTCGCGCAGGAACTCGGCGCGGCGCACGCCGGGAAGCGCGGCAATGCGCGCCTGGTTCTCGGCGCTCAGATACGACGTGTCGCCGCCCGCAGCCGTGTGCACGTACAGGTCCGCCGGCAGGATGCGCTCGAGCCAGAGGTCGAGCGCCTCGCGAAACGAGCTCACCATGATCGCCATCGCGATCATGAGGCTCAAGCTGGCGACGATCGCGGCGAGACTCACCGCGGCCTGTCCCGGGGCGCCGCGCAGTTGCGCGAGCGCGAGCCCCGGCGCCGCATGGCGCGGCGAGGGGATGACGGCGAGGATCGCAGCCGCGATCCGCGGCATGAGCATGAGCGTCCCGAAGAGCAGCAGGCCGATCGCGAGGTAGCCGAACAGGGGCAGTCCTGCGACCGGAGGCAGCAGCGAAGCGAGCGCCCCGAGCGCGATCGCGCTCGCCCCCGGCAGGATCGGACGCAAGCGCGCGAACGCGCGCTCCTCGTCGCCCGGTTTCAACGCCTGCGCGGGCGCGCTGCGGGCGGCCTCCAGCGCCGGCACCAGCGTCCCGAGCAGCGCCGCCGCAACGCCGAGGCCGAAGCCCAGCAGTGAGGCGAGCGCTGTGGGCTCGATCGCGGGCGCTACGCCGCGAAAGTAACCCGAACCGAGATCGGGACCCATCACCTGAACGGCCGCGCGCGCGAGAACGAGCCCCGCGCTCAACCCCAGCGCACTCCCCGCAGTGCCGATCAGCGCGCCTTCGGCAAGGAGCGAGGCCACGAGCTGCCGGCGCGTCGTCCCGAGCACGCGCAAGAGCGCGAACTGGCCGCGTCGGCGAACCACCGCCAGCGCCTGCGTCGAGAAGACGAGCAGGCCCCCGGTGAACAGCGCCACCAGCGCCAGCACGTTCAGGTTGACGCGGTAGGAGCGCGACACGCTCGCGCTCGCCGCGAGGCTCGTCTCGGGGCGCTCGACGACGAGGCCCGCCGGCAGGCTTCGCCGCAGCCGATCGCGAAATGCGTCGAGATCGACACCCGGTTTCAAGCGTAGATCAATGCGCGTGATCACGCCGAGCCGATCGAAGTTGGACTGCGCGCCTGCAATGTCCATCACCGCGAACCGCTGGCGCTCGCCGGAGGGAACAGATCCGGCGACGCCGAGCGCCGTATCGCGCAGCGCCACCTGAAAACGCACCGTTCCGCCGCGCGTGATACCGAGCCAGCGGGCCGCGGCAGGAGACAGAAACAGCGCGTCCGGGCGCAGCAGGTCGAGGCGATCGTCGGGAGAGGCGACCAATCCCGGCTGGACCGCGGTAGCGCGAAAGGCATCGATACCGATGATCTTCAGCGCGTCCGCGCGGTCGGCGAGCGTCGCATCGATTTCGACGACCGGGCTCGCCACCGCGACTTCCGGTAGCCGCGCGATCTCGGGATACAGACGCTCGGCGAAGCCCTCTCGCGGTCCGCGGACCTGCAGATCGGCCTCGCCGGAGAGCGTCTGCACGCCGAGCGCAAGCTCGTTCTGCGCCGACTCGGTGATGAGCTGGATCGCGTAGCCGAGCGCCACCCCGAGCGCGATCGCAAGCACGGACAGCGTGCTGCGCGTCATGTTCTGCGCCAGCGCGCCGGCGAGGATCGCCCGGGCCGCAGCCATCGGCGGATCAGTCCGGCGCGTGCTCGCGCAAGCCCTCGGGTGTGAGCAGCAGGACGCGATCGCAGGTCCGCGCCGCCATGCGCGAATGGGTCACCAGCATGCCCGCCGCGGCGTGCGCCTTGACCTGCGCGCGCAGCAACTCGAGAACCTGGACCGCGCTCTCGTGATCCAGGTTGCCGGTGGGCTCGTCGGCGAGCACCAGACGCGGGCCGTGCACCAGCGCGCGGGCGATCGCGACGCGCTGCAGCTCGCCGCCTGAAAGCTCGCGCGGCGGGCTGGCGGCGCGCTCGGCGAGACCCACCGCCGCGAGCATCGTCTTCACTCGACGCTCGCGCTCGTCGCCGTCGATCCCGAGGAGCGACAGCGGCAGCGCGACGTTCTGACCGACATCGAGGTAGGGCAGGATATGGAACGCCTGGAACACGAACCCCATCTGTCTTCGACGCAGCACCGTGAGCGCGTCGTCGTCGAGCGTGGTCAGCTCGACCTCCGAAAACCTGATCGAGCCAGCATCGGCGCGATCGAGGCCGGCGACGAGATTGAGCAGTGTGGACTTGCCGCTGCCCGACTCGCCCATCACTGCGACGAAATCACCGGCGTTGAGCTCCAGGTCGACACCGCTGAACACGGTGCGCGGCCGCGGCCCTCCGTAGCGCTTGGTCAGACCGTGGACGGACAGCATCGCGCCAGCGTAGCGGCGAGCGCAGGGACTGGCAAGGGCGCCGCTCGGGCGGTGCGCGGGCAGGGGCGCCTGCCTCCGCGCCGGTGAGTGCATTTGCGCAACCGTACGACAACGCCTATTTTATGCGTCTTGGGCACCCGCTGCGCCGGCCGAGGGGAGTGCTCGGGGCCCCGATGAGCTTTGCTACCCATGATCGAGAATCCGCAAAGCTCAGCCCTGCCCGTTTCCTCTTCGGCAATTGCGAGCGAGGGAAGCGCCATCGCAGCTCAGAGGCTGGTCCTGCAGCTTGACGGACGCGTGGGACGGGCGTTCGAAGCCTCCCAGCTCGCACGCCGCCTGCGGGAAGCGTGCCGCGGCGAGGTCCTGTTCGACATCGCCTCGCGCGGGCGCTACGCCACCGACGCCTCGATCTACCAGATCTTTCCCATCGGCGTGGTCGTGCCTCGCGACGAAGCCGACGCGCGGGTGGCGCTCGACGTGGCGCGCCAGGAAGGCGTACCGGTGCTGGCGCGCGGCGCGGGTTCGTCGCAGTGCGGGCAGACGGTCGGCGAAGCGCTCATCCTCGACCACAGCAAGTGGCTGAACGCGATCGGCGCGCTCGACCTGGATGCGCTCGCGATCGACGTCCAGCCCGGGGTGGTGCTCGACCGGTTGAACGCGCATCTGCAACCGCACGGCCTGTGGTTCCCGGTCGACGTCAGCACCTCGGCGCAGGCCACCATCGGCGGCATGGCCGGCAACAACTCCTGCGGGTCGCGCTCGATCGAGTACGGCAATATGGTCCACAACGTGCTCGGCATCGACGCGATCCTGGCCGACGGGAGCGAAGTCCCGTTCGGGCCGCTCGAGTCGATGCCGCGCACCGGCCGCGCGGCCGCGCTCGTCGAAGCGCTCGTCGCGATCGGCGCGCGCGAGCGCGACGAGGTGGCGCGGACCTTCCCGAGCGTGCTGCGCCGTGTTGGCGGTTACAACCTCGACCTCTTCAACCCGCAGAGCGTGCGCCCGTATACCGTCGACGGGTCGGTCAATCTCGCGCATCTTCTGGTCGGCTCCGAGGGCACGCTCGCCTACTTCTCGCGGCTCAAGCTCAAGCTCGCGCCGCTGCCCGCGCACAAGGTGCTGGGCGTGGTCAGCTTCCCGGCGTTCTTTCGGGCGATGGAGCTCGCGCGGGACATCGTGCAGCTCGAACCCACCGCGGTCGAGCTGGTCGATCGGACGATGATCGAGCTCGCCCGCGCCAATTCCGCGTTCCGGCCGATCATCGAGCGCGCGCTCGTCGGCGAGCCGGACGCGATTCTGCTGGTCGAGTTCGCGGGCGCGGACGAGGGCGCGCCGCGCGCGAAGCTCGACCGCCTCGCCGAGCTCTGCGGCGATCTGGGGCTCCCCGGCGCCGTGGTGAGGCTCGTCGAGCCGGCGGCGCAGAAGGCGCTGTGGGAAGTGCGCAAGGCAGGACTCAACATCATGATGTCGATGAAGGGCGACGGCAAGCCGGTGTCGTTCATCGAGGATTGCGCAGTGCCGCTCGAGCATCTCGCCGACTACACCGCGCGGCTCAGCGAGATCTTCGCGAAGCACGGCACGCAGGGCACCTGGTACGCGCACGCGAGCGTGGGCACGTTGCACGTGCGACCGATCCTCGACATGCGCCGCGACGGCGCGGCGAAGATGCGCTCGATCGCCGAGGAAGCGGCGGCGATGGTGCGCGAATACAAGGGCGCCTACTCGGGCGAGCACGGCGACGGGTTGTGCCGCGGCGAATGGGTCGCGTGGCAGTTCGGGCCGAGGACGACCAAAGCGTTCGCCGAGATCAAGGCGCTGTTCGACCCGGAGCAGCGCATGAACCCGGGCAAGATCGTCGCTCCGCCGAAGATGGACGATGTGAGGCTGTTCCGCTTCGCCCCCGGCTACCGGCGCGCCCCGCTCGAGCCGAAGCTCGACTGGTCGGCCTGGAACGTCGATCGCGATCCGCTGACCGGCCGCGAGAGCGCGCCGGGGACCGGCGGCGACGACTCGGGCGGGCTCGCCAAGGCGGCCGAGATGTGCAACAACAACGGCCACTGCCGCAAGTTCGACGCCGGGACGATGTGCCCGAGCTATCGTGTGACGCGCGACGAGCAGCACACCACACGGGGGCGGGCCAACACGCTGCGGCTCGCGCTCAGTGGCCAACTCAGCGGTCAGCTCGACGACGAAGATCTCGCCGGCGATGCGGTGCACGCGGCGCTCGATCTTTGCGTCTCGTGCAAGGGCTGCAAGCGCGAATGTCCGACCGGCGTGGACATGGCGCGGCTCAAGATCGAAGCGCTGGCCGCGTACCGCGCGCGACACGCCCTGTCCCTGGGCGAGCGCCTGATCGGCTATCTGCCGCGCTACGCGCCGTACGTCTCGGAGCTGCCGACGCTCGCGAACCTGCGCGAGCGTATCCCCGGCGCCGCGGCGCTCTCCGAGCGCTGGCTCGGACTCTCGGCGCGCCGCAAGCTCCCGCGCTGGCACAGCGGCTTCCTGCGCCGCGCCGGGAAGGCATCTTCGCCGGCGCACGATGCGGCGCGCGAGGTCGTCCTGTTCGTCGACACCTTCACCAACTATTTCGCCGGCGATACCGCACGCGCCGCGCGCCGCGTGCTCGAAACCGCGGGCTACCGCGTGCACCTGAACGCGGTCGCCGGCGAACGGCCGCTGTGCTGCGGGCGGACCTTCCTCTCGGTCGGGCTGGTCGACGCGGCGAAGGCCGAGGCGCGGCGCACTCTCGACTCGCTGCTGCCGTACGCGCGCCGCGGCGTGGCGATCGTCGGGCTCGAGCCCGCGTGCCTGCTTTCAATGCGCGACGAGTTTCTGACCTATCGCTTCGGCGAGGACGCGGCGCTCCTCGCCCGCCACGCGCTGCTGCTCGAGGAGTTCCTCGCGCGCGAGCGCGAAGCGCTCCGCCTTGAGCTTGCGCTGCAGCCCGTTGCGGCCGAGGCGCTGGTGCACGCGCACTGCCATCAAAAGGCGTTTTCGCTGGCGGAATCGATGCAGGTCGTCCTGAGCTG
>DASVPH010000223.1:0-7428 GCA_036382945.1 Casimicrobiaceae bacterium
CGTCGACGATCGAGTACTCGCTGTGCAGGCGCAGGTGGACGAACCGGGCGTGCGCCGCGGGCGCTTGCGGGCGTCGCGCCAGCGGCGCCGGGGAGATCGAAGCGACGGGCGCGTCCGACGGCTCCAGCACGGCAGAACCGGACCGGGAATCGAGCGCGCTCATGGGGTACAATTTTACTCGCTTTGCAGCGGCCGCTTTGGTTGAGTTCTTTCGCACGAGATACTCTCTTGTCGTCCTCGCGATTTGCCTTCACCCCTGGGTCGCTTGCGCTCCGGACACGCTTCCCCCGCACGCAGGAAGAGGCGGCGTCGCGCCGATCTCGGCCGTGGCTTCTGACCGTGATGCTTCTCTCCGGCTGCGCGGCCGTCACGCCGGTCGGCCCGCCGCCGGCCACACCGTACGGAACGCCGGCGCCGGGACAGCCGCAGGGCAATCCGCAGCCGCCCGCGAACGTCAATCTCCAGGGCTTTCCGCTCGAGTATCGGCAAGGGTATGCCGACGGCTGCGCAAGCGTGTCGGGCATCGAGCGCAAGGACGCCACCCGTTTCAGGACCGACGGCCTATACCGCGGCGGCTGGCAGGACGGGAACGCGCTGTGCCGGAAGCGGTGACGCCGCGATGAAACCGTCGGCATCGTCGACGGTTCCCATCCGCGGCCTCGGCTATCATGTCCGGGCCTGGGGCGAGGCGGGCGCGCCGAAGCTCTTCATGCTGCACGGCTGGATGGACGTCGGCGCATCGTTCCAGTTCCTGGTCGACGCGCTGCAACGCGACTGGCAGGTCATCGCGCCCGACTGGCGCGGCTTCGGATTGTCGGACTGGTCGCTCGACGGGTACTGGTTCGCCGACTATCTCGCCGATCTCGACGCGCTTCTCGATCACTTCACGCCGGGCGAACCGGCGCGCCTGATCGGGCACAGTCTGGGTGGCAACGTCGTCATGCTCTACGCGGGCGTGCGCCCGGAGCGCGTGGCGCGCGTCGTATCGCTCGAAGGGTTCGGCATTCCCGCCGAAGCGCCCGACGTGGCGCCGGACAAGTTCGCGAGGTGGCTCAATGCGCTCAAGGATCCGCCGCGCTTGCGCCCCTACGCTAGCCTCGCCGCGGTCGCCGATCAGTTGCAGAAGAACAACCCGCGCCTCGCGCGCGACAAGGCCGAATTTCTTGCCGGGCACTGGGCGAGAGGGCAACCCGACGGCAGCGCGCGCCTTGCCTCCGATCCCCGGCACAAGCTGCCGTTCCCGTCGGTGTATCGCATGGAGGAAGTGATCGCGATCTGGAAGCGCATCACCGCGCCGGTGCTGTGGGTGGCGGCCACCGAGTCCTTCATTCCCCGGTGGCTGGATGCGCACCCGGAGGGCGAAGCGGCCACCGACAGCCTCGCCGCCGTCCGCGCGCGGCTCGCGCACGTGCCGCGCGGACGGCTCGTCACGGTCGATCAGGCCGGGCACATGCTCCACCTCGACCGGCCCGACGCGGTCGCGGCGACGATCGAACCGTTTCTCGCTTAAGTGACGCGCGCGTTCCTCGCTGTGGACTCCCGCCGCGGCGCGTACGGCGCGCTCGTCGTGCTCACGCTGATCTGGGGAATGAACTGGATCGCGATGAAATTCGGGCTGCGCTACGCGCATCCGGTCATCTACAACATCGAGCGCACGCTCTTGGCGATCGTGCTCGTGTTCGCGGTCATGCTTCGGCAGGGGCGGCCGCTCAAGCCCGAATCGTGGGTCGCGGTCGTCGTGACGGGCTTCTTCCAGACGACGATCAATTTCGGAGCGACGACGATGGCGCTCGCCGGCGGCGGCGCAGGGCGGACGTCCGTGCTGGTGTTCACGATGCCGTTCTGGACGATGCTCATGGCCTGGCCGGTGCTGCACGAGCGCGTGCGCGGCATGCAGTGGCTCGCCGTTGCACTGGCATTGTTCGGTCTCGTGCTCGTCGTCGAGCCGTGGCGCTGGGAAGGGGAGCTCGCGCCCAAGCTGTGGGCGGCGCTGTCCGGCTTCGGCTGGGCCGCGGGCTCGGTGGCGACCAAGTACTTCCAGCGCCGCCATCGCCTCGACATGCTCAATCTCATCGGCTGGCAGATGGTCGCCGGCATTATTCCGATCGGCCTCATCCCGCTCCTCTATCCGTTGCCGGCGGCGCAGTGGAACGGGATTTATGTCGCCGCGCTGCTCTACGCCGGCGTGGTGGCCACCGGCATCGGCTTCATTCTCTGGACGGCGATCCTGGTGTGGCTGCCCGCGGGCACCGCGTCGCTCAACATGTTCGCGATCCCGGTGATCGCGCTCGTCTCCTCGATGATCGTATTCGAGGAGCGGCTCACGGCGCTGGAATGGCTCGGCATCGCCTCGATCGGCTTTGGCCTCGCCATTGTTTCGGTCCGCGCGTGGGTCGCGAGCCGGCGCGGCGAGCGCGAGCTCGTCGAAGCGCCCGCGATCGAGGGCGGCTGAGCGGGGGTGGGGCAGAAATCGGATTTGGCATCGCACGATATAATTCGCGCTTGTCCAGCGCGGTGCAAACATTGGTGCCCGACGACGACCTCTCCAAGCTCAGGATCGACCGCTCGCTCGCGCCGGTGCAGACGCGCCGCCGCCGCAAGTGGTGGTGGATCGTCGCGGTCGCGCTTGTTGTGCTTGTCGGCGGCGGTTGGTTCGCGTTGCAGCCGCGCGCGGTGTCGGTGCAGACCACGCCGATCGTCATCGCGTATCCGTCGCAGCAGTTCGTCGTGCTCAACTCCAACGGCTACGTCGTCGCCCAGCGCAAGGCGGCGATCTCGTCCAAGGCGTCGGGGCGCCTGGAATGGCTCGGTGTGGCCGAAGGCTCGCGGGTGAAAGCGGGCGAGCTCATCGCGCGGCTCGACGCGCGCGACGTGTCCGCGCAGCTCGACGCAGCGCTTGCCAACGTCGGGGTGGCGAAGGCGGCGCTCGAGCAGGCGCTCGCCGAGGAGCGCGACGCTTCCGCGTCACTCAAGCGCACGCAGGATCTCGTCAAGAAGAAGTTCGTCTCCGAGTCCGCGCTCGACCAGGCGAAAGCGCGCGCCGATCGCGCGGTGGCCGGCGTGGCGAGCGCGAGGGCCGCGCTGGTCGCGGCCGAAGCGAGCGCGCGCAACGCTCGTGTCGCGGTCGACTACACGCAGATTCGTGCGCCGTTCGACGGCATCATCCTGTCGAAGGCCGCCAACGTCGGCGATCTGGTCACGCCTTTTTCGTCGGCCGCCGATTCCAAGGGCGCTGTCGTGAGCATGGCCGACATGAGCACCCTCGAGGTCGAAGCCGACGTGTCGGAGTCGAGCCTGTTCAAGATCCGGGTCGGGCAACCGGCGGAGATCACGCTCGACGCACTGCCCGACACGCGCTTCCGCGGCACGGTGTCGCGCATGGTGCCGACGGTGGATCGGGCCAAGGCGACCGTCATGACCAAAGTGCGCTTCGAGACGATCGATCCGCGGGTGCTGCCGGAGATGAGCGCCAAGGTGTCCTTCCTGTCGCAGCCGGTCACGGCGGAACAGCAGAGGCCGCTCACCGCGGTGAATCCCGACGCCCTGGCGCAGCGCGACGGCCGGACGGTGGTGATCGTCGTGCGCGACGGCAGGGCGGTCGAAGTCCCGGTGACCCCCGGTGCGAAAATCGTGGACCTCACGGGGCTTACCGGTGAGCTGAAGGCGGGCGAGAAGGCGGTGCTCAAGCCCGCGCCGAGTCTCAAGAACGGCGCGTTGGTGAAGCTCGCTGGGAAATGACGCATCCGTCCGAGGGCGCCGCGCTGCAGGCGCGAGCGCGCTCGGAAAACGGATGCGTCATCCCGGCGAAGGCCGGGATCCAAGTTGACGTGGACCTTGGGCCCCGGCCTGCGCCGGGGCGACAAACAAGGGATGACCATCGAACCCGACCCAACCCTGCTGGTCGAGATTCGCCACCTCAACAAGTATTACCCGCGCGGCGGCGAGATCATCCCGGTGCTCGTCGACATCAATCTCGACGTTCGACTGGGCGACTACCTGGCGCTGATGGGACCGTCGGGCTCGGGCAAGACCACGCTGCTCAATCTCATCGCCGGAATCGACAAGCCGAGCGGCGGCACGATCAAGGTGGGCGGCGTCGACATCGCGGTGCTGTCCGATGCCGACCTCGCCGCGTGGCGCGCCGCGCACGTCGGGTTCATCTTCCAGTTCTACAACCTGATGCCGGTGCTGACCGCGTTCGAGAACGTCGAGCTGCCGCTGCTCCTCACCTCGTTATCGCGGCGCCAGCGGCGCGAGCGCGTGGCGGTGGCGCTCGCGCTCATGGGCTTGGGCGAGCGCGCCGCGCATTACCCCGGCGAGCTTTCCGGAGGTCAGCAACAGCGCGTGGCGATCGCGCGGGCGCTCGTCACCGATCCGACGCTGATCGTCGCCGATGAGCCGACCGGCGATCTCGATCGCGCCACGGGAGAGGAAATCCTCGGGCTGCTCGATCGGCTCAACCGGGAGCTCGGCAAGACGATCCTGGTCGTGACCCACGATCCGAAGGCGGCTGAAAAGGCGCGCCGCATCGTGCATTTGGAGAAGGGGGTGCTGGTCGATTGAAACGAAACGGGCGGGATCGATTGGGGCGGTTGATCGAGGAGTAGCCCGCAGGTAAGGGCGAAGCGCGAACCCGGGGTTGCGCCATGCCTTGGTGTCATCCCGGGCAACGGGATTAAGCCGCTGCCTTATCGTGTCGCCGCGGCGTGGCGATAAGGTCCTCGTCGAGCGAAGTCTCGATCGCGGCCTGTGCGGGCGCCGGAGGCACGAAGAGCAGGTCGCGCTCGGCTTCCTCGATCGCACGCAGGACCGCGTTGTCGTCGGTTTCACGCTCGGCTTCGCCGCGCGCCGCCGCGAAGGCTTCCCTGACCGCGCGCTCCTCGACCCGGTCCGCATCGGTGGTGTTGAGCAGGGTGTCGAGCGTCGAGATGTCGTGGATCGTCGTAGTGCGGGGGAGGCTCGCCGGCGCAGGGGTCCTGCCCGAAGAAGAAGGCCGCTGCGCTCCGCTGCCGTTCGGCAGCGTGACCGCTGCCGCCGACGGATCGGTGAACGATTGCGGTCCGGTCCGAGCCGGGCTGCGGGTCCAATTCGGTACGACCAGCGCCGCACGGCGGCGTCGAACAAAATAGGCACCGAGCGCAACCGCGCCGATGGCGCCGAGCGATGCCGCCAGGTACCACCACAGCGTGCTGTCGTCGTCCTGCTCGATCGCGCGCGGACGCGGTGCGGCCTCTGTGCGACGCTCGATCGCGGTCGCCGCGGGGCCAAACGCCGCAGGCGCAAGGCTCGCACTGGCGGTGGCCTCGCGGCGGACCGGGGTGAGCATCGCCGGCGGCGCGCTCGACGCGCTCGCCACCGCCCTCGGCGCGCTCGCCACCGCACGCGGCGCTGCGCGCGGCTCGCCCCGCGGCGAGCCGATCGCGTTGCGCCGCGTCGCGCTCAGCGCTGCTTGGAGCCGTTCCTGTCCGGGTTCGCGCGCTGGGCTCGGTCGGAGGGTCGCTGTGCCGCCGTTCACCGCGGGCGGGTCGAGCAATACGACGTAGTTGCGCCGGATCGTTCCATCACATCCGACCTGGACTGCGAATTGGACCGCCGGCTCGCTGATTGCGTTCGGGGTGGACACGATAAGCCGCGGGGTGGCCGCGGCGCGTTCAAGACTGACCCTGCCCGTCACTATCGGGGCTCCTGTGCCGGCGGTGGTCGGGACGAGCCGGAAGCATGCGGCGTCGAGCGATTCGCCGGCGGCGGGCCTCACCGGTATCACGACCCGCAGCGGCGTGCCCAGCGCCGATTGCGTCACCGCATCTCCGAGGAGCATCGCGTGCGCCGACGACGAGGCGATGACGGACGCGATCAGGAGCGCCGCGGCGAGCGCAAAGAGGAGCCGAAATGGCGCGTACAGGGTCACGGCGGGCGGTTGTCCGTTGGGGCGCGTCGTTGTCGCGAGAGCGCTAGTCGCCAAGATATCGATTCAGGCCGAAGCAAAAGCAAACTCCATGCCGCGTAGTCTTGGCGTAGGCCGACGTCCTGGATTCGGGAGGCCTCACGCGACTCGGTCTCTATGCCAATGGCATGAGGTAAGCTTCGCCTTCGGGCAACGCACATGTATTTGCTTCGCCTCGTCCTCAAGAACGCGCTGCGGCACAAGCTGCGTACCGCGCTCACCGTGCTCGGCATCGTCGTGGCGATCACCGCCTTCGGACTGCTGCGCACCGTCATCGACGCGTGGTACGCCGGCGCCAACGCGAGCTCGAGCGCGCGGCTGGTCACCCGCAACGCCGTGTCGCTGGTGTTCTCGCTGCCGCTGACCTACGTCCAGAAAATTCGCCAGGTCGAAGGCGTGAGCGCCGTGTCGTGGGCCAACTGGTTCGGCGGCGTGTACGTCAGCGAACGCAACTTCTTCCCGCAGTTCGCCATCGATGCGCAGACTTATCTCGAGATCTATCCCGAGTTCGCGCTCTCGACCGACGAGAAGAAGGCCTTCCTCGCCGACCGCCAGGGCGCGATCGTCGGCCGCAAGCTCGCCAACCAATACGGATGGAAAGTGGGCGATCAGATCCCGCTGCGCGGCACGATCTTTCCGGGTACCTGGACGTTCAACCTGCGCGGTATCTACGATGGGGCGACCAAGACCACCGCCGAGTCGCAGATGTTCTTTCATTGGGACCTGCTGAACGAATCGCTGAAGCAGCGCTTCCCGCGGCGCGCCGACCAGATCGGCGTGCTGATCGAGCGGCTCAAGGACCCGGACGAGGCCGCCGCGGTGTCGCAGGCGATCGACGCGATGTTCAAGAATTCGCTCGCCGAGACGCTGACCGAAACCGAGAATGCGTTTCAGCTCGGCTTCGTATCGATGTCGGAGGCGATCCTGCTTGCGATCCAGGCGGTGTCGTTGGTGGTCATCGTCATCATCATGGCGGTCATGGCCAATACCATGGCGATGACCGCCCGCGAGCGCGGCGCCGAATACGCGACGTTCAAGGCGCTCGGGTTCGGCAACGGCTTCGTGGCGCTCTTGATCTTCGGCGAGTCGCTGCTGATCGCGATGACCGGGGGTGTGGCGGGGGTGGCCCTCACGTTCCCGGTCGCCAACGGATTTCGCGAGGCGCTGGGGACGTTCTTCCCGATCTTCTACGTGAGCGACGAGACGGTAGCCATGCAGCTCGGCACCGCGTCCGCGGTCGGGGTCGTCGCCGCGCTGTTTCCGGCGTGGCGGGCGTCCCGGCTCTCGGTGGTCGAGGGCCTGCGGGCGATCGCCTAAGGAACCTAAGGAACCTCTGAAATACCCCCACGTGGATTGCGCTGCGAGCAAAATGCGGATGAATGCGAGACGACCGACGAAGGTAATAGTTCATCCTATTACCGAGGAGGGCGGCGAAGCAGGCGCCGCATTTTGCCGCAGCCCGGAGGGACGGCCGCGTTTCGGGC
>DASVPH010000224.1:0-1727 GCA_036382945.1 Casimicrobiaceae bacterium
GAGCAGATTCCGGCCAAGCTCTACGAATATCTGCGGGCCGGGCGCCCGGTCGTTGCGCTGACCGACCCGCGCGGCGATACTGCCGGGGTGCTCCGCGACGCGGGAATCTATACCATCGCCCGCCTGGATTCGGCCGAAGAGATCACCGCGCTCTTGAGCCGTTTCGTCGCCGATATTCGCGAGAATCGGGCACTCACCGCCGATCCCGGCTACGTGGCGCGTGCGTCACGGCGCGAACGCGCCGCCTCGCTCGCGGCGCTGCTTGAACGTGCCTGCGCTTCCGGTCCGTCGCGCAGGTGAGGCGAGGGCCCCGGTGCCGACGATCGTCTTACATCCGATCCCGAAGCTGGGTACGCAAACGACTCGAGTTGCGTGAGATACAGCACGACGTGGACGAACCAGGAGCCGGGCCAGACGGCTCCGAACGACGCCAATCCCGCCGCCAGCCGCGGCAGCACGAACCAGGGGTTGGCGAGACGCCGCGGCCGCATGCGCAAGATGTATGCCGTGAGATCGCGGACATTGCGGAACGAGTGTCTTCTGTCGAGCGCGCCGGCGCTCTCGGGAAGGCGCGACTCGTAGGGCAGGTCGGCATACTTCGGATAAGCCGCGCGGATCGCGTCGTCGTGGAGTCGGCGATCGAGCGTCATCTCCGCGGGCAGCCCGAGCAGGAAGTCGCACAGATCGTGGTCGAGGAAGGGGCTATAGACGACGAGATCGGCCGACACTCCATACGGACTGGAGGACTCGAAACGCCGCGTCCGGTTCCAGAAGTTGAACGAAACCACCGGGTTGGTCGCAGGCATGTGCCGCTTCAGCTCGGCTTCCAGGCGCGCCAATGCGACCTCGTCGTCCATAAGACGATACTGCCGTTCCGGCACGATCGCCTTCAACAACCGGTCGGCATCGCGGAACTCGTAACGACAGTATTCTCCGAGTCGCCCCGCCTCGATGAGCTCGACGCGGCGGCGATCGAGGCTCGAGCCGCCGGACAGGACGTCGCCGCCGATACCGTCGTAACTCGCCCTGACGGTTTTCCGTTCATATTCCGCGATCGCCAGCTTCCATCCTCGGCGCCAGGCAGTCATGTTCGTGATGCTATTGGTCGTCAACAGAGCCTGGACCTCGCCCTTCGGCGGATCGACGATGACGTGCTTGAGGCCGACCGCACTGGCGACGAGCGCCGCGACGCGCTCATCCTCGCCCGTTGCAGGCGGGTAGCGTCGGCCGGAGATGCAGTACCGAGGGGGCCGCTTTCGTTCGCACAGCTCGAAAAGGATATGCCGCGAATCCCGGCCTCCGGACAGCGAAACCGCAAAATCGTCGTGCTCGGGCAGCCGCCGGTTCATCGCCGCTCTGAACAACGAGACGTAACCTTCGATCGCCGACTCGCGGGATACGCGCTGTGGCATGGCGAAGCGATATCCGCCAGAAAGTTGCAGGGGGCCGCCTGCCCATTCCAGCCGTGCGTCGGGAGGCACGGTCCGGATAGCCTCGAAACAGGTGTCGTCGCCTACGTAGTATCCGGCGCGCAGATACACCGCGAGGGCGGGCCAATCGAGCGCGCGCGGCGCTCCTTCGCATAACAGCTTGAAGATCGACGTGGAGACGCAGAACTCGTCGTCGGTCGCGAAATAGAAGAGGGGAAACATCCCGAACCGATCGTTTTCGAGCACGAGCCGCTGACCATCCCAGTGCCATTCCGCGAAGACGCCGTCGGGCTTCGC
>DASVPH010000225.1:0-60509 GCA_036382945.1 Casimicrobiaceae bacterium
CGCCCCCGGGTGCCATGGAGAGGTCAGACGACCAGTTGGAAAAGTGCTCCGTGCTGAACCGATCGCGATTTTCGTAAAGAAACCTGCAAAGCCGTTCGAATCGGCGCCCAAGAAGGCGTTGCGAACCCACGGCGCGATGTGTCGCGAGCGTAGACACGCGAACAAACTCGAAGCTGTGGGCGACGATGACGACGGCGGACCATCGCTGCTCATGAGCGTGTTCCAACACAAGCGCGAACTCATCGTAGCTGCACGCGCAAACATGGAGCGGGCGCTTATGGTGCGGAGGTAAATCTATGAAGCATGTGACGGGGAATTCCCATACTCCGTCGAGGCACGCGGGTCCAACTCGCTCTTGACGATCTGACAAGTCGGGAAACGAGTTCCCAAAGCATGGATTCAGGCTCGCGTCGAACCGTATCGAATTCAATCGCAATGCGCGCAGAGTCGCCCGATTTGCGCCCCAACTTCCGGCCCTAAATGCGGAAACTGGCCCGGCACCTGCTTCCACCAAGCGCTGCAACCCGAGCCGCACCAGAGCCGCCTGTTCATCCTCTGAATACGCATTAAGGAGCGGCCCTTTAAACGCAGGAGCGTCCGGACAACGAGGGTCCGTGAGCCACTCGGGGTGAAGGTGGAGAGCAATTTCTTGACCGGCTTCACTGATAAGGGCGACAACCGACCGCAGCGGGTCTAATCCGAGGGCAAACGAAAACAGCGGTTCAACAAAGAAGGACGCCTTGAGGCCATAACGGCTGAAGACTTCCAGTTGATATGGTAGCCCGAGCCTCTTATCGCGTTCGCCACCCCAGAAATAGCTGTTCAGTTCACGACTGCAACTCTGTTCCCGGGTTAGCGGCACGTGGGGCCAACCGGTGGACCGGGGCCAGACTTCGGTGTCAATTGTAAGAAACACGGTGAGTGCGCGATTCATTCGAGCCTCTCTCAAGAAACACAGCGCAAGTGACTGATTGAGCAGGACCGTCTTAACTACAGCGTCGTGGCGTTTGACCTGACGAGTGCGGCCCAGGACCTCTTCCCCACCTTCGCGCCGTTCAACGCCTTTGCCAGCTCGATCACCAACGGCCAGTTCGCCGTTGTGCCGCCCAACGGCAGCGCGTCGGTCCCGGTGTCGGTCAACCTGCCGGAATGGGCGATCACCCCTGCCCTCGGCTTGATGGTCGTCACGCCGGACAACAAGAATGGCTCGAGCGAGGTCAACCTCATCGACGTGAAACTGTAGTCGATTGGCCGGGTATCACCGCGGGGGCGCGGGCGGGGCCCGCGCCCCCTTTTCGCTCCGTTTTCTCGGGTGGCGTTGGCCAGCCTCTTGTCAGAACAGGATCAAAAAAAGCCCCGCATCCGCGAGGCTTTTCTATTTCCGGAGTTGAGCCGACTCACGCCGGAACGGTTTCTCGGTCCTTGATCGGCGCTTCCGGCGCAGCCGGCTCGGGCGCGGGCGCAGGTTTGCTCTCCTTCTTGCTCGCTTTCCCGGTTTCGCGCTGCTTCCGCGCCAACTCGGCGGCGCGCAGCTTCCACGACCATTCACTGAACTCGTAGCACATGACGGACTCCTTTCCGCTTCGACAACGGCGCGTCCCTCACGCCTTATTCGAGTTATGAATGCATGTTACGCCCGCCGTCCAAGCGATGTCCAGATTGTGGCTCCTCCCCTCGCTTGCCTGCCGTCACGCCTGCGCGACGAGCGCGCCCGTTTCGGCGCGCCACTCCGCGAGCCATCGCCGGAAACGTCCACCCTCGCTCGCATGCGTCGAATTGCGATGCCACGCCGCGAAGACCGACCCTTCCTCGGCGATCATGATCAGAGCATCCATGCCCTTCGAGCGGCGCAGCGTCTCGATAGCCTGCACCGCGGTCTGCGCGATCGGCCCGGCGACATTGAATGACGTGTTCACCGCAACCTCGACGCCGATCCTGCGGCCGAGCGCCTTGAGATACGCGTACATGAGCGGGTCGGTGTGCTCGCGCACGATCTGCAGGCGTCCGGTGCCGTCGCGATGGATCACCGCCGGAATGCGCTCGCGCGCAGCCGCTTTGGCCCGCGCCGTCAGCACCATGTAGCTGTAGGCGTTGTAATCGCCGTCGGCGGCGCCGTTCGACAGCTCGAACCATTGCCTGGCGGCATCGAGGGTAAGCATCGGCGCGAGCGGCCGGATCGCCTCGCGATACTTGACGCGCTCGTTCAATACTTCGCGCGTGCGCGGGTTGCAGGGGTTGGCCAGGATGGAGCGGTGGCCGAGCGCCCGCGGTCCGGTTTCCGCCGCGCCCTGGAAGATCGCGATGACGCCGTCTCGCGCCGTGATGTACGCCATCAGGTCGGCAAGCGCTTGGCCGTTTCCGACGAAACCGTTGTCCAGGCTGATCCACACGACGTCGGGTGCGCCGCCCAGCGCGGAGCGTATCTCGATCTCCGTCGGGGCCGACCCGCAGTAGAAGGCGTGCTCCAGCGGCGCACCGACGCCCGCGCCGGCGTGATAAGCGAACAGATACGCCGCGCCCAGCGTCACGCCCGCATCGTTGGGCACCGGCGGGACCCAGAGGTGCAGCCGCGTGCGCCTCCCCAGTACGCGCTCGTAGTAGCTCTCGTCGAAATGCTCCAGCAAGCGCATGTTGGCCACCGCATTGAGGGCGGTCCCACCGGTCAGCACGAGGCGATCGCTGCCGGTGCCGCGGATGAGGAAGTCCACGACATGGATCATCGCGTCCTCGAACACGAGCTGCGTGGCCGCAGCCTTGTCGAGCCGATCCTGCGTCTGCGGGCGGTGGCGGATGTCCTCGACGCGCAGCACCGCATCGGGATTCCACATATCTGCTTCGGTGACCGGCTCCCCCAGGATGCGAATGAGCTCGGGCGTGTAGGGTTTGGCGAAGAATTCGCGCGGCCAGTTCGCGAGCGCGCGGTTGAGATAGATCTGTCCGTCCGCTTGCAGGCTGAGGATGTTGCGGAGCCCGGCGTAGACCGCGTTCGTTGCCCGGTCGGAGTTGCCGTACGCGGCCGCACCCATGTAGCGCCCTTCGCTGCTGAGCAATGTCCAACCGCCCTGGGTCGAGCTGATGACGCCGTAGTAGGTCCCGAGCGAGTCGAACACGCTGCGGTTGCAACGGAGCTGACGCATCGATCCGTTCTCGACGACGTAGAGCGAGATCGCGCCCAGATCGCCGGTGCCGTCGAGCACCGAGACCATCACCGGCGTCGCACTGCACGCGAAAGGCGACACGCTGAACGAGAACCAGGCGTGATTGTCGTGGTGCGGCATGCCGATGAACGGTACAGCTCCAGGCAGGCCGAGCGCGCGGCCGAGGTGGCGCGGGCCGCGCGTGGCCGGATCGAGCTGATCGGCGCTCATGAAAGGCGTTTCGCGCGTGCGGAGCAGGCTCAAGCTCGCGGGAAATTCCTCGAGTACGGTGCGGATGATCGTGGCGGCGAAGGCCGGATAGTCCCACGTTGCAAGCCAGGCGGCGACGCGCTCCGGTCCGATCCCGAGGCGCTCCATGGTGCGTGTAAGCGCGGCGAGCGCGTGGCGCGGGAAGTCAGCGGTGTGCTTCCTCCCGGAGAAACGCTCTTCTTCGTTGTTGCACACGATGCGCGGGCCGCGCTCGCGCGAGACCTCGATCAACGCGACGCCGGAGTTGTGCAGCCCCGCCGCGCCGATCCCGCCGAGGTAGACGGTTTCTCCGCGCTCGAGCGCCGCGCGGACTGCGTGCAGTCGCTCGGCGGCGAAGCGGCTGGTCGAGCGATAGATCTGCTTCGACGCATAGAAGCGTTCGACCAGCGGGAGCGCCGTGCGGAACCCGGCTGCCGCGAGCCGCGGGTGGCGGGGTCCGACGCGCATGCCTGGCTGATGGGCGCTCACTCTCGAGTAGAAAAAGGGCGCGAGCCTTCAGCGCGGGTAGCGGAGTCTAGCGCGGGGACGCGGCTCTCGCAACAGCAGGCGCGAGCCACCAGGCGCGCGCCAGGACGCGCGGAAATGTCCTCTTCTTTCCCTGGGTTGCCGAGCTCGCGTATCGACTTTGGCCCCGGTCTAAAGCCGGGGCGACGACTCACGTCATTGTCCGGAGAAGCTGTCCGGTTCGTAGGTGAGCGGCACGTCGCTCGTGTAATCCGGCTCGAGCAAGCTCCCGAACCGCGCGTCGAGCGACGCCGGCCGGAACGGGCTCAGCCCCTTGTTGGGCGAGCTGGTCAGCTCGCCGAAGTACGGGTTGCCATCGATCTCGTAGAAGTCGACGCGCACGAAATCGACGCCCGCGGAGAGTCTCTCAGCGGCTTCGATCATCGTCGAGAGCGATACCGGCCGCGGCGCGGGCGGGCCGGGCAAAGCTGCCACCGTGCCCTCGATCCGGTTCCAGTGCTCGTCGTAGAGCACCTGCGTGTGACGCGTGAACCGATCGCAGTCGACCTGCACGATGCGAACCCTTCCGCCGAACACGAAGAGCTTGTAGTCGGGGGGGAGCGCTCCGCCTTCGGCGCGGAGCAGCTCTTCCGCGTAGACCGCCCGCCGGACATCCCGGTAGGCCCACTCGCGTCCCACGATCGTGAAATCGGAGCGCAACCATTTTTTCGCGAGCTTCACTAGCGCGGCACGGCTGACTCGCGTCTTGTCTTCGACCAGGAGGTTCCAGCCGCTGCCGTGGTTGGCCTTGAGCACCAACGCGCTCGGCAGCTCGTCGAACGGCAGCGCCTCGGCGCGATCCCACCAGCCGTACAGTCGCGGCAAGCGCAGCGCCGGCGCCACGCGCCGGATGTAATCGCGCACGCGCAGCTTGTCCGCGAAAAGAGTGAGGTACGCGCGCCGGTCGTTGAGGATCTTGACGAGGATCTTCTCGTTGAAGCCGGTCGGATGATCGAGGTTGGGGCGCCGGCCGAACTTGAGGTAGTACAGGCGCGAGAGATACGCGCGATCGCCGATCAGATGCATCGCCGCGCGTCGGCGAAGATCCTGCTTGGCTTCGCGCCATCGCTTGCTCAATCGATCGCGACTCATCGCCAAGCGGCACCCCTCGACCGCAGCCTGTCCTTCTCCGTGTCGACATCGTATACGTTCCCGCCTGGGCCGACGGCGATCGCCGCGACAACAAGATCAACGCCGGGCAGTGACGCTGCCGCCTACGACTGGTAGGGGCGCGCCGCGCCCGGATGCACCGGGTTCGTCAGCGTGGGCACCGCATCGCGCGCCGCGGCTTGCGCGCGGCGCGCGTCGGGCGGAAGCAGCGACCGCTGCGGCTGCTCCTCGGAGTCCAGGCGCTTCACGTCGCCCGTCAGCTCGCCCCCCTCGGCCACGACCAGCTTGCCGTAGCGAATCGTGCCGGACACGCGGCCCGTACCGTGCACGACCAGGCGGGTGCGCGCGGTCAACTCCCCCGAGAATTCGCCGCGAATTTCGGCGACATCGATGAGCGCGGTCCCAGTGAGCGTCCCCGGCTGATCGATCTGCATCTCCCTGCTGCGGACGGTCGCTTCCACGTGACCTTCGATGACAAGCACGTCGCAATCCGAGATCTCCACGCCCTTGAGCTTGATGTTCACACCGATGAAGAGCTTGCTGCCGCCGGCCTCGGCGGCGAGCGCGATGCCGCTGCACGCGCTCGCTGTCGGTGCGGCGCTGACGTTCGCCGCTGTCGCCGATGGAGCCTCTTTGGCAGGCGCCGGCGGAGGCGCCAACGGGGGGCGCGCCGGTTGCGCGGGGGCGGCTGCCTTGGCCGCTGTTCCAGGCGAATCATAGAACGCGGGCTTAAGGGCCGGCTTGCCGAGATTCGTGTCGTTGGGGCGATCGTTGCGAGGGTTGAACATGATGGCGGCTCCTTCAAGCGGCGGGAGGGTGAGAGGCGACTACGGCATCGATGCGGCTGGCGACTGCGGCATCGATGCGGCTATGACGTTGTCATTATTGTCCGCCGTGATGATTTGTGCAAGGTCGGAAGCGAGAAATAATGCGCATAGCGTCGCGCCAGCCATTCGCCACGTCTACCATCGATCGTAGGCCGCAGGCCTACGCGCGCTCCGCACCAGCACTTTTCGACGGCAGCGGGTGTCGAACCAACGTGTATACGCAGAAGGAGCGGACCATGACACGTCTTGTCGTCCTATCGCTCTTGAGCGCGCTGCTCGCCGGTTGCGTGGTCGTTCCCTACGGGTCCTACGGCTATCACAGAGACGGCTACTACCACCGTGGGTACGATTCGGGGTACTACGGGTACGGCTACCGCGGCTACTACCGCGACCACGGGGGCTGATTCGCAGCAGCGCTGAATCAAATTCGCGGCTTCAGTCGGCCGGGTTCGGACAGCGCGATTGGATCGCCACGATGTCGGCCGGAGTCTCGGCCTCTTGCACCATCTACCCGCCCCACGCCTTGAGGTTCAGGAACTCGCGGCGCGTCTTCGGTCCGTAGGTGGCGAAAGTGGGATCGGCGCGCTCGCGATACGCGACGCGCTGCCTGGCGACGCCGTCGGAGACCAGATGCTTCTTGAGCACGTCCTCGGCAATCGCGTAGACGCGCAGCGCATTGCGCCCGAACACCTTGGCGCGCAGCGCCGGCGTGATCTTGGGATAGCCGTGCTTGTCGGCAAGCTCGTCGGAGATCTGGAACACGCGAAACGCCTGGATCTGATCCTGCGGGGAGCCGTACCAGATCGAGTCGGTGCCCCACAGCACATTGTCCTCCCCCACGTACCTGAGCAGCTTGCCCAGCGCGTGCGCCGCCGCGTCCGGATCGCGCATCAGAAAGCGCCAGGTCGACCCCAGCTCGGCGTAGACGTTGCCACCGGGGCCGATCCCGTTGTCGCGCAGGCTCGTGACCAGCGCGTCGATGCCGTCGCTGCGCCGCGGAGCGTAAGGGCCCTCGCGCTTGCCGGGGACGAAGCCCGAGTGGTAGATGAGGAAGTTGACGTCGGGATAACGCTTGGCGACGCGCCCGACGTCGACACAGGTCGAATGCGGGTAGGACTCCGGTCCGAACGGCAGGCCCTTGTGGATTGCGATGTTGCGGATGCCGAGCCAGCGCGCCTTCTCGATCATCGCCAGCCCGACCTCGTCGTCGAGGAAAAAGCCCTTGCGCTCGGGCCCCCACTGCGTGTAGGTCTTCCACGCGGCGATCTTGTAGCGCTCCGCGAGCTCGTCCATGCCCTCGAGATCGCCGGCCTGGTTCGGGTTCACCCGACCGTGCAGCAGCATGCGGTGCGTGCCTTCCAAGCGCTCCACGATCTTCGCGGTGGCCGCCGCTTCTTCGATCGTCAGCGGCTCGCCCTTGCGCGTGGAGGGCACGAACGAGAGCACGACCAGATCGGTGTCGGAGTCGAGAAAGACGTCCTTGATGAAGGCGTCCGCCCCCAGACATTGCAGATAGCCCAGACCCGGCGCCGAAGCCGAGGCACACCCCCTGAGGTCGGTAAAGCTCTTGAGCGGCTGCGCGCCGGGCGGCAGCGCGCGCGTCCACGCTCCCGTCGGATTGACGAAATGCCCCTGCACGTCGAATACGAGCTCGCCGCGGTCGAGCGCGGAGCGCCCAAGCTGCACGTCGAGCGCCGCCTCGACGGGCAGGTCGTAATAGCCTCCGCGACGACCGCCGGTCGCGTAAGCGGCATTCATTGCCAGCAGTGTGGTCGCCACCCCGCAAGCGGAGACGAGAAATCCGCGGCGGCCGAGATTCAGGCGCCGCGCATTCGCAGTCGCCGATTCGAGCGCGAGCCGTCGCGCCCGATGATGCACGCTCGCAAGCGCAATCGGCGCGAACTCGCCGTTGGTCGTCGTGTCGAGCTTGATCGGCAGTCGCGTGCCGTCGGGGTCGTTGCGATAACGCACGGGATACCTCCTTCCCCGCTCCAGTGTCGATGCACGGCCGTCAGACGCAATGGGCAAACGCCTTCCCGGTCGGCATTCATCACGGCAACAGGCGCTCGAGCAGCCGATCGGTAACCGCTTCCCAGGTGAACTCTTTCGCCACTTGCAACGCGGCGCGCAGTCCCGCTTGGCGCACCGCCTCGCGCTCCCGCACGGCGCCCCGCATGAGTTCGACGAGATGCTCGACATCGGGTTCCAGCGCGTCGCCCGTTTCTTTATTGCTCAGACGCCTGACGCCAGGAACGCTGCGGATGCGCGGCGTGAGCGCGGGATCGGTGAACTCGTCGGTGGGCCCGCCCGCCGTGCACAGGACGGGAACGCCGCAGGCCAACGCTTCGAGCACCGGCATGTTGAAGCCCTCCGCCCGATACGGCGAAACGTAGCAGTCGGCGGCACGCATCAGTCCCGCCATCGCCGGCAGCGAGAAGGTGCGCCCTTCGTAGATCAGCTTCGAGACGACGGTTTCGCGCGCACGCGCCGGCAGATCGCCGAGGACCTCGCCCACGAATTCGCGCGACGGATAGAGCGCGTCGGCGCCCTTGAGGAGCAGCCGTACGTCGGGCTCGGTCTCGGCCACGCGCGCGAAAGCCGCGAGGAGAATGTCGAGCCCCTTGTTCCAGGTCATCGCGCCCACCGAGGCAAAGACAAAGGCGTCGCCCGCGCCTATCGCTTCGCGAGTGGCCTGCCGGCTCGCGGCGTCCGGCCGAAAGAGCGCAGGATCGATGCCGTGGGGCACGACGTGCACGCGCTCGGGTGGGAAACCGAAGCGTTCGAACGCAAGCGCAGTCCAGCGCGACGGCGTCACCACGTCGACCGAATCGGGAACCTCCGCCGCAGAGCGAAGCCCGCCGGCGTTCTCCGCGGTGAGCACGCGGTACTCCGCGGTTGCGAACGCGAACCTCCGGCCCGAGCGTGGCGCGCTGAAATCCGGGCGCTCCGGCCGCAGCGTGAATGTCGCCTCGGGAAAGAGCGAAGCCTCCGGAGCACGAATCTCGGCCAGCGTGCGCTCCTCGGCCGGCGAAAAAATCCCTCGTGCCGGCCTCCAGGCTTCCGAGTAGCGCGGCAAGTCGGCGAAACGCAGATCGACCTCTGGACGCCGGGCGATGCACAGGCAATGCGCCTGCGCCACCAGCGCGTACGAGTGAGGAAGGAAACGCCAGCCCTCGACGACCAGGCGCCTGCGAGCGCCGGAGACGCTTGCGGTCATGGGCGATTATTGCACGCTCGCTGGCTCGGGTCCGGCGCCCAAGCTCGGCGTCGCGATGCGTGCGTAGAGTTGAATCCCGGCCTGCGCCGGGATGACGTCAATATCAGCTCCTTTGCCGGATCACCGATTGCAGGCGCTGCTTTTCGAGCAACACCTTGTTGGCGTAGGCGTTGCTCTCGTCATCGACGGCTCCGTTATAAAGCTGCAAGCCCGCGATCTCGGTCCCGCCGCGACGGATGTATTCCTTCAGAACGCGGGCGCCGATATAGATGTTGGTGCGCGGATCGAGGATCGATTCGCCGCTCGCCGCGTCGAGCTTGTCTTTGTGATAGCGCGGGATCACCTGCATCAGGCCGAGCGCACCGCCCTCGCTCTGGGCGATCGGATTGAATCGCGATTCGATGCCGATAACCGCGATGATGAGCAGCGGATCGAGCCCGTTGCGACCGGCCTCGCGGTAGGCCGCGGCGACCAGCTCACGCGTGGCCGCCTGCGAGACGCGATACTTGCGCGCCAGCGCGGCGACCAATGCCTCCACGTTCCGGGGGCGCGCCGGACTGGCGCGGGCCGGAGCCGCTCGCGGTTCCCCGACAACCGGCGCGGGATCGGCCACCGGATCGAGCGACCGGCTCGCCGACGGGTCGAGGCGCACGGTCGACGCGGAAAGCATGACGGCCGCGAGAGCGGCGAAGAGCGGTACGACGGTGGAAGAGCTTTGCCGCGGAAGCGGCTCTCGGCCGAGCAGGCCGGTACGGCGGAACGCAAACAGCAGTTTCGTCGTCATCGGAAACCTCCGGACGTTTTCCCGGCAACGCCGCCCGACCCCGTGGTTCTGGGGCGGCCGCGTCGCCGGGGCGTTTACCTTGCTACGGTAACCTGCCTCCTTCTCTCCGGCATCGCTCCGACACCGGATCTCCCATGCGGTTCAATTGGTTGGTTCACTAAGCCTTGATCTGTCAGACGTTGGATCAAAGTAATGCTGCGATGCAGCAGACGCGACTATACAGGCTCGCCGGCGAGTGTCAAGTTGGCCAGACCAGGCCGGACGGGGCTCCAGTCGGCTGCCCGCGGCAGGCTCTACACCCCCGCTTTGGCCAGGATCACCACCGACACCCCGTTGGCTCCCCGGTGCGCATCGGGGTTCTGATAGAAGTGCGGCACGTTTCCGGGGAAGGCGAGGACGTCGCCGGCGGCGAGGTCGTGGCGCGCCCCGGCGACGAAGATCGTGACCTGCCCGCCGAGGCAGGTGAAGAACTCGCGCGTGCCGGGCAGGTGCGGGGTGCCACGCATCGCGCCCTTCGGTGCGAAGTCCATCACGGTCAGCATCTCCTGCGGCACCGGTTCCGGGACCAGCGAACGGAGCCTGACGCCGCGTCCCTGACTTCGGGTCGCGATCTCAGCGACCTGCCATTGGCGAACTTTCGCGTGCGGTGGGGCGAGCAGCTCATCGATCGGCGCGCCGAGCGCGTTGGCCACCTTGACCAGCACGGCGAGCGAAGGATTGCCTTCGCCCGATTCCAGATTGGCGAGCGTCGAGCGCGGCACGGCCGCCGCTTTCGCCAGTGCTTCCTGCGTCAACGACCGCGCGTGGCGCAGGCTCACGAGATTGCGGGCGAGATGCACGGCGACGTGATCGGGTGCGTCCATCGATTCGACCTTCCGCCAATAAGTTGGACAACGCGATTGGGAGCGGCGCGAGCGGCGCCTACCATCGCGTCACGGAAAGGAAACCATACATGGCACGAACCTACAACCCTGAACCCCGAGGGGCCAACGGCGCCGACGCGATCCGGTATCTGCGCGTCGCAATCACCGGCGGCACCTCGGGCCTCGGCCTCGCGCTCGTGCACGAGCTCGTCGCGCGCGGGGCGCGCGTCGCGTTCGTCGCCCGAGATCGCGACCGCGTCGCGCGCGTTGCTGCCGCGACGGGCGCTCACGGCATCGTCGGCGACGTCGCGAAAAAGGCCGACATCCATCCGATCGCGCTGCAGGCCGTCGGACTCCTCGGCGGTCTCGACGTGCTCATCAACAATGCATCGAGCCTCGGGCCGGTGCCGCTGCGCCCGCTCGGGGACACCGCTTGCGAGGACCTCGAGCTGGCGCTCGCGACCAACCTCCTCGGACCTTTCCGGCTGACGAAGGCGCTGCTCGGTGCGCTCGCAGCCTCGGCTCGCGACGGGCGGGGCGCGGTGGTGCTCAACGTGTCGAGCGACGCCGCCGTCAACGCCTATCCGGGATGGGGCGCCTACGGCGCGAGCAAGGCGGCGCTCCATCACTTGAGCCGGATCTGGCAGGAAGAGCTCGGTGCGCAGGGCGTGCGCTTTCCCTCGATCGATCCGGGAGACATGGACACGCCATTGCACGCGCTCGCCGTGCCGGATGCGGACCCCGCGACCCTGAAGCAGCCCGCCGCCGCGGCGCGCGAGCTGATTGCCGCCATCGAGGACGCGCTCGTTGGCGCGCGCGGGGGCGTCCCGCCGTACGCGTGCGACGCGGCGTACGAGGCGCCCGTGACCGAGCAGCGATGATCGCTGCGCGAGAACCGGTCCAGCGCGCTCCCGACGCGAAGCTCCTGGTGCTCGGCGCCGACGGCGCGATCGTGCACGCGCCGCGCTCGGCGCTGGTCGATTTCCTGCGCCGCGGCGACCTCGTGGTCGCCAACGACGCGGCGACGCTGCCGGCGAGCCTTCACGGCGTGCACGTTCCCACCGACGCAGCGATCGAAGTGCGGCTCGCCGGCCGGCGCTCGCTCGACCCCGAAGCGCTGCGGCGCTGCGTCGCAGTCGTCTTCGGGGCCGGCGATTTCCGCATTCGCACCGAGGACAGGCCGCTGCCGCCACCGCTCGCTCCCGGCGATCGGCTCTCGCTCGGGCCGCTGCCCGCGATCGTCGAGCGCACGCTCGGCCATCCACGGCTGATCGCGCTTCGCTTCGAGGGAACGCTCGCCGACGTGTGGGCCCGCATCGCCCGGCACGGCCGGCCGATCCAGTATGCGCACGTGCCCGCCCCGCTCGAGCTGTGGGACGTCTGGACGCCGATCGCCGGACCTCCGGTCGCGTTCGAGCCACCCTCCGCGGGCTTCGTGCTCGACTGGCAAACGCTCGGTGCGTTGCGTCGTCGCGGCGTCAGCTTCGCGACGCTGACGCACGCCGCGGGGATCTCCTCGACCGGCGACGAGGCGCTCGACGCGCGTCTCCCGTTCGACGAGCCGTACGCGATTCCTGCGGCCACCGCGCGCGCCATCGCTTGCGCGCACGCTCGCAGCGGGCGCGTCGTCGCGGTCGGCACCACCGTCGTGCGCGCGCTCGAGCACGCGGCCGCCGGCGGCCACGGCCTGCGCGAAGGTCCGGGGCTCGCCACGCAGCGCATCGGCCTCGGCGCGCGACTGCGCGTGGTCGACGCCATCGTCTCCGGCACGCACGCGCCGGGGAGCAGCCACTACGAGCTGCTGCGCGCGTTCGCCGATGACGCGGCCCTGCACGATGCGAGCGCAGCGCTCGACGCGCTCGGCTATCGCACGCACGAGTTCGGCGACTCGGTGCTGATCGAGCGGCAGGCCGGTCGACGTGCAGCGCAGCAACGCAAGGAGGGCGCGCTCGCGGCCTGAGAGGCGATCGTCAGCCGGAGACAGCGACTCCGTGCCGCCACGCTATACCGGCGCCGAAAGCGACGCCCCCGCGAAGCCGCACTGAAGATCGCTCCAGGCCGCGCCCGCGTCCGCACGGCGAACGATCACACGCACCCTCTCCCCGGCTTCGCGCAAAGCGCGGGCGATCGCCGCGCCGGTCTGTCCGGTAGCTCCTGCCACTGCGTACATGAGCTGCTCCCATCGTTGGGTCGCCTCTTCGGGCCGGCGACACAACCCCAACTTTACGCCCGGCTCGTCATGCTTCCAATGCGGGCCGAGCGTCGGCTACGCGAGCTTGGCGAGAACTCCCTTCATCTCCTCTCTCGAGAAAGCGCGCAGGGTCTGGGTGCGGACGTTGCCCATGGCGCCGATCGCCAGCCCGAGCGCGGTCATCGAGGCGTCGTCCGGCGCGTCGAATATCGCCACCACGTCGTACCTGCCGAGCGTCCAATAGAACTCCTTGGCGGTCGCGCCGAATTTTCTTGCCAGCTCCTTGACCGCATCGGCGCGCTTGGTGGTATCCCTGGCGTTGCGAATGCCCTGGTCGGTGAAGCTCGTGAGCGCGATGTAGGTTGCCATGATGATCTCCTTAGGTTCCTTAGGCATCCGAGGCTGGAAAAGACGTTGACGGCACGCATGGCCTCGAATCGTGCCTGCCGTCGGAAGGCGGGAAACAGTGCACTCAGGGTGCAAACGGCCAAAAGCTAAATTATTCTGCCAAAAGATACCCCCGGCTGTCCTCCAGGAAATGCGGGCCCGCGTCGGAGCGCAGTGCGGTCCCGACCCCCTCGGCCGTGAGCACCTCGAGCAGCAGCGCGCTGGGCACGCCCCCGTCGATGATGTGCACCGAGCGCACGCCTTCGCGCACAGCCTGGAGCGCGGCGGCCACGCGCGGGCGCATCCCGCCGTCGACCACCCCGTCGCGCAGAAGCGCCTCGGCTTCGCGCGCGGTCAGGATGTAGACGATCTTGCCCGCGCGGTCGCGCACCCCCGGAACGTTGGTCATCAGGATGAGCTTCTCCGCCTCGAGCGCACGCGCGAGGCGCCCGGCGAGCAGGTCCGAGTTGATGTGGTACGCGGTGCCGTCCGCACCCACCCCGATCGGCATCACGACCGGAATGAAGTTGCGCGACAGCAGCAGTGCGATGAGACCGACGTCGATGCTCTCGACGTCGCCGACGAACCCCAGGTCCGGCGTCGCGTCGCCGTCGCTCGCCTCCTCCGGCGGCAGCGTGAGGCGGCGGGCATGGATGAAGCGCCCATCCTGACCGTTCAGCCCGACCGCCCGGCCACCGTGGCGGTTGATCAACCCGACGAGCTCCTGGTTGAGCTCGCCCAACGCCATCTCGACGATCGTCAGCGTGCGCTCGTCGGTGATGCGCACACCGCGGTGGCGGCGGCTGGGTAGACCGGTCTGGCGCATCAGCTCGTCGATCCGCCAGCCTCCGCCATGGACGACGATCGGCTTCATTCCCACGAGTCGCAGCAGCGCGACGTCGCGTGCGAATCCCGCCTTGAGCGTGGCATCGGCCATCGCGTTGCCGCCGAAGCGGATCACCAGCGTCTTGCCGTGGTACGCCCGGATGTAAGGCAAGGCTTCGGCGAGGATGCGGGCTTTCGGGTTGGCGGGCCCGGGACCTTCGGGTCTCGACATCGTCGCGCCGTGTTGGAGCCTGTCGGGCTGATTGTCGCGGGCTCGTTGATTCTCTTTAGCCGAACCGCGTGAGCAGCTCGGCGACCTTGCTCGCGCGCTCCCGTCGCGCCGCGGCATCGCCGGGCGGCTGCATGCGGATCATGCATGAAACCATCTCGTAGAACGCACGGTCCAGAGCCTTACGGGCGGCGGCGAGCTGCAGTGCAATGGCCTCGCACGGATGGTCCTCGACGATCATGCGCCGAACGGCGCGAACCTGACCTTCGATGCGCGCCAGACGCGCCTCCATCGCTTTCTTGGCGTCGGGGTCGTGCAGTGCCGGGGTGTCCATCGCCAGAGGATCCTCCGATGACGAATCAGCTTATACCCCGTGGGGTACCTTAGCAACGATCGCCATTGCTGCGCTGCGGCATCCTCGGCGGGGATACTACTCTTCGGGGTAGCTTGCCGCGTACTTCCCGGGAGTATTAGCATCGATCGATCGGCTCGGTGCGCTGTCCAATTGCCCAACGCCGATGCTGTCGACTTGGGAGCAATGCGTTTTTCCGCCAAGCGCCTAAGCCTATCGCAAGAGGCACGGAGGGGTAAACCATGGCCGAATCTGCTGTGTTGTCCGACAAGCCGGATGCGATCGCGCTCGATCGCCTGATCCGTGAACGCGTCGATGCGCTGCTCGCCGAGCGCCTGGAGGCGAAGCTCGCCGAGATCAAAGCCGCGAAGACGCCGTCGATGACGATCATCGCCACCAAAGGAACGCTCGACTGGGCCTATCCGCCGTTCATCCTGGCGTCCACCGCAGCCGCGCTCGGCTGGGACGTCTCGATTTTCTTCACGTTCTACGGGCTGGAGCTGCTCAAGAAGGACTTGCGGAAGCTCAAGGTGAGCCCGCTCGGCAACCCCGCGATGCCGATGAAGATGCCCATGGGGCCGGCGTGGTTCAAGTCGATCCGCTGGAACATTCCGAATGCGGTGCAGTCGCTCATCCCGGCGTACGAAGCCTTCGCCACGCGGATGATGAGGAAGACGATCAAGAACAAGGGCGTGGCCGAGATCGGCGAGCTGCGCAAGCTCTGCGTCGAGGCCGGGGTGAATCTTATCGGCTGCCAGATGACCGTCGATCTGTTCGGCTACAAGCGCAGCGACTTCATCCCCGAGGTCAAGGATTACGTGGGCGCCGCGACGTTCCTGCCGATGGCGAAGGATGCCGACGTGAGCCTGTTCATCTGATTCGCGTGCGGCGGCGGGCGCGTCGCGCCCGCCGCCGCGACCGGTTTCAACAACTACTTCAGGGAGCGAGAATGAGAGTGAAGCGACTGGCCGCGGCGATCGCGGCGATGCTGCCGCTTGCGGCCTACGCCACCGACGGCTATTTTTCGCACGGCTACGGGATGAAGGCCAAGGGGATGGCCGGGACGTCGATCGCGGTCACCGGCGACGCCTTCGGCGGGGCCAACAATCCGGCGACGATGGCCTACGCCGGCAACCAGTTCGCCATCGGCGTCGATCTGTTCAGCCCCTGGCGCAAGGCCGAGCGCACCGGCGGCGCGGCGTTCGGACTCGACGGCTCGGCGGACAGCGACAGCAACTACTTCGGCATTCCCGAGCTCGCGTTCAATTACATGCTCCGGCCCGATCTCTCGGTCGGGGTGACGGTCTATGGCAACGGCGGAATGAACACCGACTATCCCGGCGACCAGCTCCCCTCCCCGGGCGCGTGCGGTCCGGCGACCGGACCCGGAAGCGGATTCAACCCCGCGCCCGGTCCGTACAACCTTTTCTGCGGCAACGGCCGCCTCGGCGTGGATCTGTCGCAGCTCGTCGTCGCGCCGACGGTCGCCTGGAAGTTCCTGCCCGATCATTCGATCGGGATCGCGCCGCTCTTCGCCTACCAGCGGTTCAAGGCGGAGGGGTTGCAGGCCTTCGACAATCCGCTCCTCTCGACGAGTCCCGGCAACGTCACCAACCGCGGCTACGACGGCGAGACCGGATGGGGCGTGCGCGTCGGCTACTACGGGCAGATCACGCCGCAGTTCGCGATCGGCGCGACCTATCAGTCGAAGATCAGCATGAACAACTTCGACAAGTACAAGGGGCTGTTCGCGGAAAGCGGCGGATTCGACATCCCGTCGAACTGGGGTCTCGGCATCGCCGTGCGGCCCACGCCGCAATGGTTGATCGGCCTCGACTACGTACGCATCAACTACAGCGACGCCAAGTCGGTCAACAACCGCAGCGACTTGCTCCTGCAATGCGCTGGCGGCGACGCGTCCGCGTGCCTTGGCGGGTCGAACGGCGCGGGGTTCGGCTGGCAGGACGTAAGTGTCTGGAAGCTCGGCGTGCAATACGAGCTCAACCCGCAATGGACGCTGCGGGCGGGCTACAACCGCAGCGACAACCCGATCGAGTCGCGCGACGTGACCTTCAACATCCTCGCGCCCGGCGTCATCAAGGATCAGGCGACGGCCGGTGCGACCTGGAAGTGGGATCCGCAGAACGAGCTGACAGGCGCGTTCATGTACGCATTCAGCAACAGCGTGCAGGGTCCGAGCCTGATCAACAACTTCCTCCCGCCACAGGCGCAAGCGAACATGCAGGAAAAGATCCAGATGTACGAATGGTCGCTCGGCGTGCAATGGGCGCATAGGTTCTGACGCGCGCAAGGGTCGGAGTCGCCTTTTCGCTTCCGGGTCGCGATGCGCAGAGGCCGGTGAAAAGTCGACTCTGACCCTACTTCCCATCGCGCGACCAGCAACGAGCCCCGCCGCTTAGCGGGGCTCGTTGTTTCGGGGTCAGCCGACGTAGCGGCTGGAGACCTGCCAGCCGGCGCGACGCAGAAATTCGATCGTGGGCCGAAGCATCTCGGCCGCGTGGGCGCGGCGCCGGGGATTGGCGAGCGCCCGGGCGCGCCAGGCGCGCCCCGGCACGAGCCCCGCGCGCTCGTAGATCGCGCGCGGCGGGAAATACACGTAGCGCGCGAACAGCCCGGTCACGAGCGACAGCAACGGGGCAAGCACCCTGAGCTGCCAGCGCGCGCAGCGCCGAGCCGCCGCGTCGCATTGCAGGCGCGAGTAGGCGGCGTGCGCCGCTTCGTCCTGCAGGTGGATCTGCGCCATCCGGTAGACGACCGCGGAGAGTGTCGCCTCGTCCACTCCCCGCTGCACGCGCCGGTTGAGCCGGTCCGGCAGCTCCTCGCCGACCACCGTCATGGCCCAGAACAACGCCGATCCGGTCGGCAGCAGTCGACCGAGCGCATCGAGCGCGCGTAGCGCAAGCCCGCGCCGGGCCGGCACGCCGAAGCCGCTGCGCTCGAGCAGCTCGACGAACATCAGGCTGTGCCCGGCCTCCTCGCGCACCTCCTGCAGGAACCGCGCGCGCTGCGCGACCTCGCGGCTATGGTCGGCGAGCTGCGCGAGACGGGCGATGAATAGCGATTCAAGCCACAGCCCCGTTTCGAGCAGATGCACGTATTCGAGCTGCGACAGGCGGCGGCGTGTGACGAGCGGAAGCGCCTCGAACTCGGGCACGCCGGCGAGCGAGAGCGCGGTGGGCGGCAACCACCAGCAGTCTCGGTCGACACCTTGCCAGTCGATGCGCGCGAGCGGATCCTCGTAGCCGCTCTTCGGCGTTTCCGCTAGGCTCGCCACTTGAGCCTCCTGCCGGGAGCATCGTTGTGCACCTCGACCTTTTCTACGAGCTCGCCGTGCCCCCGCACGGGCGCAGCGAAGCGCAAGTCTACGCCGACGCGCTCGCCGAGCTCGAGCTTGCCGATCGGCTCGGTTTTCACGGCGCCTGGCTGGTCGAGCATCACCTGATGCCCGGTTATTCGCATGCGTCGAAGCCGGAGCTGGTGCTGGCCGCGCTCGCGCAGCGGACCGAGCGTTTGCGGCTCGGTCTCGGCGTGATTCCGCTGCCCTACCACCATCCGCTGCATGTCGCCGAGCGGATCGCCACGCTCGACCTGCTGTCCGGCGGCCGGCTCGAAGTCGGTATCGGCCGGGGCTTTTCTCCCGACGAGTACGCGGCGTTCGGCGTGGACGTGGCGCAAAGCCGGAGCCTCGTCGAGGAATCGCTCACGGTGCTGCGCGCGGCTGCCGGCGACTCCCCGATCGAGCATCGCGGCCGACATTTCCGCCTCGATCGCGTCACCGTCGTGCCGCGACCGCTGCAGCGCCCGTATCCCCCGTTGTGGACCGCCGCGGTGAGCCCCGAGACCTTCGACTGGGCGGCGCGCGAGGCGCTGGGCGTGCTCGCCGGGCCGTTCAAGCCGTGGTTCATGATCGACGCCGATATCCGCCGCTACCGCGCCGCGTGGCGCAGCGCCGAGCCGATGCGCATCGGCATGACCGTCGGCATGCTCTGCCTTCGCGATGGCAGTCGTGCGCGCGCGCTTGCAGCACCGGCGCTGCGCTGGACGTACAGCGAACTGTTGCGCGTCACAGCCCCGGTGCTCGAACGGTTGTGGCCGAGCTACGAGCAACTGCGCGAACTCGGTCGCTTCCGTCGCCTGCTGCAGCTCGGCGCCCGGCTGCCGGTGCTCGAGCTCGCCGGCCTCGCGGTCGTCGGCAGCCCCGAGCACTGCCTCGAGCGCATCGGCCGCTATCGCGCCGCCGGCGTCACGCATCTGCTCTGCTCCATCGGTGCCGGCGCGCTGCCGACCGCGATCGTGCGCGAATCGCTCGAATGCATTGCGGCGGACGTCCTCCCGGCGCTGCGCGAGGAAAAATAGCGTCAGACTCGAGCGTTCACCGCCCCGCGCGCACGGCGATCCGCGCGCGGAAAGTCGGCTCCGACCCTCCTTTTCGGCCGCGGCGGCAGAACACCGCATGCAGCGTGCCCATCAGCGTGACGACCTCCGCGCTCGCCAGCGAATAGAACACCGTCTGCCGATCGCGCCGGCTCGCGACGACCTCGCTGCGCCGCAGGACGGCCAGATGCTGCGAAATGCCCGATTGCGAGAGCCCGACCGCGCGCTCGAGCTCGCCCACGCTGCGCTCGCCCTCGGCAAGCTGGCACAGGATGACGAGCCGCGCCGGATTCGCCATCGCCTTGAGCAGCGCCGCGACGTGACGCGCATTGCTCTGCAGCTCCTGCATACGGGAGCCGGCCTGCTTCTGCGGGTCGATCATTGCGATGCGTCGCGCTTTCATGGATTGGAGGTCTCCGCTTCAGGTACCCGGCGCGCAGGCGCAGCCGGCAAAGCCGTCGGCCGCCATCTTCGCTTCGTAAGGACCGGCGACCTGCGATCCCGCCACCAACGTCGACTTGACCGCCGCCCAGTCGACCGGCTTCAGAATCACCAGCCAGCCCGCGCCGTACGGGTCCTCGTTGGCGAGCGAGGGCTTCGCCACCAGCGCATCGTTCACCGCCGCGATCTCGCCCGCGGCGGCCGATTTCGCGGGGCCGACCCACTTGCCCGACTCGACCGTGGCGCACGACTTTCCCGCCTGCACCTCGCGACCCACTTTCTTCGGCGTGAACGCGACGAGCTGTCCCGCCATTGCGGTGGCCACCGTGGTCATTCCGAGCTTGAGCGTGCCGTCGTCCTGCTCCTTGAACCAGATGTGGTTGTCGACGTCGTAGTACAGCTCGTCGGGCAGATGGCATCCGCGCACGGTCGGCATGGGCCTGATTCTCCTCGTTCGAAGGCGTTACGATGGCTGACGGAGCGGACGCGACGCGCAACAGAACTCGCCCAGCCGCTCGACCTCGAGCTTGCCCTTGACGAAGAGCGCCAAGTGGCGGACGAGCATCGCCATCATGCGTTGGCGCTGGGCACTCGCCGCATCGTCGGGCTGCAGGCAGAGCAAATTATAATGGTACGCGATCTCCCGGCACGTCTCCCGACAGGCGTTGAAGCTGGGCACGTCCTGCGCGCCTTGCCGGTGCAGCGCGAGGAGGCGAAAGCCTTCGCGCGTCTCAAGCGTCGGCGCCTCGCCGCGCGCTTCGACCCAGCGCTCGAGCACCTCCTCGGCAAGCGCGAGCAGCGCCGCCGCCGCGGCCGCTGCGTCTTCGCGCGGCGCGAATGCGGCGAGCTCGGCATCGAGCACGTCGAGCGGCTTCATGCGATGTGCTTTTCCGTAAGCAGCGCGAGCCCGTCCGAGACGTTTTCGTGCACCCCGAGCTTGCGCGGTGCAAGCCCGAGCGCGACGCCCAGGAGCTGCGTGAAGTAGAGGATCTTCACCTTGGTCTTTTCGCCGAGCACTTTTTCGGCGCGAACCTGGTGCATCTCCAGCCCGGAATGGCAGGTCGGGCACTCGGTCGCGATCACGTCGGCCCCGGCCGCTTCCGCCGCGCGCAAGATGTTGAGCACCAGCCGGGTCGAGGTGTCGCTGTCGGAGAGCGTGTGCGCGCCGCCGCAGCACGCGGTCTTGAGCGGGAACTCGACGTTCTCGGCGCCGGCCGCCTCGAGCAGATCGTCCATGAAGTGCGGCTTGGAGGTCGACTCGCTGCCCGGGCCCCGATCCTTCTCGGGGAAGATGTGCCGCGGCCGGGTATACATGCAGCCGTAGTAGTTGGCGACCTTCAATCCCTCGAGCGAGCGCTTGACCCGCGAGCGCAGCCCGCCTTCGCCGACGCCGTGCTTGAGCCAGTCCAGCACGTGGATCGTCTCGATCTCGCCGGCCGCGTACGGCGCGTGCCCCGCCTTGCGCGAAATGTGCCCGACGACCTCACGCGAGGCGGCGTCGTGCGCGAGGTCGTGCTCCGCCTTCTTCAGGTTGTGATAGCAGCCGTTGCAGGGCGCCATCACGACCTCGGCCTTCATCTCGTGCGCGGCGATCGCCATCACGCGCGAGGAGAGGTAGGTCTGCACCTTCGGGTCGATGTTCTTCACTTCCATCGCCCCGCAGCAGTTCCAGTTCGACACCTCGTCGAGCTCGAGCCCCAGCGCCTTGCCGACTTCGCGCGTGGAGGCGTTGTAGGCGTGGCCGGTGCCCTCGAGCGCGCAACCCGGGTAGTACGCGACGCGCTGGTAGCGCGCTTTCCTGTCGGTCGTCCCAGGTCCATTCGCCATGGCTTGTTCCGTCCTCACGCGTGTCAGTGCTTCAAGGCGCCGGCGCCCGCCGCCGCCTCGTGCTTCGCGACCTCGACCCGCTCGGCGAGCCCGAGCGCGCGGCGCTGCTTCGACTGCTGCTCGTCGATGTAGCCCTCGATCGCCGCGCGCGCCTTGCCCCAGCCGCGCGTGCGCGGCCGGATCAGCGCCGCAAGCCCCAGGATCAGCGCGAGCTTCACCGGCAGCCGCCGCGCCACGCGCCGCGCCATCTCGACGAGCCACTCCTGCAGGAGCGGCTGCCCGGTCTTCGCGAAGAAACCGCGGATCACCCGCCCTTCCTCGATCCGGCCGGTCGCGATCACCTGTGCGGTGAACTCCTCGTCGAAGATCGCCGACTTCGAGGGCGGCGTGTGGCCCTTCAATTCGAGCCAGCGCGCCGTGGCCTTCATCACGCCCTCGGGAGCGACATCGCGCGGACAGGCGTAGGTGCACTTGTGGCACGACACGCACTGCCAGATGATGTCCCGGTCGCGCAGCAGCTCCGCTTCCATCCCGACGCGGATGAGATAGATCCAGTAGCGCGGATTGAAGTCCGGATTCACCGCATTCACCGTGCAGGCGTTGGTGCACGACCCGCATTGCCAGCAGCGGTGGATGTTCTCGCCGCCCGGCAGCGCCGCGATCTCGTCCTGCAGCCGCTCGTTGTAGTCGGTGACCACCCGCGGCTCGATGAACGTGCTCCAGTGGCCGGAGACGTCCACCCCGTCGAGCACAAGCTTGTCGTGCGTTTTCAGGTTCTCCGGGCGGATCAGCGATTGCTCGTGGATGGGCATGGCGGTCAGTTGAGCCGGAGAGCGTCGAGGACATACGCCTTGCCGTCGACCGCCTTCAGCCGTGTGCGCCCGTCCGCGCCGACGCCATCGAGCCCCAACAGGCGCCGGGTGTGCAGCAGCGGATCCTCGGGGGTGGCGAACTCGGCGCGCAGGTACGTGCCGCCCTGTTCGCTCACGTAGCCGGCGTAGACCTGCGCGGTCAAGAGGTCGACGTACTGGATGACGTCGCGATAGACGCCGTTGGCGGCGAGAAACTGCGAGAGCTCCTCGCGCAGCACGACGAAAGTGTCGTAGCGGTCGGGCACGTCGATCAGGGTATGGTCGACGTGCTCGCCGTGCCAGATCTCGCGCAACATCCCGGTGTTGAGCCGCGCGTCCCAAACCCAGCGGCACATCAGCGGATAGCGCTCGGGGTCGACGTTGTGCAGGATCTCGACGGCGAGGTCGCGCACCCAGCGATGGGCGCGATCATCGGGGAAGGCGGCGCAGAACTCCGCGATGCGCGCGTCCGCCGTCGGCGTCTGCTCGAAGCCGTCGAGGAGCTCCGCGATCCGCGCGCGTGCCTCGGTAAAGGTCTCCGGCTCGAGATAGCGACCGGCGCGCCGGCGCACGGTGGCGAGGCACGCGAAGAGCTTGCGTAAGCTCCCGAGCTCCGCGCTCGCCGCTGCGCCGCCGCCGAGCGTATCGCGAAACGCCGCGGACTTGAGCTTGAGCGCGTCGACGTAGCGCTCGACGCCGCCATTCTCCTCGCTCCCCGCCACGAGCGCCTCGAAGGCAAGGGCGAGCTTCGGTCCCGACAGCTCGAGCTGCGGGCGCTCGGGGCTCGCTTCAACCGGATGCTTCACGCTGCCGTCCGCTGCGCTCTACGCCGCGACCGCCGCGGTGCGCGCCGGGCTGACCAGCGCGAGGGCCGCCATCGCCGCCGCCTTGCCCTGCGCGATCGAGTCGTCGATCGTCTCCGGACCGGTCGCCGCGCCGGCGACAAGCACGCCCGGCCGCGACGTCTCGCCGAGCGAACCGTACGCGCTGCCCTTGCCGATGTAGCCGTGCTGCTCGAGCTCGACGCCGAACGCGGCGGCGATGCGCTTGTTGTCGACGTTGGGGTCCATGCCGATCGCGTGCACGACCATGTCGAAGGGGATGGTGATCGGGCGCTTGACCAGCGTGTCCTCGCCCTTGACCACGAGCTTCTCGCCGTTGGAGGTCACCTCGGCGATCCGCGCCTTGATGTACTTCACCTTGTACTGCTCCTGGCTCTGCCAGTAGTACTTGGTCTCGTACAGGCCGAAGGTGCGGATGTCCATGTAGTAGATGTACACGTGACAGTCGGGCAGCTCCTCGCGAATCTCCATGGCGATGTTGCAGGAGACCGTGCAGCAGATCTTCGAGCACCATTCGCGCCCGATCTGCCGGTCGCGCGAGCCCACGCACAGCAGGATCGCCACCCGCTCGGGCTTGCGGCCGTCGGACGGGCAGCGAATGCCTGCGCCCGACGAGATCATCTGCTCGACCTGCGTCGTGGTGACGACGTCGGGATACGTCCCGAAGCCCCACTCGGGCTTGTTGACCGAATCGAAATGGGTGAAGCCGGTGGCGAGGATCGCTGCGCCGACCTCGAGCGTGGCCCCGTCGGAGAGCCGCGCGCTGAACGCGCCGGGATTCCCGGTGAGCGCCTCGACGGTGCATCCCCGACGGATGCCGACGAGCGAGTGATTCTCGACGCGGCTCACCATGCCGCCGATCGCGTCCTTGGCCCACTCGCCCGAGGGCACGAGCTTGGCGTAGCCGGAGAGGATCGGCGCACCGCCGAGGCGCTGCTCCTTTTCGACAAGCACGACGCGCTGGCCGAGGCTCGCGAGCGCATGGGCAGCGGCGAGCCCCGCCGGGCCGGCGCCGACGACCAGGATGGGTTGCGTCACGGCCGGCTCGCGATCGGAATGTAGCCCGGGCCGGAGGTGATCATCCGCCGCGGGTCGTACAGGTTTTCCTGCTGGCCGGCTTTGACCTCTTCGAGGTAGGCGACGAACTCGGCTTTCTTCGCCTGCCAGTCGATCCCGAGCTTCTCCATCAGCGTCTCGGTCGAGGAAGCGTGCCAGTGCGACTGCACGATCTTGTACGGGTGCGCGCCGCACACGAGCGCCGCGAACTGGCAGTCGGCGAGCACCGGCAGGTCGACTGCCTTGCCGGCCGCCTTGCCGATCCACTGGTTCTTGTCGAGCGTGGTGATGCAGCCGGTATCGTGCCCGATCATCACGTCGGCGTGCGCTTCGTCCTGCGCGACGCGAATCTTACGGTCGATGGCGAAGCTGCGCGTGAACTCGCGCTCGGAGATGATGTGGCGAAACCCGAAGCCGCAGCAGTCGTACCAGGTGGAATAGTCGATCACCTGCGTGCCGAGCGTCTGCATGATCCCCGTCGATACCGCGACGCGATTGCCGTCGAGCACCGTGTCGTCGTAGATCACGTCCTGCGGCACCATCTTGTAGACGTGGCAGGCCGGATGGATCGTGGCGCGGATCCCGCTGCAGTCGATCTCCTGCAGCGATTTGATGCGCTCGCGCATCACGTGCACCCACTCGGAATAGTGGACGACCTCCTCGGGGATCAGGAGCTTGCCGTCGACCAGCCGGCCGAGCTTGGCGAGGATCTTGCGCACCTTCTCGCGCAAGGTTGCCGAATGCAGCAGGTAGCCCCGCACCTCCTTGTAGTTGCCGAACGAGGTGCCGCAATGGACCAGCGGATAGTAGTAGCCCTCGGGAAGCCCCTGCGCCTTCGCCGCGACGTACGCCTGGTGGAAGTTGCGCAGGAACACCGCCGCCAGGCTCTCCAGGTTGCCGATGCCCGAGCCGTGGTAGTTCCACGCGGTGCACGAGGTCTGATCGGTCTCGTCGAGGTACTCGACGCCGAGCCGGTTCATCAGCCACAGGAGCGAGGCCGGATAGCCGGGGATGTTCCCGCACTGGCCGCACGACTTGTGGTGCCACAGCCGCTGGGTCGGGATCTTCTTCTGCCAACCGTAGAGCGTCTTGGCGATGATGGGCGCGTGGCCGTCGTTGACGCGATGGACGACGATCTCGCCCTCGCGCTCGAGCTGCCACATGATGTCGCGCACGTCCTCCACACGCTCCTTGGTGGTGAGCATCGAGCGCTTGTCGATCTTGAGCTCGACCCAGGCGGTGGCCACACGCGCGTCCTCGGAGGAGAGCTTCGCGTCGCGCCATTCGGCGCCGTGGCCGGTGAAACGTTCACCGCATTGGGGATGGTTGGGGGTCGTCATGATCCTGTCCTCCGTCAAATGCTGCGATGATTCTGAATCGAAGCCTACGTTCGTCGCCCCGACGAGCCTCAGTCACCATCCTTGTCCTCTGCCTGCTCCGCGAGCCAGTCCTTGTAGTCCTCGCGCTTCTCGTCCATGATGTCGGTGATCACGTCGAACAGGTTCTCGTCGATCGTTTCGAGCTGCTTCAGCACCCCGGTCTCTTCCCAGATCGTGTACAGCTCGATCGAGGTCTTCAGGTTCACTTCCCACGCGGTGGCGGTGGTGTTGAGCGTCGGCATCGGGATCGCCTTGCGCAGCACCTTGAGCGGCGCGTCGATCTTGGAGATGTTCGGACCCCAGTCGGCGAAGTGATCGCGGTTGATCATGTCCGGCGAGAGCTGGTTGCCGGTCGAGATGAGCTTCAGCATCACCCGGCTGAACGGCCGCAGGACGTTGCGCGCGGACTGCATGTTGTGCTTGATCGCCGTCTCGCGCATGAGCATCACGAGGCCGCCCGGCGAGTTGCCGAACGGGCAGCGCGCCGCGCAGGTGTAGCACTGCGCACAAGCCCAGATCTTCTCCTGCATGGCGTCGTAGATGCCCTCGAGATTCTCGGTCCACAGGAGCTGCACGATCTCGCGCGGGCTGAAATCGTAGTAGTGCGCCGCCGGACAGGTCGCTGTGCAGATGCCGCAGTTCAGGCACCCGTTGAGCTCGTGGTCGTAGCGCAGATCCGACTGGATGTCCTTGAAGATCGCTTCGAGCTTGGCGCGCGCGACCGGCGACTCCTCGGAGACGGGGTCTCCGGCGCGCTGCTGGACGCGGGTGGTGGTCGCGTGCGTCATCGAGGCCGCGGTCTCGCCATCAATACGTCATCACCTTGCAGTCGCCTTCCATCACCTCTTCGATGAGGTGGGCGCCGCCGACGATGCCTTCGCACTCGGGGATGAGATCTTCCTTCTTCATGTCGAACAGATCGAGGTTCGGCGAGCAGCAGTAGAACTTCGCGCCGGCCTCGTGCGCGTCCTTGATGAAGTCGTACACGGACTTGGGCGAGCCCGGCTTGACGAAGAGCTTCTCGGCCACACCCTTCTTCATCAGCCGCCCCGCGGTCGCCGTGCAGATCACCTCGACCTCGTACTCCATGGCCGCGGCAACCGAGGCCTGGAACAGCGGCGCGCCCAGCTCCTCCCCGTTGCGCGGGTCGGTGTTCGCCATCACGATCACCAGCTTCTTTGTCATGGTGGGCCGCCGATATATCAGTAAACACTAATATAGTAACCACGCGGAAGGGCGCCGCGCAAGCGAATCATGACCATGACAGGCGGAGGGTCTATCTCAGATCGGCGCACGCTCGTCCATCCAGCCGGCGAGCTGCACCAGGCCCGTCATCATCGGCACGAGCGTATCCTCGAGCTCGCGCTGAGCGCTACGTAGCTTCGCGAGTCCTGCGTCGATCGCAGGCGGCGACTCCTCGAACTCCATCACCAGATCCTCGACCATCGCGACCTTCAATCCGGGATGGCCGGTGAAGCCCAGCGCGCTACGACCGATCTGCCACAGCGCCGCGCGTCCCAGCGGGTCGCGCGCGAGCACGAGCGCGCCCGGCGGCGGAATCGGCCGGTCGCGCATGTAGATGGCGAGCGGATAGCGCTGCGGCAGATAGCCGCCCAACGCGTCGCCGCGAACGCGCTCCGCCGTGGCGACGCTGAATTCGAGCGGCCCGGCTTCCGAACGCCCGCCCGCGGCGAGCGCGAGCACCTGCGCCCCGAGCCCGATGCCGATCACCGGCGTTTCGCGCGCGAGACACGCGCGGGCGAGCTCGACCTCCGCGGCGAGCGTGGGCAGGTCGCGCGTTCCTGAGCTGCCCCACGGGCCGCCGCCGAGCAGCACCAGACCGGCGGTGAGGCCCTCGGCGCGCGGCAGCGCGCCCTTGGCCGTGAACGGGCGGTGGTAGAGGAAGCGAATGCCCCGACCTTCGAGATGATCCTCGATCAGCCCGAGGTACTCGGCGGAGGTGTGCTGGACCACGTGGATCGTCTTCATCGCTTCAGCTCGGTCGAGCTCACGACGCACGCGCGACGGCGGCCTCGACCGCGCGCCGGAAATCGGCGGGCGAGACCGAGAGCAGTCCCACGCTCGCCTTGGCGAAAAAGCGCTCGACCGCGGCGCCGGCATCGCGCGCGCCCACACCGCGCAGCGCCGCTTCGAGATCGAAGATCGTCCGCGGCGGCGTCACGAAGAAGTCGCCGGTGATGAGCACCTCGCGGATGCGCTCGAGCGTCGCGCCCTCGAGCCGCACGTGTACGCTGACGCTGCCGCCGGCGCCCTCGTGCGTGGCCGAGCGCACGCCGTTCCCGGCGTCCGGGTCGTCGATCTCGGCCACGAACGCGTCGGTGCCGATCTCCTCGTCGTGGTATTTCGCCGCGAGCGCTTCCTCGTACACCGTGATCTCGCCTGCGACTGGCGCGATGGACAGCCGCTGCGCGAACCCGGTGAGCAGCGAGCGCTTCACCGCCTCGATCGACGGCGCGCTGCCGAGGAGCTCGGAGAGCGTGACCACGCGCTGCGCGGCGGAATCGAGCGCGCGCTTGGCGAGCTTCGCCTGCGCGACCTTCAGCGCGGCGACCATCCGCTCCGGATCGAGATCGATCAACACCGTGCCCTGGTAGAACAGCGTGTCCTCGTCGAAGAAGCCGCCGGTGCCGGAGAGCTTGCGCCCCGACACCTCGATGTCGTTGCGCGGGCGATAGCAGGCGTCGACGCCAAGCGTGCAAAGGCCGGCCGCCGCCGCCTCGCAGATCTCGCGGGCGAGATCGGCGAGCGAGCCGATGGGAAGCGTGGCGCGACGGAAGACGAGCTCCCACCCGAGCTGCCCCTCGTCGAAATAGATCGCGCCGCCGCCGGTGATGCGGCGCGCCACCCCGATGCCGTTCGCCTTGCAGTAGTCGAGGCGGATCTCGCGCGAGAGTGCCTGGTGGCGGCCGACGAGCGCGGTGGGCGGAAAGCGCAGGAAGCGGATGGTGTCGGGAATCGCGCCCGCCTTGTGCGCGTCGATCAGCGCCTGATCGAAGGCGATCTGCCGCCGACCGTCGCGAACGCCGGTGTCGATCACGCGAAACGCACGCGCCATGCCTACTCCCGTTCGACGATCCGGAGCTGGCGGCGGATCTTGCGCAAGTCGGTGCGGTTCGGCGCGAACGGATAGCTCGCGATGTCGCTCGGCGGCGAATCGCCGTACGGCCGATCGCAGGCGGAGAGGTCGTCGGCGAACTTGCCCGGACAGCCGGAGGTGCGGAAAGCCACACCGGCGTCGATCACGGCGTCGAGCTCGCCCGCCGGAATCCCGAAATCGGTGACGCGACCTTCGCCGTCGAAGCGCATCTGCTCGACCCGCACGCCGCGGTAATCGATGAGATAGCGACCGAGCTGCACCCGCCGCCACTGGTCGCGCGGGGTGGCCGGCAGATGATCCATGAGCGAGCCCTTTTCCGGGAAGAAGCAGAACATGTGGCTGTGCCCGCCCAGGTCGACGAGCCGCTGCACCAGCGCGAGCGCCTCGTGCTCGGTCTCGCCCATGCCGATGATGATGTGGGCGCCGAACTTCTGGGCACCGAAGATCTCGCGCGCGTCCATCAGGATTTCCCAATACTTCTTCCACGAATGCGGCGATTGCACTCCTTTGCCGCGGGTGCGGTCGAAGATCTCCGGCGTAGCCGCATCGAGCGCCACCGTGAAGATGTCCGCGCCCAGGTCGCGCAGCCGCGCGACGTCCTCGCGCGTCATGGTCGTCGGGTTGGACAGGATCGACACCGGGATCGCCGCCGGGTCGATGCGTGCCGCCCAGGCCTTGAGCACCGTCACCGTGTCCTCATCCGAGCGCGGGTGAGTGATCATCGAGATGCACATCCGGTGGAAGGGAGTCGCCGCGCCGTCGCGGGCGACGATGTCGATCGTCTGCTCGAGTGGCACCGCCGGCCAGTCCACACGGATGAAGTTGCGGTCGGCGTAGTTGCGCTCGGCTTCGCGATGGCGCGCGAGCCCGCAGTAGGCGCAGTTGGCGCGGCAGCCTTCCGGGTAGGTGAGCAGCAGGTTCAGGCAGCGCGTGCAGCCGCAGCGGTGCATCATGCCCGGCATTAGCCCAAGCGTGATCGCCGCGGCGGTGGACATCTGCACGTACTCCGGCGAGCGCATGCGAGGCGTGAGGAAGTTGTAGTTCGGCCGGTACACGCCGTGCGGCGCGACGTTGGCCGCGATCACCCGCGCGCCCATGCGCGCTTCGCGCGGGGTCGGCGCCGGCGCACGCGGGGCCATGCGCTCGAAGGCGTTGTAATCGTGCGCGTGCGCCGCTGCGCTCGGCACGCTTGCCGTTTCCGGTCGGTGACAGCTCATCGTTCGAACCTAGGAGTCTGTATCAGCCTGCCTACGCCGCCCAGTACTCCGGGTAGGCGATCCAGCCGCGACGCAGGGCGGCGCCGTCGGGCGCGCCGCGCTTCGCCGTGGCCGCGAGCTCGCGTCGCCGCCGCAGGGCGCGCGCGAGCGCGCCGCCGAGCACGGAGCGCAATTCGTCTTCGTATTCGCGCGCCGCCTCGTCGCGACCGGCAGCGATCGCCGCCGCCACTTCCCCCGCGAGCCCACCCGAGTAGACGCCAGCCGCGATGCCCGCTCCTGTCACCGGATTGGCGAGCCCGGCCGCATCGCCGGCCAGCAGCACGTGTGCCGGCCCAAGCTTCGCACACGGCTCGAGCATACCACCCACGGGAATCGCCCCGCCGGTCATGGCGATCACCTCGGCTCCGACCCGGCCCTTGCCGACAAGCGCATCGTGCAGCTCGGCGACGATCGCCTTCAAGCGATGCTTGTGCACGGGGTCGACCCCGACGCCGAGGTTGGCGACCGCGCCTTTCGGGAACAGCCAGCCATAGCCGCCGGGAATCGACGCCGAGAGGAAGATGTCGGTCGCCTGGTGCGCTACCCGCAGAGGCACCGTGATCTGCCGCGTCTCGACCAGCGCGACGTTGACGCGACCGATCGCGCGGCCGACGACCGAGCGCGGACCGTCGGCGCCGACGACGACCTTCGCAGCGATGGCGGCGCCGTCCGCCAGTTCGACGCGACCATCGTTGGCGAGCGCGCGCACGCTCGCGCCGAAGCGGCACTGCGCGCCCGCCGCGACGCCCAAGTCGACCAGCGCCGCGTCGAACGCTGCGCGGTCGAGCATCTGCCCTGGAAACGGCGTGGTGAGCTCCGGCGGATCGTCGCCGACGAAGGTGACCATCGACGCGATGCGCTGGCGCGCGCAGCGCGCCAGCGCATCGCCTTCGAGGCCGATCATTGCCGGCACGAACTCGGCGCACTGCACTGGACGTCCAGGCTCGCGACGGCGGTCCAACGCGATCACGCGCGCGCCCCGCCGCGCCGCGGCCGCGGCCGCGCAGGCGCCCGCGGGGCCGAGCCCGACCACGACGACGTCGGCGTGTTCAACGCTCACGTTGCAGCTACTGCGGTGCGTGGGTGAATCTTGATCGTGCGCCCGGTCTTGATCGAGCAGCAGGCGTGCTCCTGCACGGCGGGCCGCCCGAGCGCATGCGCGACCGCGAGCGCGCCTTCGGCCGGGAAGGCGATGCCGTCGAGGCCTGTGGCCACCGCATAAGCATCGGTGACGCGCCGGTGCATGCCGGGCGGCCGCGCGCAGCCGAGCAGCACCTGGCGCTCACGCAACCGGCCGCGCGCCTCGAGAAAGATCCTCCCGACGTCCTCGGCGCGCGGCGTCTCGAACGTTCCGGCTTTCGCGTAGAACGGCATGACGACCACCAGCACCAGCGAGTGGATCGCATGCCGGCTCACGATGTCGAGCGCGCGCGCCTCGCCCAGGATGCGCCCGTAGTGCAGTCCGACCACGATGTGCGGCACGACTTCCATCGAGGTCGCACAGAGCGCGGCCAGCGTGGCCTCGAAATCCTCGACGGGCCGGGCGAGATGATAGACCTCCCGGATCGTCGCCTCGGAGCCGATGACGTCCATCATCGCCGTGTCCACGCCGGCGGCTTCCATCAGCTTGGCGCGGCGCAGGTCGGTAAGCGCCGAATGGATCGCGACCTTGAGGTACGGATAGTCGTGCTTGAGCTTCTCAATCACGGGGTAGAAGCGCTCGTAGCGGATCTCGTTGCGCTTGGTCGAGCCGCCCGAGAGCAGGAACCCGCGCAGGTCCTGTGTGGCGATCAGCGCGCGCACCTTGCGATCGAGCATCTCTGGCGAGGTCGCGGGAATCATCGGCTCCAGGATCTTCGCCTGGCAGTGGTCGCACATCAGCGCACAGCCGCCCGCCGTCACCGAGAAGGCGGGGAACGCGTTCTTGCCGCAGCCGTCGACCTCGCAGCTCGAATACGTCTTGAAGGTTGGCGTGGAAAAGCGGATTTCGCGGCCGACCACACGCGCTTGCGCGCGCTCGCAGTCGGCGAGGAGCCGCGCGTCGAGCGAAGCGTCTTCGAGCTCCTCCAGCGCGCAGAGCCGGTCGAGCCAGGTCATCGGGTCATCCTCGCGCAGCTTGGGCGCGCTAGGCCAATTCCGGCTCGGCCACGCGCGTGAGGGCGCGATCGCGCAGCGCCAAGATCTCGGTGCGCACCCGATCGTGCGTCGGCACGTCGGCGAGGGTGGTGATCCAGCGCGTCTCGACATCCTCGTCGTCGATCAGGTCGCAGGAGAGCGCCCGCAGGCACGCACTCGCCCGCTCGGGCAGCCGCTCCGGTATCGCGCGCCGCGAGAGCCGGCCCCAGATGCCGGTCCAGTAGCGCGCGAGCGTCCACGGATTGTAGCCTCCCCCGCCGAGGACGACGGCGTGCGGCGCGACGGCGACCAGCCGCTCGATCGCGTCCCAGAGCGCGACGTTGGTGAGCGCCATCGACGCGAGCGGATCGCCGGCGAGCGCGTCACCACCGCAGGTCAGCACTACCGCCTCGGGATCGATGCGATCGGCAAGCGCAAGCACCACGTCGTCGATCAGCAGCCTGAGCTCCGCGTCGTGGAAGCCTTTCGGCACCGGGAGGTTCAGCGCGCGTCCGCCGCCGGCGTCGTCGATCGCGCCGGTGTGCGGCCAGCGGCCGGCCTCGTGGATCGAGATCGTGTGCACGCGTGCGTCGTCGGCGAACGCATCCTGTACGCCGTCGCCGTGATGCGCGTCGAGATCGACGTAGAGCACCGAGGCGACGCCGCCGCCAAGCAGACGCAGAATCGCGAACACCGGATCGTTGAAGTAGCAGAAGCCGCTGGCGCGGTCGCGGCGGCCGTGATGCGTGCCGCCGGCGGGATGGAACGCGATGCGTCCTTCGAGCGCCAGCTCGGCCGCCCGGATCGATCCGCCCACCGCGGTCGAGGCGCGCTCGAACACGCCGGCGAAGAGCGGATTCTCCATCGTGCCGATCGCGTAGCGCTCGCGCGCGGCGAGGTCGACCGCGCCGACTTCCGCCGCGGCGCGCAACGCCGCGACGTACTCGGCCGAATGGAACGATTGCAGCTCGGCGATGCTCGCGCGCGGGCTCACGACGTATTCGCCCGGCTCGAACCAGCCCAGCGCCCGGATCAGGTCGACCACCGACTCGACTCTGGGAATGGTCAGCGGGTGCAGGGGGTTGTACGCCGCCTGCCGGTAGATGTCGTGGCCGACGAAGGCGGCCGCGTGCCAGCGAGGCTTCGCAGCCTCTGCGGCGGTGCTCATCGCGGGGGGCGGCGCACGGCGCCAGGAGCGCAGACGGCAGCGGCCGCTGGTGGGCGGGTCACTTCTTTTTCATGAAGAAGGTGAACTCGCTCGCGTTCGCCGATTGCGACAACAGAGCATTGCCGGTCTGCTTCGAGAACGCCTCGAAGTCCTTGACCGACCCCGGGTCCGTGGCGAGGATCCGCAGCACCTGGCCGCTCGCCATGTCGGTGAGCGCCTTCTTGGCCTTGAGGATCGGCAGCGGGCAGTTGAGGCCGCGGGCGTCGAGTTCCTTGTCGAAGTTCATGGCTTCCTCGAGAAATTTCGAAAGATGCTCGCGCGGGGGTTAGGTTATGTTCGTTCCGGGCGAGCAGAATATTAGTACTCTCTAATATAAAGATCGGGCTGTCAAGCCCCTTGCGCCGCCGGCCGCCCGTCGAGCTGCTTGGCGACGAGCTCGAGCAGGCTCCCCATCGGCTTGTCCCACTGGAAATGAGCGCTGCCATCGTCGAAGCTCTGCCGGCAGTTGGCGCAGCTCGTGAGCCGAAGCTCGGCACCGGACGCGTCGATCTGACGCATGTTGATGGCGAACGCCCGGTGACGAAGCCCGTCGGCACGCCGGTTGACGATGACGCCGCCGCCTCCCCCGCAGCAAAAGCCGAGCGCGCCCGAGTCGGCGGTCTCGCGCAGCTCGAGGCCGAGGGCCTCGAGCACGACCCGGGGTGCCGCCGTGGCGCCGCCCCGCAGGGACACCTGGCACGGGTCGTGGAACGTAGCCGATTTCGGGAGCCCGGAGACGCGGATGCGGCCGTTCGCGATGTTCTCCGCGAGAAACTCCGAGACGTGTAGCACGCGGAACGGCAGCGGCCGTCCGAGCAGGTTCGCGCCCTGCCAGCGCAGCGCCGCGTAGGCGTGCCCGCACTCGGGCAGCACGACCATTTTCGCGCCGCACGCGCTCGCCGCGTCGATCAGCTTCATCGACATGCGCCGCTGCCACTCGAGGTTGCCCGACAGCATGCCGAAGTTGGTTGCCTCGTATCCGGCGGTCGACACCGTCCAGGAATAGCCGGCGTGGTTGAGCACGCGCGCGGCGGCGGCGACGAGGGATTCCGGATACTTCATGATGTCGATCGACGAGAACGTGACCAGCACCTCGGCTTTCGGCTCGTCGACGTGCATCTCGACTTCGTAGTCGTCGGCGAGCCACTCGAGCCGCTCCTTGAGCACTTTCGGCGTCGCGCCTAGCGGGCTGCCTTCGCGCGCCGCGCGCTCGGCGACCGCCCACAGCTCGTGCGGCACGAGCCCGGCCTGGAACATCGCGTGTCGGGCGAGCCCGACCAGGCTCGCGATGTCGATGCCCATCGGGCACACCATGGTGCAGCGGCCGCACACGGTGCAGGCGTCGTAGATGAGCTCCTGCCACACCTCCAGTTCCTCGACGGTGACCGCCGGCTTGAGGTTCAGCGTGCGGTACAGCCACGCGAACGGGCCGGCCTCGCGCTTGTACGCCTGCTTGAACGGCTCGAGCTTCCAGATCGGCGTGTACTTCGGATCGCGCGTCGAAAGATAGAAAGGGCACGCCTCGGCGCAGTTGCCGCAGTGGACGCACGACTCGAGATAGAGTGCGGCGGTGCGGCCGAAGTCCTGCGCGAAGCCCGCCATCGCCGCCGCGAGCCGGTCGGCGTCGGTGCGCTCGCCCTGCTTGTCGTAGCGCACGGCCGGCGCTTCGACGGTGAGGCGCACGCTCCCGAGATCGAGCGGATGCGAAGCGTCATTCACAGCGCCGCCCCCTTGCGCGCGAACGCGGCGCCGGTCGCGCCGCGCGCGAAAAAGACGAGGAAGGCGTGCGCCAGCTTGGAAAACGGCAGCCAGGCGAGCAGCAACTCGACCGCGCAGCCACCGCGCGCGATTCCTGGATCAGCGCGACGGCGCGACCGCGAGGCTCAGCACTGCTCCCATGGCAGCGCGTGGAAGCGCCAGCCGGAGATCCTGCTGCGCTGGTGATGGGCGTCGAGCGGGCCCTCGAAGCCGTCGAGCACGTTGTAGACCTCGCCGAACCCGGCGCGCTCCAGCGCCTGCCCCGCATCGACCGAGCGATGGCCGCTGCGGCAGATGAGCACGACCGGCCGATTCATGCTGGCGATCATCTTGACCTGGCCGACGAAGTGCGGATTGACCACCCAGTCGGGACCGTCGTTCCAGGAGACGTGGTGCGCGCCGACCGGGTGCCCGACGAACAGGTACTCCATCTCGCTGCGGCAGTCGATGAACACCGCGTCGGTATGAGCTTGCAGGAACGCCTCGGCCTCGAGAGGGGTCAGATGCTTCATGCCGCGAGCACGCTAGCACAGCGCGCCGTGGCGCTCAAGCGTCGCTTGGCCGGCGCCGCCCAGGCCAAGGAGGCGCGACCGCGCTTATCCGCACTTCTCCTGCATGCGCCGCCCCAGCGCAAAGGCAAACTGCATGAACGCCTGGTTGTCGCGGTCGCGCATCATGCGCAGCACGGGCAGCAGCCCGCCGGCCGGTCGCGGCGCATTCTTCACGTCCTGCGCCGCCTGTCCGAAGCAGCCGAGCATGTTCTCCATCAGCTCGAGGTTGGCGATCATGCCGGGCAGCTTCTCGGCCATCGTGTCGAGCGCCCCGGTGTTGTTCAGCCTCTCGAGCACATCGATGAGCTTGCCCACGCCGCTGCGGCTCAACCGGTCGAGCACGCTCACCGACTCGGCGGCGAGATCGGCGAGGCGTCCGACCATGTCGTCGGTGAGCGCGTCTTCCGCCGCGCCGATCAGTCGCGCCAGATTCGCGATGCGCTCCAGATCGCCGTTCTCGACCATCCGGGAGAGCGTGGGCAGCGCCGCGCCGATATTGGAGCGGTTGACGCGATCGAGGAGCTCAACGCCGTTGCCGACCGTCTCCGTGAGGCGTCCGACCATGTCGTCGGTAACCGCGTCCTCGGCCGCGCCGTAGACGCGGGCGAGCCGCACCAGCCGCTCGAGGTCGCCGTTCTCGACCATCTCCGCAAGCGCCGGCAGCGCCTTGGCCACACCGCTGCTGTTGACCCGATCGAGCAGCTCCAGCGCCTGGCCCGCGCTCTCGGCGAGCCGCGCGATCATGTCGTCGGTCACCGCGTCGCGCGCGGCGACCAGCACCCCCTCGATCTCGGCGTTCAGGCCGGCAGCCCTTTCCTCGCCTTCGCTCATGGGACCTCCCGCTTTAGCCTGCTAGAGCAGCCCGCGCGCCGACAGCCAGTACAGCTTGTTGTACGCGAGCTTGAACCAGTGCATGGTGCGGGTCGGCGGCTTGGGGCTCGGCGGTTGATTGTAGTTGAACATGGCGTAGGTCGCGCGCTCCGAGCCGGCTTGGATGAAGCAGAACACCTTGCCGTCGTACTTGCGCACCGGCACGCCGAACTTCACCAGCGCGGCGATGTTCTCGCCCAGAACCTCGGCCTCGAAGTGCGTCGTCGATCCCGCCTTGCTGATCGGCAGATTGGTCGTGTCGCCGAGCACGAACACGTCGTCGCGCCCTTCCATGTTCAGGTTTTCACGATGGGTCGGAATCCAGCCGTTCTGGCCCAGCTTGTTGTTCTCGATCACCTCCATGCCCTTGTGCGCCGGGATCGAGATCAGCAGGTCGTAGCTTGCCTCGGAACCCTCCTCGCTGTACACCACGCGCTTCTGGCCGTCGACCTGCTTCATGTTGAACAGCGTCTCGTAGGTGATCCCGAGCCGGTCCATCTCGGGCGCAGCCCACTTCGCCACGTTCTCCAGCGTATGCACGCGGCCGATGGGATAGGTGTAGTGGATCTTCACCTTGTCGCCCAAGCCTCGCTCCTTGAAGTAATCGTGCATCATCAGCGTGATCTCGAGCGGCGCCATCGGGCACTTGTGCGGAACGCCCATGGCCACGACAACCTTGCCGCCCTTGAACTCGCGCAGCCGCTGGAACATCTTGACCGCGCTCTCCTCGGTGTAGAAGAACTCGGCGTTCTCCTTCAGCCCCGGAATGGCCTCGGGCCAGATGCGCGACCCGGTCGCGATCGCCAGGATGTCGTACGCATAGACGCGTCCGCTCTTGCTCTTGACCTGTTTCTGGTCGAGCATGAACTGCTCCACCGGATCGACGCGAAACTCGATCCCGGGCTCGAGCAGGCTCGCCTCGTCGCGATAGAGCTCGTCGGGCGTCATGCGCCCGAGCGCCACATAGAGCAGGCCGGGCAGGTAGGCGTGCTTGTCGGACGCGGAGAGCAACGTCAGGCTCACGCCCCCCGACTTGATCTCATTTTTCAGTCGACGCGCGAGGTTGTTGGCCAGGATCGTCCCACCCATGCCGCCGCCGACAATCAGGATCTTCATGACTTTAAGCTCCTCCTGCGCCGTTCGAATGCGCTGTTCGTGCCGCGGCTGCGTCCGCCGGCTCGGCCGGACGCGCGCCGGTTCATTTCATTCGCCGGACGCTGACATGCCAGACGCCGTCCTGCTCGGTCGTGCCGAGGTGCTCGTGGCCGACCTTCTTCAGCCACTGCGGGATCTCGCTCGCCGAGCCCTTGTCGCTGGACAACACCTCGATCTCGTCGCCGACCTCAACCATCTTGATCGCGGCGATGAGCTCCATCAGCGGCCCCGGGCAGAAGCTGCCGCGGGCGTCGATCACTCTGCGTTCGGCCATGGTGTCTTCTCCGCGCCGCCCTAGAACGACCAGACCTGGCCACCCTTCGCCGCATCCAGGAATACGGTGAGCCCCATAGGCTCCCCGAGATAACCCTCGAGCTGTCCCGGCTGCACACCCAGCACGTCCAGCGCCATCGAGCACGGATGGAGCTTCGCCCCACCCAGCTCGACCGCCTGCTCGAAGAGCTGCTTGAAGGCCGGCGCGTGCTTTCGCTCCATGAGCTCACCTACGGGTCCTTCGGGCGGCGCGTGCTCGCCGCCACCCTTGACGAAATAGCGCAGCGCATTCATGGAGATGAACACCAGCACTTCATGATTGCTCACCGCGCCGATGGAGGCGACCATCGCCGCCATCTGTAGCTGCTCGCGCCGATCGGAGAGGACGATGATGCTGATCTTGTCCGAATCCATTCACCGCCTCGCGTTCAAGGCTCGCTCGCGCCCCCGGGAATGGGCGCAAGACTGCGCCCGTGGTTTCGCACTTGATACCACGATTCCGGGACAGTTGCCATCACCTCGAAGAGTTATGAGTGATCAGCAGCATCGCTCTCGCTCAACCGACGAGGCTCGAAGCGATGGAGCGCGCCGGCACGCCGGCGGCCTGCAGCTCGCCGCCGACCGCCTGCACGAACGCCGGCGGGCCCGCGACGTAGAAGTCGCAGCGCGCGGGCAGCAGGAGGTCGGCGCGAATCGCGCTCGCCACCTCTCTCGCGCCGGCTTCGGCGTCGACATCGGTGTGCAGCGAGCAGGCGAACTCGTCGAGCGCGGCGTCCCAGGCGCGGCACAGGTTGGCGAGGAAATGCCCGTCGCGCCGCGTGGCGAGCCAGTACAGCGACAGCGACTCCGCCGCATCCACCGCGAGCGCGTGCTCGATCAGGCTCTTGAGCGGGGCGAAGCCCATGTCGCAGCCCACGAACACGAGCTGCCCCTGATCCTCGGCGAGCACGAACTCGCCGATTGGACCCCACACGCTCACCGGGTCGCCGGATTTGACCGCGCCCGCGAACAGGCGCTGCGCGAAGGCGTCGTCGGGATCGCGCGCGACGAACAAATGCAGGTTGCGGTCGTCGCAGGGACAGCTCGCCACCGGGTAAGTCGCGTGGACATCCTCGCCGCCGGCGGCGATCCCGAGCGTCACGCTCTGCCCGGCGAGAAAGCGCAGGCGGTTGGTGCGCGGGGTCTGCAAGTGCAACTGCAGGGTATCCTCGCCGAGCGGTTTGAGCGAACGGACGCGGGTGAGGATCTGTTGCTGCGCAATGTCGCGCGGGCCCGCGGCTTCCAGCATCTCGAGGGTGAGCTCGCCGCTCGCCGCGGTGTGCGTGCACAGCAGGGTGTAGCCCTGCGCCTTCTCCGCATCGGACAGGAGATAATCCTGCGGCTGCACCGCGACGACTGCGCCGGAAACCACGCGCGCCTTGCACAGCCCGCAGGTGCCGTTGCCGCAACCGTAATTGAGCCGCAACCCCGCGCGCAAGCCCGCCTGCAGCAGCGTCTCGCGGCCCTCGATCGGGAACTCGTGGCCGCTCGGCCGTACGCTGGCGTGAGCGGAGGTCACCTTCAGCATCTGGTCCATGATCGTGAGGACGTCGGCGTTCTCGGTGGCGAGCACCTGGGCGAGACCCTGCTCGGCGAAGCGACCGAGCTCGCGCACGGCCGGCGGTGTGGGCGCCGCCGCGAGCGCGTCGATGCGCGCCTGCAGCTCGGTCAAGAGCTTGTGGTAGCGCTGCAGATGGCGCTGCGCGTCGGCGAGCTCCTGGCTTTGCGCGAACAGCCGCTGTGCGAGCACCTCCTGGCTCGGGAGCGTGCGCTCGCGCACGCGCCGCGCGAACGCGGCCTCGCGGATCTGAGCCACGCGCTCGAAGGCGCCGGAGTCTTCCAGCTCGAGCGCGGGATAGGCGCGCAGCAGCTCGGTCGACGACACCATCCCGTCGCTCTCCTGAAGCTCGCCCGCGCGGATGCGTTTTTGCAGCACCGCGCGGGACACACCGGCGAGCTGGGCCGCGCGCCAGAGCGTGAGCCAATGCGTCATGGCTCTCGCGCGAACGCCGACCCGGTCCCGGCGACCCGATCGTAGTAGCGCGCCCGGTAGAGGAGCCGCGGCCGATCGGGGCGGTCGCGGAAGCCGGCGCGATTGTGCGGCACGTTGTTGGCGATGACGCCCATGCCGGAGGCGAGCCGTACGCGGTGCACATAGGGGGAGTCGTCCGCGAAAATCGCCTCGAGGCGGGCGAGCGCGGAGCGTGTGGCCGGGTCCTGCTTCCAGGCGATGCTGCGCGTGCGGGCGGTGTAGCGCATGTGCAGGTCGCCGCTGCGCGCGTCCACCGAAAACACCGGGCCGGTCTCCTCGGCGCGCGCCACGCCGGTGTCGTCGATCCGGGCCGGAATGGACATCACGTCAGACGCAGACAAGGTGTGGACCGCGGACGGATCGGCGTCGCGCAGCAGCAGGTACACGATCTCGTGATCGATGAGCGCGTTCTCGCCGCCCTCGATCGCCTCGGTCACACAGTGCAGGACCATCGCCCGGATCGTCCGCTCGGGCGGGTTGTAGTAGCCGTCGGTGTGCCAATTGATCGGCCGATTGGTATAGGGGATGAAGTCCGCGCGCGTTCGCTCCCCGGTCACCCGCAGGCTGCTGATGCCGTCGTCGTCGGCGAGCCAGTTCCAGTCCAGGCGGGCGAGCCCGAGCGCTCGCCCGAGCCCGCGCGCAATCTCCTTGTCAGGCGCACTCGGCGGCCCGGCGTAGATTGCGAAGTTGGCGCGGCGACAGCGCTCGACGATCGCTTCGCGCTCGGCACGCGTGAGCGCGCGCGGATTGCCGATCTCGACGATCTCACCCGCCCCACGCACCGGATAGCCGGCGAGCTTCGCGTCGCGCCAGCGCCGGTATGCCGCGTCATCGTCGAGGTCGAACGGATTTGCTGCGCGCGCCGCGCGTCCGGTGAGAGCGCTGTGCAAGCCCATGCGTCAATCGCCTCGCGCCGCCGCGAGCCGCGCCGCCGGGCGCGCCTCGCTGCACAACAGATCGCGCATCGCCTTCGCGAGTGTGGCCACCGCCTCCGGGGCTTCGATCTCCATTACCTGCGACACGGTCCACGGGCGGTCCTTCTCCGGCAATACTGCGGTGATGCAGGTGCCCAGGCAGCGCAGGAAGCCGAACTCGGGGCCCTCGTCGCCGTACGCGAACGCGGCGTAGTCGGCGAAGCGCTCGTTGACGAGCGCGATGAAGCGACGCTGATAGCCGCCGTCCGCGACCTGACCGAGGAGATCGTTCTGGTTGTCCTCGAGGATTGCCGCCGTGCGCCGGGCGAGCGCGGTCGTGAACGCGAGGCGATCCGCGGCGGAAAGCCGTGCGTACGCGATCCGATCGGCGATCGCGATCAGGAAGGCGAGGAATTCGGCGAGGAACGCAAAGTACGGCGCGCCGGCCTCGATGCCGAATTGCGCGGCGCGCATGCGCTTGAGCGCGTTGCCCGCCACCCGCCAGACGATGAACGCCGCGGCGCTCGCGACCTCCTGCGGCGTTCTTTCTCTGGCGGCCTGGAACCAATGACTCTTGACGCGCATGGTGCTGCCCCCGCGGCGACCCGCCGCCGCGCGAGCTCTTCAACGCTTGGCGATGTAGAACTCGTATTCGCCCGGAGCGGTCTCGACCGAGTCGACGAGCTTGACGCCGGTGGCCTTCACCCAGCCGGTGATGTCGGTCGTGATGCCGGGACAGTTGCTCACCAGCCGCAGCACCTCGCCGGGACCCATGCCGTTCAACAGCCGCTTCGCCTCGACGATCGGGCCGGGGCAGGACACCCCGCGCATGTCGAGCACCGCGTTCGCCTTGCGCTGCTTCGTCTTGGCGCGCTGGATGTAGAAGCCGAGCGCGCCGCCGGGCATCTTCTCCGTCTTCAGGATCTGGTTGCCGGTATATTTGACCCAGGAGAACAGGTCGTCCTCGGTGCCGGGGCAATCCGAGATCAGCAGCAGCACCTGGCCCGGCGCGAGGCCGTCGATCAATTTCTTGGCGCCGAGCAGAGGGCCCGGACACATCGAGCCGGTCATGTCCAGCGCGACGTTGTGCTTGATGGCGAGTTCGGTGCTCATGCGCTGCGTTCCTCGAGTCAGTAGCCGCCCTTGCCGTAGGGTTGCGGCAGGCCGGCGACTTTGGCGGCCTGCTTCGCCGGTCCCAGCGGGAAGAGCGCGTAGAGATCCTTGCTGGTGACGCCCGGTCGGATCGCTTCGAAGCCCTTCAGCAGATTGCGGAAGTTCGGCGTGTGGCCGTGTGCCCGGTACTGCTCGCGCAGGTAATGGATCAGCGCCCAGTGCGCGTCGGTGAGAGCGATCCCCTCCGCGGCCGCGATCACGCGAACCGTGTCGTCGCGAAAATCCGGCTCGAGCAGATAGCCCTGCTCGTCGGCTGCCAGCTCCACGTCGTCGATGCGATAGCTCATGGTGTATAGGGGTCAGTTACGCGCGCTCGCCGCCTAGCGTGTAAACACCGCCGCCGCGAGCCGGTGCGGAACAAAGATGCCGCATCCGAGCGCGCGATGGGCGCCGATGCCTGTGCGCTGTATGGTGAGCGAGGCTTCCGGCGCGAGCTCGTGCAGCAGCAGGCTGAAACCGACCGTCTCGCGACCGGCGACCCTCAGGCGACGGCGCTTGCCGCACACCGGCTCGGCGCGAAGGCCGAGGCCGGCGAGCTCCGAGCCGACCGCTTCGAGGAACGCGGACTCGTTCTCCTCACCGGTCACCACGAGCGCGGAGTAGACCGCAGCGTGGGCGGTGAGCGCGCGCACCTGGCCGTCGCCGACGCGCGCCATCGTGTCGACGATCTGCAACGTCCGGCCGGTCAAGGCCAGCGCATCGACTGCCCGCCGTCGCGGCAGACGCAGCGAGAGCTTGGTGCGCCGCGGCAGCAGAAGCGCGCCGTAGGTCGTCGGCGCCCCGTGCAGCGGATGGATGCCCGCGCCCGGCTCGGTTTCGAGCCACGGCAGGAAGCGCAGCACCTGCCGCAACAGCTCGCCGGCGTGGTCCTCGGAAAGCGCGGTGGCGGCGAGATCGAAGACAACGTCGACCACCTCCTCGTTGGGCGTGGTCGCGGCCCCACGGGAATCGGCCGCGCCCTGGGGCTCCGCCGCAGCCGCGCTCATCGCCTCAAACATCGCCCGGTACCTGGGCTTCGGCCCACGCCCGCAGCGCATCGCCCCAGCGGCGCGCGCTTAGCGGGTCGAGGTCGACCGTCGTGAAGCGCGTGCGCTGGCGGATCCGCACCCGCAACTGACTCATGCCGCCGCCGTCGTAGTCGAGCTGCTGCAACTCGATCTCATCGCCGGTCAGGGGCAGTCTGAATTTTTCAAGCCGTGTCATATCGCCGATCGGCGCCGCGCGCCGCCACAGGCGTAATTCAGCGCGAGAGCGCGCGCAGCGTCTATAGCCTTGACGGGCAGCCGCGCATAACCCATCCGGGTAGTTCCGCCATCGCCTATCGGGCTTATCCCGAATACCCGACGAGGGTGATGGCCAGCGCGCGCTCGCCCTCCTACGATACGTCCCGCTGGTCTGTCTATCGCATGGAGGAGGCTCGATGGCCAAGAAGATGCACGACACGCCGATGCTCGATCAACTCGAGAGCGGTCCGTGGCCCAGCTTTGTCAGGGGCCTGAAGCGCCTGGCGCAGGACAAGGACTACATGGTCGACCTGGTCGGCCAGCTCGAGCACTCCTACGAGACGCGCAAGGGCTACTGGAAGGGCGGCACGGTCGGCGTCTTCGGCTACGGCGGCGGCGTGATCCCGCGCTTTTCCGAAGTCGCGGCGAAGTTCCCCGAATCCTCCGAGTTCCACACCCTGCGCGTGCAGCCGCCGGCGGGCATGCATTACACCACCGACATCCTGCGCAAGCTCTGCGACGCGTGGGAGAAGCACGGCTCGGGGCTCATCGCCTTCCACGGCCAGAGCGGCGACATCATGTTCCAGGGCGCCTCCACCGAGAACGTGCAGCCTGCCTTCGACGCCATCAACGAGCTCGGCTTCGACTTGGGCGGTGCCGGACCCGCGGTGCGCACCTCGATGTCGTGCGTGGGCGCGGCGCGTTGCGAGCAGTCGTGCTACGACGAGGCGCGCGCGCACCGCACGGTGATCAACAACTTCCTCGACGACATCCACCGGCCGGCGCTGCCGTACAAGTTCAAGTTCAAGTTCTCGGGCTGCCCGAACGACTGCATGAACTCGATCCAGCGCTCCGACATGGCGGTGATCGGGACCTGGCGCGACAACATCCGCACCGACGAGACGCTGGCCCGCCGGTGGTTCGCCAAGCACGGGCTCGCCGAGCTGGTCAACGACGTTATCGCGCGCTGTCCGACCAAGGCGATTGCGCTCAAGGACGCGAAGGACGTGGCCAAGGGCCCGAAGATCTCCAGTGTGGCGGTCAACGACACGCAGTCCCTCGAGATCAACAACGCGGACTGCGTGCGCTGCATGCACTGCATCAACGTCATGACCGGCGCGCTCGCCCACGGCGAGGACACCGGCGTGACCATCCTCGTGGGCGGCAAGCGCACGCTCAAGGTCGGCGACCTGATGGGCACGGTGGTCGTCCCGTTCATGAAGCTCGAGACGGACGAGGATTTCGACGCGCTGGTCGAGCTCGGGCAGAAGGTGATCGACTTCTTCGCCGAGAACGCGCTCGAGCACGAGCGCACCGGCGAGATGATCGAGCGCATCGGCCTGGTGAACTTTCTCGAGGGCATCGGGCTCGAGGTCGACCCGGCGATGGTGAGCAACCCGCGCACCAACCCCTACGTGCGCACCGACGGCTGGGACGAGGAAGTGGCGCGGATCAACGCCAAGAAGGCGGCGGCCGGAGATTGAGGGCCGGCAGTCGCACGCAACGGACGGGAACGGAGAAAAGGAACATGGGCGAGATGCGAGCGGCGATCGAGAGCGGCGTGCCCGACAACAAGCAGTACCTGCACCCGCTGCTCAAGAAGAACTACGGCAACTGGCGCTACCACGACCGGCCGCGTCCGGGCGTGCTGCATCACGTCGCCCACGGCGGCGACGAGGTGTGGACGGTGCGCGCCGGAACGCAGCGGCAGATGGACGTCTACACCATCCGCAAGCTCTGCGACATCGCCGACCGCTACGCCGACGGTTACGTGCGCTTCACCATCCGCAGCAACATCGAGTTCATGGTGGGCGACGTGAAGAAGGTCGCGCCGCTGATCGATGCCCTGCAAGGCGGCGGCTTTCCGGTCGGCGGCACCGGCAACTCGGTGTCGATGATCGCGCACACGCAAGGGTGGCTGCATTGCGACATCCCCGGCACCGACGCCTCCGGCGCGGTCAAGGCGCTGATGGACGAGCTCCACCAGGAGTTCGTCCGCGAGGAAATGCCCAACCGCGTGCACCTTTCCACCTCGTGCTGCGAGATCAACTGCGGCGGCCAGGCCGACATCGCGATCATCATGCAGCACACCAAGCCGCCGAAGATCAACCACGACCTGGTGGCCAACGTCTGCGAGCGCCCGGCGGTGGTAGCGCGCTGCCCGGTGGCGGCGATCCGTCCGGCGCTGGTCAACGGCAAGCCCTCGCTCGAGGTCGACGAGAAGAAGTGCATCTGCTGCGGCGCGTGCTACCCGCCCTGCCCGCCGATGCAGATCAACGATCCGGACCATTCGAAGCTCGCGATCTGGGTCGGCGGCAAGAACTCGAACGCGCGCGGCAAGCCGACCTTCATGAAGATGGTCGCCTCGGGCCTGCCGAACAACCCGCCGCGCTGGCCCGAGGTCTCCGCCGTGGTCAAGAAGATCCTCTACACCTACAAGGAGGACGCGCGGCCCTGGGAGCGCATCGCCGACTGGGTCGAGCGCATCGGCTGGCCGCGCTTCTTCGAGAAGACCGGACTGCCGTTCACCAAGTACCTGATCGACGACTGGCGCGGCTCGCGGTCGAGCCTCAACGCGTCGACGCACATCCGGTTTTAGCGACTGCAAGGAGCGAGACGTGGAATTCGGGCTGATGGTCAACGAAGGGCCGTACACGCACCAGGCCCCCGACACCGCCTACCAGTTCGCCAGGGCGGCGTTGGAAAAGGGGCATCGCATCAACCGCGTGTTCTTCTATCACGACGGGGTCAACAACTCGACCAAGCTCACCGATCCGCCGCAGGACGACCGCCACATCGTCAACCGCTGGTCGAAGCTCGCCGCCGAGCACGGCATCGATCTGGTCGTGTGCGTCGCAGCGGCGCTGCGCCGCGGCATCCGCGAAGAGAACCTGGCCACAGGCTTCCGCATCTCGGGCTTGGGCCAGCTCGTCGAAAGCGGCATCCAGTCGGACCGACTGGTGGTCTTTGGCGACTGAAAGCGAGGGACGCGATGGCCGGAACGAATAACGGCAATGGAGCCGAAGGCAACGGCTCCGGCAAGGTCAAGAAGTTCATGTTCGTGAACCGCAAGGCGCCTTACGGCACGGTCTACGCCCTCGAAGGGCTCGAGGTCGTGCTCATCAGCGCCGCGTTCGACCAGGACGTGAGCCTCGCCTTTCTCGACGACGGCGTGTACGAGCTGGTCAGGGGTCAGGACACCAAGGCGATCGATGTGAAGAACTATTCGCCCACCTATCGCGCGCTGGAGGGCTACGACATCGAGAAGCTCTACGTCGAGCGCGAGTCGCTCGAGGCCCGGGGCTTGAACGAGAAGAACCTGGTGGTCCCGGTCGAGGTGCTCACCTCGGCGGAGCTCTCCGAGCTCATGGGAGAGCAGGACGTGGTGATCAGCTTCTAGCCTGAAGAGCGAGCCATGCTGCACGTCGTGAACAAGTCGCCGTTCGAAAAGAACGCGCTGGAAAGCTGTCTGCGCATCGCCGCCCCGGGAAGCGCGGTGCTGCTGATCGAGGACGCGGTGTACGCGGCCGCGACCGGGCAGGCCTGGGAAGCGCGCATCCGGGAGGCGGCGCAGCGGCTCGAGGTCTACGCACTGGCGCCGGATCTCGAGGCGCGCGGCATGCGCGAGGCGGCCATTCCCGGCGTGCGGCTGATCGACTACGGCGGGTTCGTCGACCTGGTCGCGGCCCACGCCAACGTGCAGTCCTGGTTGTGAGCGCGGCAGTCCGTGCGCTGCTTGAGCGCGACATCATTTCATCCCGACAGGAGAGTCAAGCGATGGGCTTCGAACTGAACGGCAAGACCTACGACACCGACGAGGAAGGCTATCTCGTCAACCTCGCGGACTGGAGCGAGGACGCGGCCAACTTCATCGCCGAGCAGGAGAAGGTGGCGATGAGCTCGAACCACTGGGAGGTCGTGAACTTCCTGCGCGAGTACTACAACGAGTACCAGATCGCGCCGGCGGTGCGCGTGCTGACCAAGGCGATCGGCAAGAAGCTCGGCCCCGAGAAGGGCAACAGCAAGTATCTCTACGAGCTGTTCCCCTACGGCCCGGCCAAGCAGGCGTGCAAGATCGCGGGGCTGCCCAAGCCGACGGGGTGCGTGTGAGTAGGTCATCTCGGCGCAGGCCGGAATCCAATTGTCGGGAAGCAACTTGGGCCCCGGCCTCCGCCGGGGCGACGAGTGGGTTCTGATGTCCGCGCTCACAATCGCCTTTGCGCTTCTGCTCTACGTCGCCGCGGCTCTGTTCGTCGGCGGGGTGGCGCTGCGCATCTACGTCTACGCGCGCACGCCGGCGCCGTTGAAGATTCCGACCACCCCGGCGCCGCTCAACGCGACCGGCGCGGCGTTGCGCGTCGCGCGCGAGGTCGTCTTCTTCGAGAGCCTGTTCAAATCCAGCAAGTGGACCTGGGTTTTCGGCTGGACCTTCCACGCCGCGCTGCTGCTGGTGCTGCTCCGACACCTGCGCTATTTCACCGAGCCGGTCTGGCTGCCGGTGGTGTGGCTGCAGCCTTTCGGGCTGTACGCGGCGTTCGCGCTCGTCGCCGGCCTGGGCGGCGTGTGGCTGCGCCGCATCGCGGTGCCGCGCGTGCGCTATATCTCCACGCCCTCCGATCACCTGATGCTCGCGTTGCTCGTCGCGATCGCGCTCACGGGACTCGGCATGAAGTACGTCGTGCGCACCGACATTGTCGCGCTCAAGGTGTTCGTGCTGGGCCTGATACACTTCGACTGGCAGCCGCTGCCCGCCGATCCGCTGCTGCTCGCGCACCTCGCCCTGGTGGCCCTGCTCATGGCGATCTTCCCGGTGAGCAAGCTGCTGCACGCGCCGGGCCTGTTCTTCAGTCCCAGCCGCAACCAGGCCGACGATCCGCGCGAGGCTCGTCACGTCGCGCCGTGGGCGGTCGCGCTGGAGAAGTGAGCCGAGGGGGCGCTATGGCCACGGCGACGTTCGAGGTCCCCAAGGTCGGCCGCTATCCGGTCATCCCCATCCTGCAGCGCGACGCGATGGCCGGCAGCAAGCCGTACGTCGCTCCGCCGCCGATCCAGGAAGCGCTCGGATTTCCCGGCCAGCTCGCCGAGGGCTGGGAAAAGGTCGCGCTCGCCAAGCTGGGGGAGCTCCTCGGCAAGTACCGCTCGCTCCGGGTCTACCTCGATGCGTGCGTGCATTGCGGCGCGTGCTCGGACAAGTGCCACTACTTCCTCGGCACGGGCGACCCCAAGAACATGCCGGTCGCGCGCCAGGACCTGCTGCGCAAGGTCTACCGGCGCTACTTCACGTTCGCCGGCAAGTATTTTCCCAAGCTCGTCGGCGCCGAGGATCTGACCCGCGAGGTGCTCGAGGACTGGTACCGCTATTTCAACCAGTGCTCGGAGTGCCGCCGCTGCTCGCTGTTCTGCCCCTACGGGATCGACACCGCGGAGATCACGATGGCCGCGCGCGAGATCCTGGACTCGGTCGGCATGGGCCAGAAGTACGCCAACGAGATCATCGGCAAGGTGCATCGCATCGGCAACAATCTGGGGCTCCCCGGCCCCGCGCTCGAGGACACGCTCGCCGGGCTCGAGGAGGACGTGAAGGAGGAAACCGGCGTCGACGTGCGCTTCCCCCTCAACGACGAGGGGGCGGAGGTGCTGCTGGTCACCCCTTCGGCGGACTTCTTCGCCGAGCCTCACGTCGAGAGCCTGATCGGCTACGCCAAGGTGTTCCACCAGGCGGGCATCCGCTGGACGCTGTCCTCGCACGCTTCCGAGGCCGGCAACTTCGGACTGTTCATCGGCAACTACGCGCAGATGCGCGCGATCGCGCTGCGGGTGAAGGAGGCGGCGCTCGAGCTCGGCGTCAAGCGCATCGTGATCGGCGAGTGCGGCCACGCCTGGCGTGTGGCCTACTCGTTCTGGAACACGCTGATCGGTCCGTTCGATTTCCTCGACCCGCGCTACCCGGCGCCGCAGCACATCTGCGAGCTCACCTACGATCTGATCGAGCGCAAGGCGCTGCGCCTCGACCCGGAGGCGAACGACCATCGGGTGATCACCTTCCACGACTCGTGCAACGTCGCCCGCGCCTCGCGCATGGGCGGGGTTGCCGGCGGCCAGTTCGAGATCCCGCGCGCGATCATCCGCGCGGTCGCCAACCACTTCCACGAGATGGCGCCGGACACCATCCGCGAGCAGACCTTCTGCTGCGGCGGAGGCGGCGGGCTGCTCACCGACGAGCTCCTCGAGCTGCGCGTCAAGGGCGCGCTGCCGCGCGTCGAGGCGCTGCAGCAGGTGGTCGACGAGCACGGGGTGAACTTCATGGCGACGATCTGCGCCATCTGCAAGGCGCAGTTCACCAAGGTGTTCCCCTACTACGGCTTCGACCGGAGCATGGTCGGCGGCGTGCACCAGTTGGTCTCGACCGCGATCCGCCTCGGGACCAACGACTGAGATGAGACGACCCCCACGCTCGCGTCGCTCGCTGCCCCCAAAGGGAACGCGTCAGTCCCTCGGGGCGGCCCTTCGGGACTGACCGGACGCGAGAAGCGAACGAGACAGCAAGGAGATATCCGCGATGGCGAGCCTGCCCGCAACCACCGACAAAACGCTTCCCCTCTCGTTCCGCCGCTACCGCGACGGCGATCACTCGCACCGGCCGTGGCAGGAGGAGATCTTCGACGCCGACCACTCGCACAAGTGCCCGACCTACGTCCTGTCCACGCCGCCGTGTCAGGGCAGTTGCCCGTCGGGGGAGGACATCCGCGGCTACCTCAACATCGTGCGCGGCATCGAGAAGCCGCCGGCGGGCATGCCGTGGCAGGAATACGCATTTCGCCGGCTGACCGAAGCCAACCCGTTCCCGTCGGTGATGGGACGGGTGTGCCCCGCGCCGTGCGAGTCCGGTTGCAACCGCAACGAGGTCGACGAGCAGGTCGGCATCAACTCGGTCGAGCACTTCCTGGGTGAGTACGCGATCGCCAAGGGGCTCGCGTTCGCGAAGCCCGAGCACGCGACCGGCAAGAAGGTCGCGGTGCTCGGCGGCGGCCCGGCGGGCCTGTCGTGCGCCTATCAGCTCGCGCGCAAAGGCCATGCGGTCACCCTCTTCGACGAGCATGCCGAGCTCGGCGGCATGATGCGCTACGGCATCCCCGGCTTCCGTACCCCGCGCGAGGTGCTCGACGCGGAGATCCGGCGCATTTTGGACCTCGGCGTCGAAGCGCGGCTCAACTGCCGCGTGGGCACCGACATCTCGATCGACGAGCTCCACAGTCAGTTCGACGCGATCTTTCTCGGCATGGGTGCGCAGTCGGGCCGGCCGCTGCCCGTCGAGGGCGCGAGCGCGCCGAACTGCGTCACCGCCACGGCTTTTCTGCGCGCCTTCAACGACGGCCGCCTGCGGCACGTGGGCCGGCGCGTGGTCGTGGTCGGCGGCGGCGACACCTCGATCGACGTCGCAACCGTCGCGCGGCGGCTGGGCCACGTCGAGCACGCGCACGACAAGGATCGGCCCGAATTCGCGATCGCCGGCCAGATCGCGCACGACGTCGCCGAAGTCTCCGCGCGGCAAGGTGCCGAGGTCACGCTCACCTCGGTGTTCGCCATCGACAAGATGCAGGCGAACCGTCACGAGATCGAGCAGGCGCTCGCCGAAGGCATCGCCGTCCGCGGCGCTCTCGCGCCGGTCGCAGTGGTGCTCGACGAGAACGGCCGCGCCAAGGCGCTGCGGGTGGCCCGCTGCGAGGCTAAGTTCGTCGGACCGCGGCTGGAGATCAAAGTCGTTCCCGGCACCGAGGAGGACATCCCGGCCGATCTCATCGTCTCCGCGATCGGGCAGGCCGTCGATTTCTCGGGGCTGGAGATTTTCGACAACGGCAAGGGTGGCGTCACCGCCGACCGCAACTACCAGGTGCAGGGCAAGCCGGGCGTGTTCTGCGGCGGCGACATCGTGCGCCCGCATCTGCTCACCACCGCGATCGGTCACGGCGCGATCGCCGCCGACGGGATCGACCGGCATTTGCGCGGCGAGCCGCTCGACAAGCGGCCGAAGATCGACGTTCACGCCTTCGATCTGAAGCGCAAGATGATCGAGAAGGGCCTCGCCTTCTCGGAAGTGCACGAGCCCGTCTGGGGCACCAACGAGAGCAACGCCGCGATCCACAACTACGAGAACCGCTCCGAGCGCTACGTGATCCCGCACGAGGCGCTGTTCCTCGGGCATTTCAACGCGGTGTCGCGCAACAAGCGCAAGGTGACGACACTCAATGCCGATACGGCGCTGGGCAACTTCCAGGAGCGACTGGACGCGCTCGCCGAAGCCCAGGCGGTCGCCGAGGCCAAGCGCTGCATGAGCTGCGGCCTGTGCTTCGAATGCGACAACTGCGTGGTGTACTGCCCGCAGACGGCGGTGTTTCGCGTGCCCAAGGCGAAGGCCACGACCGGCCGCTACGTCGACACCGATTACACCAGGTGCATCGGCTGCCACATCTGCCGCGACGTCTGCCCCACCGGCTACATCCAGATGGGCCTTGGAGAGTAGCGATGCGCCACACGCTTCCCCTCCGCGCCTGGCGACGCTGGCTCCTCGCGCTCGGCCTGGTGGCGGCGGCCGCGAGCGTGGGCGGCGCCGCCGAGACTCCGGCGCCGGGCGGCGTGCCGCGCCCGGTGCTCGAGACCGGACGCGGCGGGCAATGCGTCGCCGACCCGGATTTCATGCGCCGCAACCACGCGCAACTGCTCAAGCACCAGCGCGACGACACTGTGCTGAAAGGAATCCGCACGCCGCGCTTCAGCCTCGCCGGCTGCGTCGCGTGTCACGCCGGCAGCAAGACCGGCAGCGTGATCGCCACGGAGCAGGACTTCTGCGCAAGCTGCCATCGCTACACGGCGGTGAAGCTCGACTGCTTCGAGTGCCACGCCGACCGGCCCGGAGCCGGCGCGGCGCGAGCGCTCGCGAGCAAGGGGGTCCCATGAGCGGGATCGATCCAGGCCGTCGGCAACTGCTGGCCTGGGGCGCCGCCGCGCTCGCCGGGGTGGCGATCGCGCCCGGGGTGACGCTGTTCGAGGTCGCGCAGGCGCGACCGCCCGAGGAGCCCGCGTCCGGCAAGGTGCGCTGGGGCCTGCTGATCGACGCCAATCGCTGCGCCAGCGGCTGCGACGCCTGCGTGCGCGCGTGCCAGCGGGAGAACCGCCTCCCAAGCGACACCTCGCCCACCGCTTCGCAGTGGATCCGGATCGTTGAGATTCGCAATCCGGCGAGCGGTCGCCGCCAAACGCTGCCGATGCTCTGCCAGCATTGCGAGCATCCTCCCTGTGTGGACGTTTGCCCGACCGGCGCGTCGTTCAAGCGCGCCGACGGCATCGTGCTGGTCGATCGTCACGCCTGCATCGGCTGCCGCTATTGCATGATGGCCTGCCCGTACAAGGCGCGCTCGTTCGTGCACGAGCCCGTCACGGGCCAGCGCCCCGAGGTGCCGCGCGGCAAGGGCACGGTGGAGTCGTGCACGCTGTGCGTCCACCGCATCGACCGCGGCGGCGTGCCGGCGTGTGTAGAGGCCTGCGCCGCGACCGGCAACAACGCCATCCTGTTCGGCGACCTCAACGATCCGCAAAGCGAGATCGCGCGCCGGATCGCGAGCGAGCCCACCACTGCCGTGCGCGCCGACCTGCGGCTCAATCCGGGCGTGCGCTACCAGGGCATCTGACCATGAGCCTCGGCTACCGCGAGATCGAGGGCCGCAGCGCGCGCTACTACGCGCTGCTCGCGGGCCTGGTGGCGCTCGACGCGCTCGCGCTCGTCGCGGCGTACGCGATGGAGGAGCGCGGCCACGTCATCACCGGCATGAGCAACCAGATCGTCTGGGGCATGCCGCACGTGTTCGCGGTGTTCCTCATCGTGGCCGCCTCCGGCGCGCTCAACGTCGCCTCGATCGCCTCGGTGTTCGGCCGCGCGCTCTACAAGCCGCTCGCGCCGCTCTCCGGTCTGGTGGCGCTGGCGCTCCTTGCCGGCGGGCTCGCGGTGCTGGTGCTCGACCTGGGACGGCCCGAGCGGCTGATCGTGGCAATGACGCGCTACAACTTCCGCTCGATCTTCGCCTGGAACATCTTCCTCTACACCGGCTTCGCCGCGGTGATCGTGGCCTATCTGTGGACGATGCTGGAGCGCGGAACGCAGCGCTACACGCGGCCCGTCGGCACGCTCGCATTCGCTTGGCGGCTGCTCCTCACGACAGGCACGGGCTCGATCTTCGGCTTTCTCGTCGCCCGCGAGCCCTACGACTCGGCGCTGCTCGCGCCGCTGTTCATCGCGCTGTCGCTCTCCTACGGGCTGGCGGCGTTCCTGCTGGTGCTGCTCGCCGCCTGCCGGGGCGCAGAGCGCCCGCTCGGCGCGACGCTACTCGCGCGGCTCGCGCGGCTGCAGGCGATCTTCATCGTCGCCGGGCTGTATTTCGTCGCCGTGTCGCACCTCACCAACCTGTATTTCGCGCAGCGGCGCGAGGTCGAGCGCTTCCTGCTCGTCGACGGCGGGGTCTACACGGCACTGTTCTGGATCGGCCAGATCGGCATCGGCAGCCTCCTGCCGCTCGCCATCGCGCTGCACCCGCGGCTCAGTCGGTCCGTGCGCTGGCTCGCGACGGCGGCGATGCTGGTCGTCGCGGGCGGCCTCGCACAGATGTACGTGACGATCATCGGCGGCCAGGCGTATCCGCTCGCGCTCTTCCCGGGCATGGAGGTCGCCAGCAGCTTCCGCGACGGTGTCGTGCACGGCTACACGCCGAGCCTCCCCGAGATCGCGCTCGGCGTCGGCGGCGTTGCGCTCGCCGGCGTGATCGTCACGCTCGCGGTGAAGCTCCTGCGCGTCCTGCCGGAGCGTCTCGACGACGGCCTGCTCGCGGCGCTCGAAGCGCCTCCCGCCGCGACCGCATCGAAGGGAGCGAGCGCATGAGCGCCGCAGGGCCGCCCCAAGGCGCGAATTGCGCCGCCGTTCTTGGGGGCAGCGCAGCGGCCGAATGGGCCAATGAGGCCGCAAGCGTGGGGGTACACCCATGAGACGGCACGACGCGGCGGCCGAGCGCGGCAACGGATCGTTGTCTGGGTGCGCCATTCCACGCGTGCTCGTCTCCGCCGCGCACAAGTCGTCGGGCAAGACCACGGTGACGCTCGGGTTGTGCGCGGCGCTTCGCGCGCGCGGCCTCGCGGTGCAGCCGTTCAAGAAGGGTCCCGACTACATCGACCCGATGTGGCTCGGGCTCGCCAGCGGGCGCGTGTGCCGCAACCTCGATCCGTACCTCATGGGTTGGGACGAGATCGCGACGCTGGTCGCGCGGCACGCGGCGGGCGCGGACGTGGCGCTGGTCGAAGGCAACAAGGGGCTCTATGACGGGCTCGCGCTCGACGGCAGCAACAGCAACGCCGCGCTCGCGCGCGCGCTCGGCCTGCCCGTGGTGCTGGTGCTCGACGCGCGAGGCATGACCCGCGGCATCGCGCCGCTCATTCTCGGCTACCAGGCGTTCGAGCGCGACATCACGATCGCCGGCGTGATCCTCAACAACCTGGGTGGCTCGCGCCACGAAGCGAAGCTCCGCGCCGTGATCGAGCACTACACGGACGTCAAGGTGCTCGGCGCGATCCAGCACGAGCCGCGGCTTGCGATCGCCGAGCGCCATCTGGGCTTGGTACCGAGCAACGAAGCAGGAGACTCCGCACAGCGCATCGCCACGATCGGCGCGGCAATCGGCGCGCAAGTGGACCTCGATGCGGTGCTCGCCGTTGCCGGCAGCGCGCCCGCGCTTGCTGCACCCAGCCGCGCATCGCATGTCGGACGTCGTTCGACCGCAGAGACCGTGCGCATCGGCATCGCCCGCGACCGGGCCTTCGGCTTCTACTACGCCGACGATCTGGAGGCCATGCAAGCGGCCGGCGCGGAGCTCGTGTTCTTCGACACGCTCGAGGACGCGCGGCTGCCGGCGGTCGATGGGCTGTTCATCGGCGGCGGGTTTCCCGAATCGTTCTTGGACGAGCTCGAGGCCAACGTGAGCCTGCGGGTCGAGATTCGGGCGGCCATCGACGCGGGGCTCCCGGTCTACGCCGAATGCGGTGGGCTGATGTACCTCGCCCGAACACTATCCTGGCACGGGCGCTCCGCGCGCATGGTCGGCGCGATCCCGGGCGATGCGCTCATGCACGACAAGCCGGTCGGCCGCGGCTACGTCGAGCTCCGGGAGACCGGTGCCATGCCGTGGCCGCAACCGAAGAGCTCGCCGCTCCGCGCGCACGAGTTCCACTACTCGAGCCTGCAGAACCTGGATCCGGGCGTGCGCTTCGCCTTCGCCATCGAGCGTGGCTACGGCACCGACGGCGTGCACGACGGCATCGTCCATCGCAACGTGCTCGCTTCCTACATCCACCGGCGCAGCGTCGGAGCCGACGACTGGGCCGCGCGCTTCGTCGCCTTCGTGCGCAGCGTCAAGCGCTCGACGCGAAGCTCGCGCGCCGCGGTCGCGGCCGCGACCGCATGCGCGGCATGAAGCGATGACCGCGTCCGCCGCAGCGTCGAACCCCTGGCTCGACCGCCACCGCCGCGTCCTGCGCGTCGGCGATCGCGGCGTCGCGACCGACAGCGAAGGTTATCTCCTCGATCTCGCCGACTGGTCGGAGGGCTTCGCTCGCGCCCAGGCGCGGCACGAGGGCTTGGAGCTGACCGACGAGCACTGGGAAGTGATCCGGTTCCTCCGCGCGTACTTCGCCGAGCGCGGCGTGCAGGCGCAGGTGCGGGCGATGATCAAGCACTTCGCGCAAGTCTGGGGAACGCAACGCGGCAACAACCATTACCTACACGCGATCTTCCCGCGCGGCGGGCCGCAGAAACAGGGCAATCGACTGGCGGGACTGCTGCGAACCAAGGGCGAGCATTGAGGCGATGGCGACAAAGTCCGCCCCGCTCCTGATCCGGCCGCCGCGGCGGCTGCGCCCTGCGACCCATCGTGGCCGGGTGTCGCTTGTGGGTGCGGGGCCCGGCGATCCCGAGCTTCTCACCCTGCGCGCGCTGCGGATCTTGCAGGAAGCCGACGTGGTGCTCTACGACCATCTCGTCGCGCCGGAAATCGTCGAGCTCGCGCGGCGCGGCGCCGAGCGCATCTACGTCGGCAAGGAGCGCAACCGCCACACCATGCGGCAGGAAGCGATCAACGCGCTGCTCGCGCGCCTCGCGCTCGAGGGCAAGCGCGTGGTGCGCCTGAAAGGCGGCGACCCGTTCCTGTTCGGGCGCGGCGGCGAAGAGATCGACACGCTGCAAAGCCTCGGCATCCCGTTCCAGGTCGTGCCGGGCATCACCGCGGCGCTGGGGGTGGCGGCGTACGCCGGCATCCCGCTCACGCATCGCGACTACGCGCAGGCGTGCGTATTCGCCACCGGCCATTTGAAGGACGGCAGCGCCGATCTCGACTGGGCGGCGCTCGCCCGACCGCGGCAGACGGTGGTGATCTACATGGGGCTGGCGGGACTGCCGACGATCTGCCGCGAGCTCGTGGCGCACGGGCTGCCCTCCACTACGCCCGCGGCGATCGTGCAGCAGGGAACGACCCGCGCCCAGCGCGCGGTCGTGGGAACGCTGGCCACGCTTCCCGCGCTCGCGCAAGCCGCCAAGCTCGCGGCGCCGACGTTGATCATCGTCGGCGAGGTCGTGCGCCTGCACGAACGGTTGAGTTGGTTCGAGCCCGAGACCGACGAGGCCGCCTTGCGGCAAGTGGAGCCGCTCGCGGCCAATCAGTAGGGCGAATTCCTGTTCCTTCGTCAGTCGTGCGGAGAGGGAATACGCGCAGCGTACTGGCACATCGTGCCAACGGTGAGTCGCTGGGGCGGAGATTTGGCGATACGCGCGCCGAGCGCGCCTCAACGCGCCCGCATCGACGCCGCGCCGCGGCGCTCGACGGCGAAGATCGCCGCCTCGACGCGCGAGGTGAAATTGAGCTTGGCGAGGATGTGGCGCACGTGGAGCTTCACCGTGTCGTGCGAAATGTTGAGCGCGTTGGCGATCGCCTTGTTGCTGAGCCCTCGCGCCAGATGGTCGAGGATCTCGCGCTCGCGCGCGGTGAGCGATTCCAGCATGCTCTCCCGCGCGGGGCGCTGGCCCTTCGACTGCAGCAGGCGCGCGAGCTTGAGCGTCATCGCCGGGGCGATGACCACTTCGCCGTGCGCCGCGCGCAGGAACGCGTCGACGATATCCTCCGGCTCCATGTCCTTGAGCAGGTAGCCGCGGATGCCGGCGCGGAAGGCGTTGGCGAGATCCTCCTCGCTGTCGCTCACGGTCAGGATCACCACCGGCGTGTCGCAGCCCTCCTCGCGCAGCCGGCGCAGCACGGCGATGCCGTCGACCTGCGGCATGCGCAGGTCCATGATCACGATGTCGGGCTTGAGGTCGCGGATGAGCTGCGGCACCTCGTCCCCGTTGCCCGTCGCGGCGACGACATCCACGCCGCCGCGGTCCTGCAGCAGGTCGGCGAGCCCCTTCCGGCACAGGACATGGTCATCGACCAGCACGACGCGCAACGACTTGCTCACGGCAGGGCTCCGACCGCCGTCTCGGCCACCGGGATCTCCAGACGCACGCGCGTGCCTCGCCCGTGGGCGCTCTCGATCCGGATCTCGCCGCCGATGTGCTGGGCGCGCTCGCGCATGATGCGCAGTCCGAGGTGTGCGCTGTCCGTCGCTCCGGCGCCCGTCTGCGCGGCCCCGTTCGCGCCGAAGCCGGTACCGTCGTCGTCGATCGTCACGCGATACTTCCCGTGCACCCGGTCGACCCGCAGGTGGGCGTGACGCGCACCCGAATGCCGGCTGATGTTCGCCAGCGCCTCCTGGACGATGTGAAACACCTGCACCTCGTGCTCGACCGGCAGCTGCATGTCGGGCGCGCGATTGTCGAACGCGATCTCCACGCCGGTCCTCTGCCGGTAGCTCTGCACCGTTTGCTCGAGCGCGTGCATCAGACCCTGCGCATCCATCGGGCTGCGGAACTGCGTGAGCAGCACGCGCAGGCTCCCGTAGGCGGTGGACAGCGTCTCGCTCACGTCGCTCAGGTACGTCGAGGCACGCGCTTCGTCGTGTCGCGCGAGCGCCTGCTCGAGGAGCGCCAGTCGCATCTTCATGTACGCGAGCGCCTGGGCGAGCGAGTCGTGCACCTCGTTGGCGAGCAGGTGCCGCTCGGCGATCAGCGAAGCGCGCAGACCGTCGCGGGCGAGCCTGGCGTTCTCCAGCGCAAGGCCGAGCAGCTCGCCGATGGAACGCAGCAGCGCCAGCGCGTCCGGCGACACGCGCTTGTCCGGTGCCAGGAACAGGTTATAGATCCCGAGCATGCGACCCTTGTGCCGCAGCGGCACGGCGATCACGGCCCCGCACGCGCTGCCGAAATAGCCGCACGCGCTGCGTTCCGCGCAGGTGGCGAGGTCGGTGACTTCCTCCACGTCGTCGTGGCGCGCCGCGCCGCCGCAGGCGCCGCATCCGGCGTCGACCAGGGCTTCGCGTTCGAGAACCTCGGGCGGCAGCCCGACCGCGCCGACGATGCGCAAGCGTTTGCCGTCGTCGGTGAGCACGCGTACCGCCCCCGCCTCGGCGCCCGCGAGCTGGACGATCGGACCCAGGAAGCGCCCGAGGAGGGCTTCCTGGTCGTGCTCCATCGACAGGCTCGCCGCGAGCTCGGAAAGAATTTCCTGTCCGAGCGGCTTGCGGCGCGACGCGGGCGGACTGATCGCGACTTCGCGTTCGCCGCTACCGGTCAAGCGCTGCACCTTTCCTCCTTGAGGCCGGCCATCGCGCTGCACGCTTCGCGCCAGCTTGGCCATCCCTCCGATGGCGTATTCTCGGCCCGCTGGACTCGTCACGCAACCATCATCCCGGTGATCCGTAGCCGCGTCGGCGTCTTTCCTTGATCTAGCGCAAACCGGAGCCGGCCGGGGCCGAGGTTCGCCTCGTCGAGACGGGCCCTCCGAGAGGCAGCAACCCCATTACCCGGAAGGGGTATCGCCTCATCCCCACTCTCGGTTATAGACGATGACCCTATCCGCCGCGCCTAATAGCGCATCGTCAGCAGTCGGGGCGATTCGTCCGATTGCAAGAGGAGGATAGCAATGTCCCTGGTTCGGCCGCACGGCGGCGGTGAGTTGCGTCCGCTCGCGCTCCGCGACGCGGAGCTCGCCGCGGAACGGCGGCGCGCGCACACCCTGCCCCGCTTGCGGGTGAGTTCGCGCGAGAAGGGTGACCTCGTCATGCTCGGAATCGGCGGCTTCACCCCGCTCGACGGCTTCATGACGCGCGCCGACTGGGAGGGCGTGTGCGACGGCATGGTGATGGCCAACGGCGTGTTCTGGCCGATTCCGATCACGCTCTCCGCCGACCGCGCCGAGGCGCGCTCGATCAAGACGGGACAGGAGATCGCGCTCGTCGACCCCGAGCGCGACGAGATTCTCGCCACCATGCGGGTGACCGAGAAGTACGAGATCGACAAGGCGCACGAATGCGCGACCGTGTTCAAGACCACGGACCTCGAGCACCCGGGCGTGCGGATGGTGATGGAACAGGGCGAGGTCAACCTCGCCGGCCCGGTGCGGGTGCTCTCGCTCGGCGGCTTTCCCGAGCAGTACGGCGCGCTGTTCATGACCCCGGCGGAAACGCGCGCGCTGTTCACCGCGATGGGCTGGTCGCGGGTCGCCGCGTTCCAGACGCGCAATCCCATGCACCGCTCGCACGAGTACCTGGTGAAGGTGGCGATCGAGGTGTGCGACGGCGTGCTGGTGCATTCGCTGCTCGGCGCGCTCAAGCCTGGAGACATCCCCGCCAACGTGCGCACGAAGGCGATCGCGGTGCTCACCGAGAAATACTTCGTGAGCAAGACCGTGGTCCAGGCGGGCTACCCGCTCGACATGCGCTACGCGGGCCCGCGCGAGGCGCTATTGCACGCGCTCTTCCGGCAGAACTACGGCTGCTCGCACTTGATCGTCGGCCGCGATCACGCCGGCGTGGGCAGCTACTATGGCCCGTTCGACGCGCACCACATCTTCGACCAGATCCCGCACGGGGCGCTCGAGACGCGGCCGATGAAGATCGACTGGACGTTCTGGTGCTATCGCTGCGGCGGGATGGCTTCGGGACGCACCTGCCCGCACGAGGAGGCCGATCGGCTGCTGGTCTCGGGCACGAAGCTGCGCAAGTGGCTCTCGGAGGGAAGCCCGGTCCCGCCGGAATTCAGCCGGCCGGAGGTGCTCGCGGTTCTGCGCGAGTACTACCACGGGCTGGCCGCCTCGGAACGGGTGGAGGTCAAGCTCGCCGGCCACTCGGCGCGCTAGAGCCAATCGCATGGACGCCG
>DASVPH010000226.1:0-13299 GCA_036382945.1 Casimicrobiaceae bacterium
AAACACGTTCTTTGCCAGATCGATGCCAGTCGTCGTAATCTTCATAGCGGTCGCCTCCTCTCGTGTCAGTAGGCATTTCCCAATTCCCACTGTGGCACTCTGATGCCGTATCGGGAAGGGGGCGACCATTCCATTAATTGCATCATGAGACAAGATTGGGCCCCGGGCTGCGCCGGGGCGACGGCAGGAGGTAGCGATGAAACTCACCAGCACCGCATTTGCCGACGGCGGTCCGATTCCGGGCGCGCTCGCGTTCTGCGTGATCGATCCTGCGTCCCACGTCAGGCTCTCCGAGAACATGAATCCCGATCTGCGCTGGAGCGACGTGCCCCCGGGCACGAAATCGCTGGCGCTCATCTGCCACGACCCGGATGTGCCCTCGCGCGGCGACGACGTGAACCAGGAGGGGCGCAACGTTCCGGCGTCGCTCCCCCGCGTCGAGTTCTTCCATTGGACGCTCGTCGATCTGCCGCCGGACACCGGGCCGATCGCGCGCGGCGAGTTTTCGCGGGGCGTCACCCCGCGCGGCAAGCCGGGGCCCGAGGCGCCGCGCGGGGCGCGCCAGGGAATCAACGACTACACCGGGTGGTTCGCGGGCGACAAGGACATGGCCGGCCAGTACTACGGCTACGACGGCCCATGTCCGCCGTGGAACGACCAGCGCATCCATCACTACGTGTTCACGCTTTTCGCGCTGGACGTCGCGCGGCTGCCGCTCGCCGCCGCCTTCGGGGGAACCGACGCCCGCCGGGCGATGGCCGGGCACATCCTCGCGCAAGCCACGTTGACCGGCCTCTACACGCTCAATCCCGCGGTGCGCCTGTAGGCCGACAACGCGCCCGGGGCGGCGGCGCGTCGGTGAGCCGTCTTCGGCAAGGGCGGTGGCGGGTCGGGCTCGGGCATGGTCCATGCAACCTTGCGAGCAGGCATTCGAATCGAGAGGGACGATGCGCTATCGCGTCGATTTCGATACCAAGAATTGCAAAGTGCTCCGTCGATGTGCGCAGGGCGGGCCGTGTACTTCTTACAACGGTGCCCGGCCCGCGTCGGTCGGAATCGGCGGCAGACCGTGCGGCGGCTTCCACGCCTGGGCGGCGAGCCATGGCTGACGCCACATTCCTCGCCCGCGTTCGGGCATTGACGCCCGACGCCGCGCTCTCCGATCACGACGTGTACCTGTTCCGGGAAGGCACGCACACGCGTCTGTACGAGAAGCTCGGCGCGCACCTCTGCGAAGCGGACGGCGAGTCCGGCACCGCCTTCGCGGTCTGGGCTCCGAACGCGGAAGGCGTATCGCTCATCGGGGAGTTCAACGACTGGGACCGCACGCGGCATCCGCTTGCGCCGCGCGCCGACGGCTCGGGGATCTGGGAGGGCTTCCTCGGCGGTGTGGGTGAGAGCGCGCGCTACAAGTACCACGTCGCGTCGCGCTATCGCGGCTATCGCGCCGACAAGGGCGATCCGTTCGCCTTCGCATGGGAAGCGCCGCCGCAGACCGCCTCGCGCGTCTGGTCGCTCGGCTACGATTGGGGCGACGCCGAGTGGATGGCGGCCCGCCGCGCGCGCAATGCGCTCGACGCGCCGCTCGCGATCTACGAGGTGCACGCGGGCTCGTGGCGCCGTCGCGACGGCAGCGTCTTTCTCACCTATCGCGAGCTCGCCGCCGCGCTTCCCGACTACGCCGCCGAGCTGGGCTTCACGCACGTCGAGTTCCTGCCGCTCACCGAGCATCCGTTCTACGGCTCGTGGGGCTACCAGACGACGGGCTACTTCGCGCCGACCGCGCGCTACGGCACTCCGCAGGACTTCATGTTCCTCGTCGACGCGCTGCATCGCCGAGGGCTGGGCGTGATCCTCGACTGGGTTCCGTCGCATTTTCCCGGCGACGAGCACGGGCTCGCGTACTTCGACGGCACGCACCTCTACGAGCACGCCGACCCGCGCCAGGGCTATCACCCCGAGTGGTCGAGCTACATCTTCAACTACGGGCGCAACGAAGTGCGCGCGGTGCTCGCGTCGAGCGCGCGCTTCTGGCTCGACAAGTATCACGTCGACGGCCTGCGCGTGGACGCCGTGGCCTCGATGCTCTATCTCGACTACGGGCGCGGCGGCGGCGAGTGGATCCCGAACCGCTACGGCGGTCGCGAGAACCTCGACGCGATCGACTTGCTGCGCCATGTCAACGAGACCGTGTACCGCGACTTTCCCGACACCCAGACCGTCGCCGAGGAGTCCACGGCGTGGCCGATGGTGTCGCGGCCCGCCTACGTCGGCGGTCTGGGCTTCGGGCTGAAGTGGAACATGGGCTGGATGCACGACACGCTCGCGTACTTGGCACGCGATCCGATCTATCGCCGCCATCACCAGAACGAGATCACGTTCTCCATTTGGTACGCGTTCAGCGAGAACTTCGTGCTGCCGCTCTCGCACGACGAGGTCGTCTACGGCAAGCGCTCGCTGCTCGACAAGATGCCGGGCGACGACTGGCAGCGCTTCGCCAACCTGCGGTTGCTGCTCGGCTACATGTGGATGCATCCGGGGAAGAAGCTCCTGTTCATGGGCGGCGAGTTCGCGCAAGCCGCCGAATGGAACCACGACCAGAGCCTCGACTGGCATCTCACCGGTCAGGAGCGCCACCGGCAGATGCAGCACTGGGTGCGCGATCTGAACCGGCTCTACCGAACCGAGCCGGCTCTGCATGCCGCCGACTGCAGCGCCGAGGGCTTCGAGTGGATCGACACCGGCGATGCGGCGCACAGCGTGCTCTCTTTCCTGCGCCGCGGCGGCGGCGGGGCGCCGGTCGTCGTCGTCTGCAACTTCACCCCGTTACCGCGGCACAACTATCGCGTCGGGGTTCCGGGCGGCGGCTTCTGGCGCGAGCTTGTCAACAGCGACGCGACCTGCTACGGCGGCAGCGGACAGGGGAACCTGGGCGGGCTCGAGGCGACGCCGATTTCGGCGGCGGGCCGGGAGCATTCGCTCAACGCGACGCTGCCGCCGCTCGGCATCGTGGTCTTCCGGGGCGGGTCATGACGACGACCGAGGCCCTGCAGACAACGAAGCCGGTGAAGCTCTCCGTGCCCGATCGCGACACGGCACTCAAGGCCGTCGTCATCGAGAACGTGCAGCCGCAGGTCGACCACGGGCGCTTTGCGATCAAGCGCACGTCCGGCGAGACGGTGGCGGTCGAAGCCGACGTCTTCACCGACGGTCATGACCAGTTGCGCTGCTTGCTGCGCCATCGTCATGCCGCGGCCCGCGACTGGAGCGAGACGCCGATGACGCCGCTCGGCAACGATCGGTGGTGGGGCGAATTCACGGTGGTCGAGCTCGGGCGCTACGAGTACCAGTTGACCGCCTGGGTCGACGCCTTCCTGTCCTGGCGTCACGACTTCGTTCGCCGCAATACCGCGGACGAGGAGGAGATCGCGCTCGCGCTGCAGGCCGGAGCGACGCTGGTGCGCGACGCGGTCAAGCGCGCGCCGGCAGCCTCCGCCAAGCGCATGCGCGAGATCGCGCGCTCGCTCACCGTGGATGCCGAGCTCGCCGAACGTCGCGAGCTCGCGCTCGGCGAGGAGCTCTCCGCGCTGATGAGCGCGAGCCCGGACCGCGGCTTGGCGACCACCTCGGCGCCGCTCGCCGTGGTGGTCGAGCCGGAGCGCGCTCGCTTTTCCTCGTGGTACGAGCTGTTTCCGCGCTCGTGCGGACCGGCGAGCCGCGGGCACGGCACCTTCGCCGACTGCGAAGCGGAGCTGCCGCGCCTCGCGGCGATGGGGTTCGACGTCCTCTACCTGCCGCCGATCCACCCGATCGGGCGCATCCACCGCAAGGGCCGCAACAACGCGCTGGTTCCGAAGGAAGACGATCCGGGCAGTCCGTGGGCGATCGGCGCGGACGAAGGCGGCCACAAGGCGGTCCATCCCCAGCTCGGCACGCTCGCCGACTTCCGCCACCTGGTGGCCGCGGCGCGTGCCATCGGCATCGAGGTCGCGCTCGACATCGCGCTGCAGTGCGCGCCCGATCATCCCTACGTCAAGGAGCACCCGGAGTGGTTCCGGCGCCGGCCCGACGGCAGCGTGCAATACGCCGAGAACCCGCCCAAGAAATACGAGGACATCTATCCGTTCAACTTCGCCTCGGTGCGCTGGTCGGCGCTGTGGGAGGAGGTGAAGAGCATCTTCGAGTTCTGGATCGCGCAGGGCGTGTGCATCTTCCGCGTCGATAACCCGCACACCAAGCCGTTCGCGCTCTGGGAATGGCTGATCGCCGAGATCAAGCGCGATCGGCCCGAGGTCATCTTCCTGTCTGAGGCGTTCACGCGGCCGCGGGTGATGCACCGGCTGGCGAAGCTCGGCTTCAGCCAGTCGTACACGTACTTCACCTGGCGCAACACCAAGGCGGAGCTGACCGAGTATTTCACCGAGCTGACCGCCACCGATTCGCGCGAGTACTTCCGCCCCAACGCCTGGCCGAACACGCCCGACATTCTCCACGAATACCTGCAGATCGGCGGCCGCTCGGCGTTCATGACCCGGCTCGTGCTCGCGGCCACGCTCGCCGCCAACTACGGCATCTACGGGCCGGCGTACGAGCTGTGCGAAAACCGGCCGCGCGAGCCGGGAAGCGAAGAGTATCTCGACAGCGAAAAGTACGAGATCAAGCACCGCGATCTCGATCGCCCCGACGGCCTGCGCGATTTCATCACCCGGGTCAACGCCGCGCGGCGCGACAACCCGGCGCTGCGCTTCGACTGGAACCTGCACTTCCATCGCGTCGACAACCCCGAGCTCATCTGCTACAGCAAGGTCACGCGCGAGCGCACCGACGCGATGCTGATGGTGGTCAACCTCGACTGGCAGCACACCCAGTCGGGCTGGGTCGACCTCGACCTCGAGCTGCTCGGCATCGACAGCGGGGAGACCTTCCAGGTGCACGACCTGCTCGGCGAAGAGCGCTACCTGTGGCAAGGGCCGCGCAACTACGTCGAGCTCAACCCGCAGGTGTGTCCCGCGCACATTTTCCGCGTGCGCCGGCGCTTGCACACCGAGCGCGATTTCGACTACTTTGCCTGAGCTCCTTGCCTGAGGTTTCCGCCCGCATGGATCAGCGCGCGACTGCGGTGGCGCCGCCGAGCACCGAAACCGAGCCCGAGAAGGATCGGCTCTGGTACAAGGACGCCATCATCTATCAGCTCCACGTCAAGGCGTTCTTCGATTCCAACGACGACGGGATGGGCGACTTCCGCGGACTCGCCGAGAAGCTCGACTACATCAAGGACCTCGGGGTCAACGCGATCTGGCTGCTGCCGTTCTACCCGTCGCCGCTGCGCGACGACGGTTACGACGTCGCCGATTACCACAACGTCAACCCGTTGTACGGGACCCGCGGCGACTTCCACCATTTCGTGCGCGAAGCGCACCACCGCGGCCTGCGGGTGATCACCGAGCTCGTCGTCAACCACACCTCGGACCAGCATCCCTGGTTCCAGGCGGCGCGGCGCGCGCCCAAAGGGTCCAACAAGCGCGACTACTACGTGTGGAGCGACACGCCCGACAGATACAAGGGCACGCGCATCATCTTCACCGACACCGAGAGGTCCAACTGGGCCTGGGACGAGGTGGCGCAGGCCTACTACTGGCACCGCTTCTTCAGCCACCAGCCGGACTTGAACTTCGACAACCCGCAGGTGCTGAAGGCGATCTATCGCGTCATGCGCTTCTGGCTCGACATGGGGGTCGACGGGTTCCGCCTCGACGCGATCCCCTATCTGTGCGAGCGCGAAGGCACAAATAACGAGAACCTGCCGGAGACGCACGCGGTGCTCAAGAAGCTGCGCGCGCTCATGGATTCCGCCTATCCGAACGTGCTGCTCCTGGCCGAGGCCAACCAGTGGCCCGAGGACGTGCGCGAGTACTTCGGCAACGGCGACGAATGCCACATGGCCTACCACTTCCCGCTGATGCCGCGCATGTACATGGCGATCGCCCTGGAGGAGCGGCACCCGATCACCGAGATCATGAACCAGACTCCGGACATTCCGGAGAGCTGCCAGTGGGCGATCTTCCTGCGCAACCACGACGAGCTGACCCTGGAAATGGTGACGAGCAAGGAGCGCGACTACATGTACAGCATGTACGCGGCCGACAAGCGCGCGCGGATCAATCTCGGCATCCGCCGCCGGCTCGCCCCGCTGCTCGAGAACGACGTCGGGCGCATCAAGCTCATGACCAGCCTGCTGCTGTCGATGCCGGGCTCGCCGATCCTCTATTACGGCGACGAGATCGGCATGGGCGACAACATCTACCTGGGCGACCGCGACGGGGTGCGCACCCCGATGCAGTGGCGCCCGGAGCGCAACGGCGGCTTCTCCCGCGCCGATCCGCAGCGGCTCTTTCTGCAGCCGATCATGGATGCGATCTACGGCTACGAGGTGGTGAACGTCGAGGCGCAGACCCGCGCGCCGTGGTCGCTGCTCAACTGGACGCGGCGCATCCTCGCGGTGCGCAAAGGCTCCCAGGCGTTCGGAAGGGGCAGCTTGCGCTTCCTGCGCCCGGTCAACCGCAAGATCCTCGCCTACCTGCGCGAATACGGCGAGGAAATCATTCTGTGCGTGGCCAACCTCGGGCGATCGGCGCAGCCGGTCGAGCTGGAGCTCGCCAAGTACAAGGGGCGCGTGCCGATCGAGCTGATCGGCCGCACGCCTTTCCCGCCGATCGGCGAGCTGCCCTATCTGCTGACGCTCTCCGGACACGGATTCCTGTGGTTTCGCCTCGCAGCCGCCGAGAGCGCGCCGGCGACGCGCGAGGAACTCTTGCCGCGCGAGGAGCTTCCCATGCTGGTTCTGTTCGACGGTTGGGCAAGCCTGTTCCGCGATCGAGTGGTGCCGTGGCGCATCAACATGGCGGAGAAAGTGCGCAACCAGCTCGAGACCGAGGCGCTGCCGGCGTTCGTGGCCGGGCGCCGCTGGTACGCATTGAAGAGCGACGGCGTGCGGCGCATCGAGATCGCCGATCACGTGGAATGGAAGCCGGGCGCGCGCAATTGGCTCGTCACGCTGGCCCGCGCCGAGGGCGCGAGCGGCGAGAGCCAGACCTACTTCCTGCCGCTCACCCTCGCCTGGGAGGACGCCGATGAGGCCCTGGTGAACGCGCTCGCGAGCTTCACCATCGCCAAGGCGCGGCAACAGGCGCAGGTCGGCGTGCTGGCCGACGCGCTCGGCGACGCGGAGTTCGTGCGTGCCCTGGTGGCGGCGGTGGGCGAGGGCGTGCAGCTCAAGGCGGCGCGCGGCGCGCTCTCCTTCAAGCCGACGAGCGCGTTCGCGCAGATCGTCGGAGCGGATCTCGCCACGCTCGCGCCGACCCTGCCCGGCGCGCAAAGCAGCAACACGATCGTCTCGCTCGGCGACCGGATCTTCGTCAAGGCCTACCGGCGGCTGCAGCCGGGACTCAACCCCGAGGTCGCGATCGGGCGCTACCTCACCGACGTCGTTCGCTTCCCGCACTGCGTTCCGGTCGCGGGCAGCGTCGAATACGTCGCGGAGGACGGTCGCGTCGCGACCCTCGCCCTGATCCAGAAGTACGTCTACAACCAGGGCAGCGGCTGGGACTACACGCTCACCTACCTCGACCGGTTCCTCGAAGAAGCCTCGCGCGAGCCGACGCTCGCGAGTGGGGCCGATGTGCACGGCGGCTACACCGCGCTTGCGCGCATGCTGGGCAAGCGCACGGGCGAGCTCCACGCCGCATTTGCCCGAAGCTCGGGCGATCCGGCCTTCGACCCCATAGCGTTCAGCACGGCCGATATCGCCGCGTGGGCCGAGCGGGTGCGCGGCGAGGCGGCGGCGGTGCTCGATCGCCTGGCGCGGCGCCGCGACGCGCTGCCGGAGCCTATCCGCCGCGACGCCGATCGGCTGCTCGAGCAGCGCGACCGCTTGCTCGCGCGTATCGCCGCGCACGCCAACGATCCGGTCGACGGCAGCCGCACGCGGCTGCACGGGGACTATCACCTCGGGCAGGTGCTGCTCGTGCAGAACGACTTCGTCATCACCGATTTCGAAGGCGAGCCCGCGCGCACGATGGAGGAGCGGGCGCAAAAGCACTCGCCGCTCAAGGACGTCGCCGGAATGCTGCGCTCGTTCGACTACGCGATGCATGCCGCATTGTTCAGCTTCCACACCGAGCGTCCGGACGTGGCCGCCGCGGTCGAGGCTGCCGGTCGGCAGTGGCAGGCGCAGGCGGTGGAGGCCTTCGTCGACGGCTACGACGAGGTCGCACGCGCGAGCGGACTGGCCTCCGCGCGTGCGGAAATGAAAGGACTGCTCGAGCTCTTCGTGCTCGAAAAGGCGGTGTACGAGCTCAAGTACGAGGTCGACAATCGCCCGGATTGGGTGCGCATTCCGCTCCATGGCCTGCTGGGTATCCTCAAGCCCGGCGCTGAAGCCGAGCCAACGCAGCCGCTTGGAAGCCAAAGCGTCTCACCGGTCCGCGACATGCCGAAAAGGAGGACATGATGGACGTCAACATGCTGCTCGAGTCGCTCCGCGAGTCGCTGCGTCAGGTCGGCGCATTCTTGCCGAAGCTGCTGCTCGCGATCGTCATTCTCGTGGCCGGCTGGCTCATCGCCAAGGCGGTCCGCTTCGCGATCGTGCGGACGCTGCGCGCCATCAACTTCCACGTGGTGACCGAGAAGGCGGGCGTCGATGAGTTCCTGAAGCAGGGCGGCGCCAGGATCGACACCATTCGCGTGTTCGGTGGCCTGTGCTACCTGCTGGTGATCCTCGCCGCGCTGATGATCGCCTCCAACACGCTCGACCTCGCCTACGTCACCGACTTGATCGGACGCATGGTGCTGTTCCTGCCCAAGCTGATCGTCGCCGTCGCGATCCTGGTCTTCGGCGCCTATTTCGGGCGCTTCGTCGGCACGGCGTTGACGGCGCATCTGAAGAAGGTCGGCGTGAGCGAAGCGGAGCTGATCGGCCGGCTCGCGCTGTACGCGATCATGGTGTTCGTGGCCATGATCGCGCTCGATCAGATGGGCTTGGGGGACATCATCCGCCAGGCGTTCCTGATCATCGTCGGGGCGATCGCGCTCGGCCTCGCGCTGGCGTTCGGGCTGGGCGGTCGGAAACGCGCCGGCGAGCTGATCGAGCGCTGGACCCAGCGCCGGGTCGAGGAGAAGCCTGCGCTGCGCAGCCACCCGAAGTCGGTGCTGTGAGGGCGTTCGGGGTCTGGCCGGGGCGTCCGTATCCGCTCGGCGCGACCTGGGACGGCGAGGGGGTCAACTTCGCGCTTTTCTCCGAGCACGCCGAGAACGTTCAGCTCTGCCTGTTCGATCCGAAAGGCAGGCGCCAGGTCGAGGCGATCGAGCTGCGCGAACAGACCGATCAGGTATGGCATTGCTACCTGCCCGATGCGCGACCGGGACTGCTGTACGGATACCGCGCCCACGGGCCGTACGATCCGGCGCGCGGCATGCGCTTCAATGCGCGCAAGCTGCTGCTCGATCCCTACGCCAAAGCGATCACCGGCGCGCTGCGCTGGAGCGACGCGCACTTCGGCTACCGCGTCGGAAGCCGGCGCGAAGACCTCGCCGTCGACGAGCGCGACAACGCCTTCGGCATGCCGAAATGCCAGGTTGTCGATCCAGCCTTCAGTTGGGGCAACGACCGCCGGCCCAACACGCCGTGGAACGATACGCTGATCTACGAGCTGCACGTCAAGGGTTTCACGCATCTGCATCCCGATGTACCGCCTCGGCTGCGCGGCAAGTATGCGGCGCTCGCCACGCCGGCCGTGCTCGAGCACCTGCAGCGCCTGGGCGTGACCGCGGTCGAATTGATGCCCATCCACGCCTTCATCGACGATCACCACCTGGTGCAGAAGGGTCTGTCCAACTACTGGGGCTACAACACCATCGGCTTCTTCGCCCCCGAGGCGCGCTACTCCGCCAACGGCTCGCTCTCCGAGCTCAAGACCGTGGTGAAGACGCTGCACTCGGCCGGCATCGAGGTGATCCTCGACGTCGTCTACAACCACACCGCCGAGGGCGGACGGCTCGGACCCACGTTCTCTTTCCGCGGCATCGACAACACGGCCTACTACCGCCTGAAGCCCGACGATCCGCGCGAGTACATGGATTACACCGGCACCGGCAACACCCTCAACATGATGCATCCGCGGGTGCTGCAGTTGATCATGGACAGCCTGCGCTACTGGGTGCTGGAGATGCACGTCGACGGGTTTCGCTTCGACCTCGCCGCGGCACTTGCCCGCGAGCTGCACGAAGTCGATCGCCTCGGCGCTTTTTTCGACATCATCCACCAGGACCCGACGCTCTCCGAGGTGAAGCTCATCGCCGAGCCCTGGGATCTGGGCGAGGGCGGCTATCAGGTCGGCAACTTCCCGGTGCGCTGGACCGAATGGAACGGCAAGTATCGCGACGTCGTGCGCTCGGTGTGGAAGGGCGAGGGCGGATTGATCGGCGAGCTGGCGTACCGTTTGACCGGGTCGAGCGATCTGTACGCGCGGAGCGGCCGCCGTCCCTACGCGAGCATCAATTTCGTCACCGCGCACGACGGCTTCACGCTTCAAGACCTGGTGAGCTACAACGAGAAGCACAACGAAGCCAACGGCGAGGACAACCGCGACGGCGATTCGCACAACCGGAGCTGGAACTGCGGCGTCGAGGGGCCGACCGACGACCCGGCGATCCTCGCCCTGCGCGCGCGGCAGACGCGCAATCTGCTCGCCGCGTTGTTCCTCTCGCAAGGCGTGCCGATGCTGCTCGCCGGCGACGAGATGGGGCGCACCCAGCGCGGCAACAACAACGCCTACTGCCAGGACAACGAGACGAGCTGGCTCGATTGGAGCCTGCGCGAACCCAACGAGTGGCTGCTGGCGTTCGTGCAGCGGCTCGCGGAGCTGCGCCGCAGCCACGCGGTGCTGCGCCGGCGCAGCTTCTTCCAGGGCCGACGTATCATCGGCCCCGACGTGAAGGACATCGTTTGGCTCAACCCCGACGGGCACGAGATGTCCGACGCCGAGTGGGGGCAGTCGTTCGCCCGGTGCTTGGGCATGTACCTCGCCGGCCGCGCTATCGAAGAGCAGAACGAGCGCGGTCGGCCGCTCTCCGACGACGACCTGCTGGTGCTGCTCAACGCCCACCACGAGCCGATCCCGTTCGCGCTGCCGACCTCCAACGGCTCGAAGCGCTGGGACGCGGTGCTCGACACGCAATACGACTCGGGACTGGCGCCGGAGGCGCGCTACGATGCGGGCGCGCAGTATCCGCTGCAGGGCCGCTCGGTCGCCCTTCTGATCCAGTTCCGGAAGCCGACATGAGGTGCGCGCACGCGATGCCGTTCGGCGCCGAAGTGCGCGCCGAAGGCAGCGTGCGCTTCCGCCTCTGGGCGCCGGCGGCTTCGCGGGTCGATCTCGTGCTCGAGCCGGCGAGCGCCGGCACGGCGCGCGCGCGGCTGGCGCTCAAGCGCGTCGCGGACGGTTTCTACGAGCTCGTCAGCTCCGCGGCGCGCGCGGGCGATCGCTATCGTTATCGCATCGACGATCGGCTCGACGTCCCCGACCCCGCGTCGCGCGCGAATCCCGACGATCCTCACGGCGCGAGCGAAGTGATCGACCCCGCCGCGTTCGACTGGGACGAGGCGGGATGGTCGGGCCGTCCCTGGCACGAGGCGGTGCTCTACGAGCTGCACGTCGGCACGTTCACTGCCGGCGGCACCTTCGCCTCCGCGATCGAGCGCCTGTCGTATCTGGCCGCGCTCGGCGTGACCGCGATCGAGCTGATGCCGATAGCGGATTTTCCCGGGCGGCGCAACTGGGGCTACGACGGGGTGCTTCCCTTCGCCCCCGATGCGAGTTACGGCACGCCCGACGACCTGAAGCGGCTCGTGCAGGCCGCGCACCGCCAGGGCCTGATGATCTTTCTGGACCTCGTGTACAACCACTTCGGACCCGAAGGGAACTACCTGCACGCGTACGCGCCTGCGTTCTTCTCCGACCGCCACCGCACGTTGTGGGGCCAGGCGATCAACTTCGACGGCGCGGCGAGCCGCCCGGTGCGCAACTTCTTCATCCACAACACGCTCTACTGGCTCGAGGAATATCGCTTCGACGGCTTGCGCTACGACGCGGTCAACGCGATCCGCGACGAGTCGCGACCGCACCTCCTGGACGAGATCGCTGCCGCGGTGCACGCCGGCCCCGGCCGCGACCGACCGATCCACCTGGTGCTCGAGAACGACAACAACGCGGCGCACTACCTGCATCCGCGCGAGAGCGTCGGTTTCCGCGCGCAATGGAACGACGACGCGCATCACGCGCTGCACGCCGCCGCGACCGGCGAGCGCGACGGCTACTACGTCGACTACACGCCGCAGCCCGTCGCGCATCTGGCACGCTGCCTCGCCGAGGGCTTCGACTACCAGGGCGAGACCTCGACCTATCGGCGCCGCCAGCGCGGCGAACCCTCCGCCGCTCTGCCGCCGACGGCGTTCGTGAACTTCCTGCAGAACCACGACCAGGTCGGCAACCGTGCGTTCGGCGAGCGCATCACGATGCTCGCGCCGGAGCCCGTCGTGCGTTGCCTCACGGCGATCCTCCTGCTCGCGCCGCAGCCGCCGCTGCTGTTCATGGGACAGGAGTACGGCGCGGCCACGCCGTTCCAGTTCTTCTGCGATTTCGGCCCCGAGCTCGCCGCGGCGGTGGCGCGCGGACGGCGGGAGGAATTCGCCCGCTTCGCCGGATTCGCGGAAGCGGCGGGGCGCGTGCGAATTCCCGATCCGAACGACGAGACGACCTTCGTGCGCTCGCGCCTGGACTGGAGCGAGCTCGATCGACCGGAGCACGCGGCGTGGCGCGACTATCATCGGTCGCTCCTCGCGCTGCGCCAGCGCGACATCGTCCCCTTGTTGCCGCTTCTTCACGGGCACTCGGCAGAGGCGCGCCTGGTCGGCGATGCGGCGCTCGAGGTGGCCTGGTTCGCCGGGAACGACCGCCGGTTGACCTTGCGCGCGAACTTGAGCGCGCAGCCGGTCGCCATGGGTGCCGCGCCACCCGGGCGCCTCATCCATCCCGCGCTGTCGGCTGCCGCGGGTGAGTCGGTCGGGGCGTGGTCGGCGCATTGGTATCTGCACAGCCCATGAGCGCCGCAGGGCCGCCCCAAGGCGCGAATTGCGCCCCCGCTTTTGGGGGCAGCGTAGCGGCCGAATTGGTCAATGAGGCCGCAAGCGTGGGGGTACACCGATGAACGATGCGACCGCGAGCCACACCGCGCTCGATCGCC